>NZ_CP088298.1:3738744-4073430 GCF_021117425.1 Brevibacterium zhoupengii | reverse complement strand
AGCAGAAAGGCCGTACTGAGGCTGTCCGTCCACGACGAAATGTAGCCGATGGTGAGCTTTCCCTTGTCACCGTCCGAGCCCGAATCCTTAGCTGCCTCCTGGGAGCATCCGGTCAGAGCGAGGCCGAGCGCGGCACAGGCAGCGAGGGCGGTGTTGAGAGCGCGAGACTTCATCAGTTCATACCTCTTCGTAGCAGCTGATCACTTCATCGAGTCCGCCCGGAATCGAGTCGAACTCGTGGTCACACAGTGATTTCGGCTCACACATCAACGATGTGATCACAAAATACTGTAGTGCCATATAACCACATTCTCTGTTCGACTTCTACACATTGGGACGATGCTCTTCGCAAAGAGCATCGTCCCAATGTGTAGAACGGTCGGCCTCAGAACAGCGGCCGGGGCAGAGCATCCTCGAACTCAAGCAGCCAGCGTTTGGTCTCGAGGCCTCTGCCTGGCAGGCCGCCGGAGTATCCGCCCAGGCCATCACTGGCGACCACCCGGTGGCAGGGCACAATGATCGGAAGCGGATTGAGTCCCATGATGCCTCCGACGGCACGGGCGGGTATTCCCGTGCCGCTGCGATCAGCGAGTTCTCCATAGGTGACCGTGCTGCCGTATTCGACCGACTTGGCGAGTGTGGTCAGCACCGCTGTGGCGACATCGGAGATGTGACCGAAGCTAATCGGAAGGTCGAAGTCGATGAGTTGGCCCTCGAAGTACCGCCGGAGCTGGTCGACTGCCGCGCTCGTGATCGGGTCCTTTGCCGTTGCTGAATTCGTGGGGTGGTCGGCAGACCCTTCGGAATCGTTCGGATCGGGTTCGGAATCACGCCATTCGACCCGGACTATCGCGATTCCGTCGCCGGTCAGCGTGATCGGGCCGATCGGCGACGTGACGGCCTGCGACACCCAGTATGTTTCATCGGCGGCTTTGCCGGCAGGAGCAGGACCGGACTGGTCGGATCTCGTCACCATCAATCTCTCCTATCTGCGGATGCCACTGGAACAAAGCTAGCGCATGAGTATGTCACTCCGGCTGCGACGTGCCCGCCAGCGACGAGAAGCCCCCGGCTCGCGGATCGAGCCGGGGGCCTCTCGCTGATTCAGACAATCAGAGGTGTAGCCGCGAAGAGTGAATCACTTCTCTTCGTCAGGAAGCTCACCTTCGTAGGCGTCCGGGTTTTTCTTGAGCCACTCGGCGATGGCCTTTTCTCCCTCGTCCTTGTACTTGTTGACAACGAGGTCCTCGAGATCGCCGTATTGCTTATCGTTCATCTTGACCTTGCCGACATAGTCAGCGGCGTCTGAGAACTCATCACTGAAGCCCTTGGTTGCAGTGAAGTGCAGCTTCTCAGGTTCGCCCATGGCACCTTTGGGATCTTTGAGATCCTTGACCGGGTACGCGTTGTTGGCCCAGAACGGCCGCCACAGGGTGACGACGATGTCCTTGTCCGCGTCGGTCGCGTTGCCGAGCTCGGTGAGCATGGCAGCGGTCGAAGACGTGACGAGTTCGTACTCCTTGTCCAAGCCGTACTCGGGAATCATCTTCTTGGTGGCGGCGGTCAGACCAGCACCGGGCTCGATGCCGATGATCTTCCCGTCGAAGTCCTTGCCCTTGCCCTTGAGGTCTTCGATCGAATTGATGTCCTTCATATACTTCGGCACCGCGATCGTCAGCACAGCATTGTCGTAGTAGGCGCCGAGATCTTCGAGCTTGTCGCCGTACTCGTCGATGTACTGCTTGTGTGTGACTTCGGGCCACGAGGACGGATACATGTCGATATCGCCGTTGGCGACACCGGCATACAAGACGGCAGCGTCGTTGAAGGTCTCGGTCTCGACGTTATAGCCCATCTTTCCGAGCTGATCTTCGAGCAGGAGCGAGATGCTCTGACCGTCGGTCCAGCCGGTGACATAGCCGAGCTTGATGTCGCCCTTGTCTCCGCCGCCGCTGCCGTCGTCCTTCGCTGCTTCCTGCGAGCAACCGGTCAGAGCAAGGCCAAGAGCTGCCACTCCTGCGACGAATGTGGTGAGGAATCTTCTCTTCATTGTGTGTTCCTTTTCTCTAGTGATCGACAATTCAGGCTGGATAGTCCATCAGGTCAGGCGGTTGCCGCCGCCTTTTTGTTTGCGGCGCGGCGACGCATTCCCGCGATGAGCGAACTCGGGTAGTCCTTTGCATTGCCCAGGGCTGCGGTGACGCGATCGAGATAGACCGCGATGATCACCACGCCGAGTCCGGCTTCGACTCCGAGCGGCAGGTTCTGGGTGGCGATCGCCTCGACGACGTTTTTTCCGAGTCCGTCGGCGCCGACCATTCCGGCGATGACAGCCATGGCCAGTGCGAGCATGATTACCTGGTTGATGCCGGCCATGATCGTCGGCGTGGCGAGGGGCAGCTGAACGCCTCTGAGGATCTGTCCGGGTGTCGCGCCGAAGGACTGTCCTGCTTCGACAGTCTCCGAATCGACTCCGCGGATGCCGAGCTCCGTGAACCTCACGCCCGGTGGCAGTGCGAAGATCACAGTTGCCACGAGACCGGGAACGACGCCGATGCCGAAGAAGGTGACCGCAGGGATGAGGTAGACGAAGGACGGCATCGTCTGCATGAAGTCGAGCACCGGTTTGATGACCGTTGACGCCGCGTCGTTGCGCGCGGCGAGGATGCCCACTGGTACGGCGATGATGACGGCGATCACGGCGGCGATGAGGACAAGAGCCAGCGTCTGCATGGAAGCCACCCATTGGTCCATAGTCATGATGAAGAACATCGTGATCACCGTGCCCAGAGCCATCTGCCAGGACCGCAGCACCCAGCCGATGAGTGCCAGCAGAACGATGATGACGAGAGGGTGAAGGTCGACGAGCACATCGGTGAGGATCTCGATGAAGAAGTTGAACAGCCAGGTCACGGCGTCGAAGAACCACGCGACGTTTTCTTTGAGCCAGTCGAACGCGGTATCGACCCAGGCCCCGATGGGAATTCTGATGTTCTCCATCAGCGCTCACTCCTTTCGCCGGCGGTCTGCGGTGAAACCGAATCATCAGCCTCGGCGAGCACCTGATCGATGATGCCGGTGTCGACGGGCTCTGGCCAGTCGTCGACCGAGGCATCCGTCGGCTGCTCATCGTTGCCGTTCTGGTTGCCGAGTGCGGCAAGCAGGGTGGCCCGAGGCACAACGCCGACAAGGTCGCCGTCGGCATCGGTGACGGGCACGGGCAGAGGCATTTCCGAGGACGGAAGGAAGAGATCGATGAGCAGGTCGTCCTGAGAAGCGGGGTGGGCGACCGGCTTGATGATCTCGTCGAGAGAGGTGGCTCCTCGCCGGATGTGCTCGAGGCAGTCGCGGTCGCTGACGAGACCGAGGAACTTCCGGTCCCTGTCTGTGACATACACGCCCGAGGCATTGTGTTCGCGCATGGTGCGCAGCGCGACGCGGGGACCGTTGTGACTGCTCACGGTCTGACGTGCTTTCTCCATGACGTTGTTGGCAGTCAGCACACGTGCCCGATCGACATCGTGGACGAACTGGGCGACGTAGTCGTTGGCCGGGTCAGTGAGAATATCCTCCGGGGTGCCGACCTGGACGATGCGTCCGTTGCGCATGACTGCGATCCGGTCGCCGAGGAACATCGCCTCGTTGAGGTCGTGGGTGATGAAGATGATGGTCTTCTTGAGCTCGCCCTGAAGTTCGATGAGCTGTTCCTGCATCTCACGTCGGATGAGCGGGTCGAGGGCAGAGAATGCCTCATCCATGAGCAGGATGTCTGTTTCAGCGGCAAGTGCGCGGGCCAGGCCGACGCGCTGCTGCATGCCGCCGGAGAGCTGCTCAGGGTATTTGTCACCCCACCCGTCGAGACCGACAGCCTTGAGCCAGCGGTCAGCTGCTTTGTCTCGCTCCGCCTTCGCGATTCCACGGATTTCGAGGGCGTAGGCGGCATTGTCGCGGACCGTGCGGTGTGGCAGCAGTGCGAAGTGCTGGAAGACCATGGAGATGTGTTCGCTGCGCACCTTGCGCAAGGCCGCAGCGTCGACCTTGGCGATGTCGGTGCCGAGCACTTCGACCGAACCTGATGTTGGAGCCCACAGGCCATTGAGTGTGCGAATCAGGGTTGACTTGCCCGAGCCGGATAGCCCCATGACGACGAAGATCTCGCCCTCTTGGACGTCGAAACTCGCGTCGATGACCGCGGCCGTTCCGAGTTTGGTCAGATCGTCACGGTCGGCACCCTCTTCGAGTCGCTTGACGACCTCGTTCTGGCGCTTTCCGAAGACTTTGTAGACGTTTGTCGCCTTGACAACGCTCACGTGCTTCCTCCTTGCATTCTTGACTCTCCGCAAGAACGAGAGGCTTCACCCCCGTTTTGCAGTACGGCGGTGGTCGATCCGAACTGGGTCGATCGCTCACTCGCCTCACCGCACACGGATATCTCACTTCTCATTGTAGTTTTGTTCAGAATTTTCGGCAGTAGCTTTGTCGAAAGATCACGGAGTGGTGAACTTGACGACCGCTTTGACCTGGGGCGATGTAAAATCATGCGTTACTTGATTGTTACAAACTGCTCTTGAGGCATATACGTATGGCCTTATCCGATTTGTTACACAATGCGGATTGTTGATGGTGAAAGAGGCTGTCAGCTCTCAAGCGAGATGCGGCCGTGCAGCAGAGGTACTCAGGAATCCGAGGATCTCGGGGTTGACCACCTCGGCGAACTCTTCGAAGAAGCCATGCCAACCACCAGGGCAGATGAGGATCCGGGAGTCCGCTATGCGCTCGTGCAGCAGATGAGCATTGTCGACGGGATTCATGAGATCGTCGTCGCCGTGGACGATGAGTGTTGGCGCGGTGATCTCCGGCAGACGTTCCCAGGCATTGTGATGGGCGCTGATGCGCAGGTGGGCAGCGGATTCCTGGGCGGTCATCGTGTCGTCGCCGAGCAGTTTGCTGTACCTGGGAGCCACGGTCCAATTCGGGGTATAGAACAGCGAGAACAGGTACTGGGTATGTTCGCGACCGCGCAGCCGCGCCAGAGACTGGCCCACCTCACGAGGGCGTTTGACCGAGTTCGGACCCCCGGGGGTCGTGCATCCCAGGGCAAGTGCGCCGACGCGCTCGGGGAAATCCAGCGCCAGCATCTGAGCGATACGCCCGCCCATCGATGTTCCGTAGACGGCAGCGCGGGCAATTCCGAGATGGTCGAGAACCTCGGCGGCATCAGCGGCGAAGCTCGCAGTCGAGAGATCGGTCAGTTCGCCACGGCTGCCGCCGGTGCCGCGGTAGTCGAAGGTGACGGTGCGAAACTGCGGTTCGAAGTCCGCGCGCAGCTCGTCCCACCAGCGATGGGAGCTCGACTGCCCTTGGAGGAGCAGCAGAGCCGGTGCCTCAAGCGGCCCGCTGACCTGGATCTCGAGTGGGAAGCCGTCACGAGCGGTGATGGTGAGCTGGTCCCTAGTCTCCACGTGGTGTTCCTCTTCACTGGTGCGCCGGCCCGAGCACCTAGGCTTGGGCCATGAAGCAATTGCCGTTCCTCAATGATGCCGCAGATGACCGTACGGCTGTCGACTCGTCCACGCCAGCAGCGACGCCGGCGGCTGCGAACCCGCGGCGACCGGCCATCATCGTTCCCGTTCAGGCAACTGCGGCCGATGAGATCGCCCGGCAGTGCGGGGCCGTTGCCGATGCCGGTGCCGTTGACGTCATCGAATGGCGCATCGATACCGTGATCGCCGCTGTCACGAGCGCGCAAAATACTGATTCCAACGCGGCTGCAACCGCGGAGTCTGCCGAGATGGAGCCCCGGGTCCTCGCCGAGGCTGTCCTGAACCTGGCACCGTATGTGACCAGGGCAGGGCTTCCGGTCCTCATGACGTTGCGGACGGGGTTCGAAGGCGGGCAGGCCGAGGTGGGCGAAGACGTCTACACGGAGGTTCTGAGGGCAGTCATCTCCGGGCTTGCCGAAGAGGCCGAACTGCCGGAGCCGGCGAAGCGGAGTGCGGGAACCACATGGGCACTCGACGTCGAGATCGAGCGCAACGGTGCGGCTCGTCTCATCGAGGCAGCGCATGACTTGGGAATCTCAGTGGTTGCCTCGCACCACAATTTCGCGGGGACGGACTCGGCGGAGGCGATGGGTGCCACGTTCACCGCGATGGCTGCGGCCGGAGCGGACGTGGCGAAGATTGCAATGATGCCCACGAGCAGTGCCGATGTCGCCGAGCTGCTGGGAGCCACGGCTCGAGCAGAAGCGACTCTGGACATACCCGTGCTCGGGATCTCGATGGGGCAGTTGGGCCGTACCAGTCGGATCATGGGCCCAGATTTCGGCAGCTGCGCAACGTTTGCACAACTGGGTGAGCCGTCGGCACCCGGCCAGATCGCCGTGGCAGATCTGGTCGGGGTGATCGACGAACTCTACGGCTGAAGTGTCAGCGGGGACCGACTGATCAGTCGACGCCTTCTTCGATCTGCTTGCGGAACTTCTTGGGCAGAGCGTCGTCGCCGAAGCTGTTGCGCACGGTGCTGGCGGCAACGCGCTGCACGACGAGCTGAGCCACTGCGACACCGACACCGGAGACGATGGTCCAGGCCAGAGCCTCGGACATCGAGATCTCATCATCGACTGGGTTGTTCGGAGCGGGACGTTTGGTCGACTTCTCCCAAGCGAAGGTCAACACCTTACGAGCCGCGAATGCTGCCACGATGGGCGCTCCGACGCCGATGACCTGCCAAGCGAGCTTTCCCATGCTCGTGTCCTTTCGTTAGACGTTGTGCCTGCGACGCTTCTGCGTCGCGCAGATATCGCTGAGGTGCGAATCCGTACGTGTCCACACTAGCGCAGGAGACCCTTTCTTACGCAGGAGCCAGAACTTCATACTTTTGAGGGATGTGCGCGACTGCCGCGACCGATAGATTGAAGCTTCAGCGCAGGAGAGGAGCCTCAATGCTCACCAGATGGAAAGTCGCGGTCATCACCGGACTGTTTGCCTTCGGCGCGCTGAATTTCATCCTCGGACTGTTCCCGCTGCTCGCCGACATCTTCTGGATCCTGTGGTTCACCGGCTGCGGCGCATGCATTCTCGCACTGGTCCTGACAGTGATCGTGCCGTCTCAGTCTCCGGCAGCGAAATCGTCTGTCGCAGGTCACCCCGCAACGCCCAGTCCTACAGCGCACCCCGCTCCAGGCCCTGTCGATGGCGTCAGCCAGCCTTGATCAGCGATTGCAGCTGAGCTGTCAGCTCTTCGTCGCGCGTGATCGGGTTCCCGTCCACCTCATTGAGCGTCACCGCAGTGCGCATCGAGGACACATACCAAGCGCCATCGGCAGTGATGACGTCATTCAAACCGAGGTCGGCGTATTCGGTGCTGAACCCGAGTTCTGCGGCATGATCGAAGATCAGGCGCTGGGTTGTGCCCGAGAGCAGACCCGCTTCCGGATTCGGCGTGAGGAGGCGGTCACCTCGGCGAATGATGAGGTTGGACGTCGGGCCTTCGAGGACGACGCCGTCATGGGAGACGAAGAGGGCCTCGTCGGCGCCCTGCGTGGCCGCATACCTGCCGGCGGCCTGGTTGACGGCGTATGACAGGGTCTTGGCCCCGATGAGCAGCCAGGGTGCCTTGGTTCCGAGATAGGCATCGTAGCCGCGGTCGAGGCTGACGGCGGAGATCCCCTCTGCCCGAGCGTGCGTGATCTTCTCATCGACGGGAACGTTGAACGCCCAGCCGCGCGGAGTCTGACTGCCGTCTGGGTTCTGCGCTCCGCGTGACAGTGCGTAGCGGACCCCGACCTCGGTGAGGTTCGGATCGGCCGCCCGCACCTCGGCGATCACGGTGTCGAGTCCGCGATCCCATAGTTCCGGTTCCGGTTCGGGCAGGCCCAGCGCCGAGGCGGAGGCGCAGAACCGTTCGAAATGACGATTGCGAGACACCACGGTCACCTCGTCGCCGATGCGCACGAGAACGGTCTCGAAGATGCCGTCTCCGCGGTGAGCCGACAGGTCAGTGACGGGAAGCTGGGGTGCGCCGAGATCGGCCACCTCGACGGTGGATGCGGCAGGGTCGATGAGGACAAGTGCATCGGTCATACCGACAGTCTAGGTTCTCAGAAAATCTGCGCCGAGCCGCTGCTGCGCTCAGCCTGCGCTGACGCCGAAGAGGAGGCCGAGAGCATAGGTCACCGCAGCAGCACCGAATCCCACGGCGAGCTGGCGCAGTGCGCGCGGTCCCGGAGCAGTTCCCGAGAGCAGGCCGACCGTGCCGCCGGTGAAGAGGAGTGCGATGCCGACGAGTCCGGCGGAGACGAACACGGCGGGCAGCCCGGACAGGCCGAAGATGTAGGGGAGGATCGGGATGAGCGCGCCCGAGGAGAAGAAGCCGAAGCTCGACAGCGAGGCACCCAGTCCCGTGCCCAGTTCGTCACGGTCGACACCCGCATCGAGGTTGGGCAGCTGTGGTGCCTTCTTGTTCTTGGCCGCGGCGATCGTCTTATGTGCCCGGACATCGGCCTCGGGGGAATCCATTCCCCTGGCGCGGAAGACGAGGGCGAGTTCGTTGGCGTCGATGTTGAGATCGGCGATTGCGTGGCGTGATTCGGGGTCGGGAGTTGAAGCATCGAGAAGCTCGCGCTGGGAGCGCACGGAGATGTACTCTCCGGCCGCCATAGACAGGGCCCCGGCAAGCAGGCCGGAGACACCGGTGAGGAGAATGACGTGGTTGCCCACGCCCGCAGCGCCCACACCGAGGACGAGTGCGAGGTTGGATACGAGCCCATCGTTGGCGCCGAAGACCGCTGCGCGGAAATTTCCTGACAGGCGGGCTCGGGAACGGGCGGCGAGAGCACGGACGACCTCGGCGTGGATCCGCTCATCGGCGGCCATCTCTGCCGACGCCGCCTCCTCGTCGTCATAGGGCGAGCTCGTCTCCGATTGCTGTGCCAGCGCGAGAACGAAGACCGAGCCGAAGAGTCGTCCCAGGAACGCGAGGCTCAGGGTGAGCAGATCGGGGGTCCGCTTCTTGTGCGCATGCTCGCCGAGGAGGTCGATCCAGTGTTCTTGGTGCCGGGACTCGGCGGTGGCCAGGGCCAGCAGGATCTCCCGATCTTCGCCCGAGCGGCGGTCGGCCAGATTGCGATAGACGCGCTCCTCGAGGCGCTCATTGGCCAGGTATCTCTGCCAGCGTCTGACGGTCCTGTGATCGGGCTCAGGTCGCGCTTCGGGGGCTGTTGACTCGTTGTTCATCACTGGTCTGATTCTACGCCTGAATTCAACACTTGCGCAATCGACTAAGTATTGGTTGTTATCGATTCGTTACCTCAATCATCCAGGGGATGGACTAGATTAAAGCTCAATGTGAGTTGTGTCACCGTTTCGTTATAGATGTATGTATTTCGTTACCAATGACGAAGTCATCGCGAAACGTGAGAATCAAGCTTCCCCTTGAGTTCGACAGGTTGGCACCGCTGCTGTAGTGAATTTCTGACAGCGTCGGTGCCTCCGGTTCGCGCTCAGCTATTCGTGTGCTGCGATTACCCCGTGGGTGACGTTCGGTCGATGACCGGACGCGGTCAGAGATGTCCGCTCGCAGTCGTGCGCGAATGGCAATCGTGGTTCGTCTGGCACCTGAGGAGCGAAAGGAACTCCATGAAGTTGCGTACTAAAACCTGGTTGGCGGTCACCGCTGCCACCGGTCTGGCTCTCGGCGGATTCAGTCCGGCCTTGGCCGCCGGGAACGCGGGACCGACCGAGCACACCGACATGGGCGTCACAGGCGACGCCGTGATGGAACATCTGCAGAAGATCTCTGACATCTCGACTTCCCACGCTGATGAGGGATTCCGCGCGTTGGGAACGCCCGGTTATGAGGAGTCCGTTGAGTACGTCGAGCAGACGCTCGAGGCCACCGGTGCCTTCGACGTCGAACGTCAGGCCTTCGAGGTCGACAACCAGACATTCGGCGAGGTCGCTGTCAATGTGGACGGCGAAGATCTCGAGGCCACCCCGGCCAGTTACACCGAGGGCACCGACGAGCCGCTGACCGATCTGCCTGTGGCGCTGCCGGTCGATGATGACTACAGCGATCTGGCCGGCGGTCAGCTCGGCTGTGCTGCCAGTGACTTCGACGACAGCGCAGAGGGTGCACTCGTCCTCGTCGCACGCGGCACCTGCTCCTTCGGGGAGAAGACCCAAGCGGCCACGGACGCCGGAGCCGCAGCGGTCATCCTCTACAACAACGACACCTCCGCACCCGATGAGACACTCAACGCCACCCTCGGCGAACGTGTCGAGAACGGCGCACCCACCGTCGGTGTCAGCTACAACATCGGCAATGACCTGCTGACCAAGATCGAGGGCGCGGCCGAGGGCGAGCCGCTGCTGGCGGACTTCACGCTCGAGACCGAATACACCACCTCGACGACCTGGAACGTCATCGCCGAAACCAAGGCCGGCGACCACGACAACGTCCAGATGTTCGGCGCTCACCTTGATGGCGTCGCCGAAGGGCCAGGAGTCAACGACAACGGTTCGGGATCGGCCGCACTGCTGGCCAGCGCAGAGGCACTGGCCGAGCAGCCGACCGAAGCTGACAACGCCATCCGCTTCGGCTGGTGGGCAGCCGAAGAGGTCGGACTCGTCGGCTCGACCCACTACGTGGAGAACCTCGGTGAAGCAGAGCTGTCGAAGGTCAAGTCGTACATGAACTTCGACATGATCGGATCCGACAACTACATCGTCGGCACCCTCGACTCCGACGGCTCCGATGTGCCGATCCCAGATGGGGTCAACGTACCCGAGGGCTCGGCGGAGCTGGAAGAGATCTTCACCGACTACTTCGCCGATATCGATCAGCCCAATGTCGGAACGGACTTCTCGGGACGCTCTGACTACCAGGCGTTCATCGACAACGGCATTCCTGCCAGCGGACTGTTCTCAGGTGCCGATGGCACGAAGACCGAGCAGGAAGCAGAGTGGTTCGGTGGTACGGTCGGCGACAAGCATGACACGAACTACCACCAGCCCACCGACACGATCGAGAACGTGAGCAAGGAGTCCGTTGGCATCTTCGCTCCTGCAATCGGCTTCGCGGTCCACACGCTGGCTTATGACCTGGTGGACGAGCCGACCGATCCTCCGACCGACCCGACGGATCCTCCGACCGATCCCACGGATCCTCCGACGGACGACCCTACGGACGACCCGACTGACGGTCCGACGGACGATCCGACCGATGACCCGAGCGAGCGCAGCCTGAACATCGATCCGAAGACGATCGAAGTGGATGACTTCGTCGGAAAGACCGGCGTCCAGGTCGCGGCTGCCGGCTGCACCGCCGACACGACCGCGACGATGACCGTCGATCCGCAGAACGGAAAGATCGAGAAGTTCGAACAGACCGCGACGGCAGACGCCGATTCCGTGGCGAAGTTCGGAGTGCGCGGTCTCGAAAAATCGGCCGCAGATGACTACATCGGTGCCTACGATGTCACCGTCGACTGTGAGGGCGGAGATCCGCTGACCGGTTCGTTCGATGTCGTCGCCGAAGGTGACGGCCCCGGTGCCGGCGACGGTGGGGGAGACCTCCCGCGTACCGGTAACGAGGCGCTGCCTCTCGTGATCTCAGCCGGAGCACTCATCCTGCTCGGTGTGATCATGACCATGGGAGCTCGCCGCCGTAAGGCCTGAGCCTCCTCCGCAGACCACGCGGGCCGGTGACTGAAAAAGTTCACCGGCCCGCGTGCCCATTCATCTTCTGTCTGGAGACCTCTCCGCTGTGGTGAGACGCTCTCGCTCAGTCAGCGGAGTCCTTCAGCACCTGCCCATCTTGGTCAGGCAGAATGGTCTGCTGTGACTCCCAAACTCTTCTTCAAGACCTTCGCCATCGCTGAGACCATCACCTGGACTCTGCTCATCATCGGCATGATCCTCAAGTACACACATGTCACCGAGGTCGGTGTGCGCATCGGCGGCGGAATCCACGGGTTCGTCTTCATCTGCTTCGTCATCGCCGTCATCGGGGTGGGAACCTCGCAGATGTGGAGCAAGAAGCGCATCGCCACGGGCCTGGGGTCGGCCATCATTCCCTATGCCACTATTCCCTTCGAGAGATCCGTAGAAAAGAGGGGAGCACTCGAAGGCGACTGGGGACTGGGTGCAAACGGACGCACACCGCGGAACTGGTTCGAGAAACTCACCTCCTGGGCAATCCGCACACCCCTGCTCGCCATCGGCGTAGGAGTCATCGTGGTCATCGCCATCTTCAGCGGACTGCTCTTTCTCGGCCCTCCCGGTGAATGGGGCAAGTGAACCCGGCGCCATCTCGGGCTCCGGCAGGTCTGTCCAGGAAAAGCAGACTCGCATAGGATGAACACCACAGGCGCTGTGGTCCCACTGCGCCTTGTCCCTTCCAATCCAGAATCTCGGAAAGGCCCAAGTGGATTTCATCCTGGGCGCCGTCGTCATCGGCGCCATCGTCATCATCGCCCTGATCGTGTTCTTCGTGATCATGCGCTCGATCAAGATCGCCTCCCCGTCTGAGGCCCTCATCATCACCGGCCGGAACGCCAGCAGTTCGGGTGGCACCGGCCGAATCATCATCGGCGGTCGCGCGGTCGTGTACCCGGTCGTCCAGAAGGCCTTCTTCCTGTCGCTGTCCTCACGTCAGATCGCGGTCGCCATTGACGGCATCTCGATGAACGGCATCGCCTTGCGCCTGCACGGTGTTGCGCAGGTCAAGGTCGGCGGCACCGAGGAAGATGTGCGCAAGGCTGCACAGCGCTTCCTTGATCAGCAGGATCAGATCGAGCCCTACAGCACGGAGATCCTCTCCGGCACTCTGCGCGCCGTCGTCGGCACGCTCACCGTCGAGCAGATCATTCAGGATCGGGCCTCCTTCGCCTCCCAGGTGCAGGAGGAGTCCGCGCACTCGATGAACAACCAGGGTCTGGTCATCGACACGTTCCAGATCTCCGCGGTCGAAGACGAGGGCAGCTACCTGAAGGACTGGGGTCGCCCACAGGCGGCCGAGGTCGCGAAGAATGCCGCCATCGCCGAGGCGAACGCCGGTCGTGCCTCGGCCGTTGAGGAAGCGCTGCAGAACGAGTCGACCCAGAAGCAGCAGGCTCTGACCGATCAGGCCATCGCCGAACAGCAGCAGCAGCTTGCGCTGCGGCGTGCGGCCCTGAAGGAAGAGGCTGATCAGCGTCAGGCGGCAGCCGATAACGCCGGTCCGCTGTCTGCTGCGGCAGAGAAGCAGAAGCTGCTCGAGCGCGATCGCGTGGTTGCCAAGGAAGCCGCAGAGCTGCGTGCCGAACAGCTCGATGCCGAGGTCAGGCGTCCCGCCGACGCTGAGCGCTACCGTCAGCAGGCGGAAGCCGATGCTCGTGCCTACGAGATCGAAGCCCAGGGTCGGGCCGAGGCCGCTGCCGAACTGCACCGTCGGTCGAAGGACGCCGAGGCCATTCGCCTCGAGGGTGAGGCTCAGGCCGATGCGATCAAGGCTCGGGGTGAGGCAGAAGCCGGAGCGCTTCAGGCTCAAGCCGAGGCCTACAAGAAGTTCAATGATGCGGCCGTGCTGTCGAAGGTCCTCGAGGTTCTGCCGACCATCGCCGGTGAGCTCGTCGCGCCGTATGCGAACATCAAGGATCTCTCGATCGTCTCAACTGACGGAGAGTCCAAGCTGGCGAACTCCGTGTCGAACAACCTCGCTCAGGTCCTCGAAGTCGTGCGCGGGACGACCGGTATCGACCTCGGCAACCTCGTCGACAAGGCTCAGAACCAGGGCGGCTCGAAGTCCGCGAACGGATGGGTCCGCGATGACTCGACCACGTTCGATGACAGTGGCGACTTCGCCGGGTCGGAATCTGCAGACGATGGAGCCGACGGCCAGGATCAGGTCGTCGAAGGTGAGATCTCCGAGGGCCACAGCGGCCAGTCGGGTCGCGAAGGTCGTTCCGGCCGCGGAGGATCGAAGCCCACCGGATTGGGGGATCCCAGCGCATGGTCGAGTGGGAACTTCGACCCGAAGGACTACCTCGACGAGAACGGTGAACTCGACCTTACACATATCGGTGATGATGTGAAGAAGGCCACCGGGATCGACGTGCAGGCCTACATCGCCGACGCGCTGCGCCGACGCGATGGACGTGACGGCGATTCGGGTGGGTCGGGCTCGAGCGGTCCGGGTTCGAACGGGCCGAAGGGTGACGGCGGTCCTCGGGACGGCGGACCCGGCAAGAAGTAATCCCCCGTGTGATTGACGCGCACAGATTGCGTACGCGTCCGGCAATCGTTGCTGGGCACGTACGCATTCTGTGTTCGGTGTCACGGCCCGGGCCAACCTGGCGTCATCCTAATTCATAAAGACATGCGCATATGTTAATGTGATGGTGTAGGAGGTTCCCATGGCCCACGACCACTCGCACAGTTCAGGTTCGCGTCGACGCTTGGCGGTCGTCTTCGGCATCGTCCTGATCATCTTCGTCTTCCAGGTGATCGGCTCGATCATGACTGGCAGCCTGGCGCTGCTGATCGACACGGGACATAACTCCGTCGACCTCATCGGCATCGGAATCGCGCTCTTCGCCGCCACTCTGGTCCGGAAGCCGCCGAAAGGTCAGAAGACCTGGGGGTTTCGCCGGGCCGAGGTGCTCGCCGCCGGAGCACAGGCGACTCTGCTGCTGGGACTCGGCGTCTACAGCCTCATTGAGGGCATCCGCCGTTTCTTCGTCCCGCCCGAGGTTCCCGGCCCGGAACTGCTGTTCTTCGGTGTCGTCGGACTGGTCGGCAATATCGTGTCGATCATCATCCTCAGCTCATCCAAAGAGCAGTCACTCAATCTCAGGGCAGCATTCCTCGAGGTCATCGCCGATGCGTTGGGTTCCGTCGCAGTCATCCTCGCTGCCGTGTCCATCTGGCTCTTCGACTGGACCCGCGCCGACGCGGTGGCAGCCCTGATCATTGCCGCGCTGATCGTGCCCAGGGCCTTCACCATCCTCAAGGAGACCGGATCGATCCTCCTCGAAGTCGCTCCTAGAGAGCTCGACCTCGACAAGGTCAAAATGCACATCGAAGGTGTCGAGCACGTCCAGGAGGTTCACGATCTTCACGTCACGCGCATCGACTCCAACTTGCCTGTGCTTACCGCGCACGTGGTACTTGCCGATTCGTGCTTCTACGACGGCCACGCGCCGCGCATCCTCGTCGCGCTGCAGGAATGCCTGGCCGAGCACTTCAAGGTCGCGATCGAACACTCGACATTCCAGTTCGACCGGGCGAAGGACGCGGCCCAGGAGACCCACACCCATACCTGAGCTGAGTAGTCAGAACCAGGCGGGTATCCGGAGCCAGTTGGCCACGAACGGGGAATCGTCCCCGGGCGGGAGTTAGTCGGTGCCTCCGGGGCGAATATCGCGCTATTTTCGACCCGGACACACCGGCTAAGGGGCTGTTCGCTGCCAAGTGCGACGGAGAGGTAGTGCAGACGCAGATCTCCTCGGCGAAGATCAGCTTGAAGTACACCCGCAGGCGTGTTCCGATCAGCCCTGCGGCAGGATCTCGATCGATTCGGTGCGGAACTTCTCGAGCTTGGCCGGATCGATTGAGACGCCGAAGCCGACTCCCGTGGGCACGTCGACCTTGCCGTCGTACATGACGATCTCTTCGGTGATGTCTTCGTGGAAGAAGCGGTTCGATCCCGAGATGTCTCCGGGCAAGGTGAAGCCGGGCAAAGATGCGAGAGCGGCATTGGCGGCACGCCCCAGACCGGTCTCGACCATTCCGCCATGCCAGACAGCCACACCGTGGGCGGAGCAGAGGTCATGGATCTTCTTCGCCTCGATGAAGCCGCCGACTCGTCCTGGTTTGATGTTGATGACGGCTGCGGCACCCATGGAGATCGCGTCGGCCGCGGCCTCGGCGGAGTCGATCGACTCATCCAGGCACATCGGTGTCTCCATCAGCTTCGCGAGTTCCCCATGCTGACGAATATCGGCCTCGCCCAAGGGCTGTTCGATGAGGAGAAGTCCGTACTTGTCGAGCCTGCGCAGGTGGGAGGCATCGACAAGGGTATAGGCGGCATTGGCGTCGACTTGGAAGCTGAAGTCGTCACCGAAGGCCTTGCGCACCGCAGCGATGGGGGCGATGTCCTTGCCCGGTTTGATCTTGAGCTTGATGCGGGCATAGCCCTCTTCCAAGTATCCGCCGATGACCTTGACGGTCTCTTCGACAGAGTCCTGAATGCCCACGGAGACACCTGAAGGGACGGAGTCGACGACGCCGCCGAGGTAGCTCTTGAACGACTGGTCGTTGAGCTTGAGCTGAGCCTCGATGACCGCCATCTCCAGCGCGGACTTCGCCATCGGGTGGCCGATCACGTGGCGCAGATGCCAGGACACGGTCTCGGCAGTGAGATCGTCGACGTCGAAGAGGATCGGTGCCAGCCAGCGCTTCGTCACATCGATACCCGAGGCGACGTATTCCGAGGAATAGAGCGGGGAGATCATCGCCACCGACTCGCCCCAGCCTGTGATCTCACCTTTCGGGGTGTCGATGGTGGCCTCGACGAGGTAGCAGTCCTTCTCCGTCTCCCGCATGAACGAGGTCTCGAAGGGGGTGACGAGGGGAATGGACACCTGGTGGAGAGTGATTGACTTGAGCTTCATGCGCCATGCACCTTCTTTGTGTTCGGGCTGATGATCCTGTGACCCAGCCTATAGCCACTCGCATGACTACCTCGGCGGGCGTTGGAGTATGGACATAGGTGAACGACCGAGGCGTGAAACCGACATTCTTCTCCCTTGGAATCACTCGGCAGGACTCCTTGCACTCACTTGCGGCTCGCACTGACCGTCTCACAGGTGCGGTGCTTCTAGAACTGGGGTTCTCGACATTGGTACTGTGAGTCAAAGATCGCGCTCAACGTGAGGGAGAGCTACGTGAACGACTACCTGCGGACTTTCAAGGGCCGGAAGCAGAAGTGGTTCGGACTCAAACTGCCCGTCAAGGCTGCTCTCGCACAGCCGTATCTCCACCCGCTGATGAGGACGGTGGCGCCCCATATCAACGGCATCAAGGTCGGCAGACTGCCCGCACCGATCGGACTCACCGAGGTACGCGGTCGTGCCGGAGGGGCTGGCTTCTACCTCGTCGATCCCTTCCGCTGCGAGATCGCCAAGGAATTCTACTGGGGCAAGGGCCGCCGGACAGAGTCGGAGGACGCCTTCGCACTCGACCTCATGGTCGAGCTGTCCCGTGACGCGGACGTGTTCCTCGACATCGGCGCCTACACCGGGGTATTCACGATGGCAGTGCTGGCCGCGAATCCGGCCGCGGTCGCCCACTCCTTCGAGATCATCCCCGCCGTCGTCACTGGGCTGGAGAAGAACGTGGCCCGGAACCACCTCGGCGATCGGGTGACTGTACATCCGACGGGCGTCGGCAAGCCCGGCACCACGATGCAGGTGCCCACCGGCGACGGGGGATCGGCGCTGCCCTCGTTCTACGGGACGGGGATGGACTTCGACTCCGGCGCCGAGGTGCGCTTCACCTCTCTCGACGAACTCCTCCCGGACCTGCCGGAGGGCCACCCCCTGGTGACGGTGAAGATCGACGTGGAGGGCGCGGAGAACGACGTCCTCGACAACGGGCGAGAGCTGCTGGCCACGCTGCAGCCGGACATTCTGTGCGAGATCCTCGACGACCGGGCTCAGCCGGAGCAGCTGATGCGCATCCTCGACCGGCTCGACTACCACTACTACCTCGTCGGGACCGATCATCTCATCGCCCATGATGAGATCGTCCCGGACCCGCATTTCCGCGACTGGCTCTTCACCACGAAGAACCCAGAGGACATGCGGGTCGCGGGCTACCCGGTCAGGTGAACGACCGAGTCAGCTCAACCGGGTCGGTTGAGGAGCGCTGAGGCTCGCCTCACCCGTGGAGCTGACTAGCGGAGTCACCCCTGGAGCTGATCGGCGATGAGGGCCGCGAGCAGGGCTGTGCGCGGTGCGATCTCAGCGATGACCGCGTGCTCGTGCTCGGCATGCGCACCATCACCCACAGCGCCCAGGCCATCGAGGGTCGCAATGCCGTCGCCGGCGGTGAAGTTCCCGTCCGAAGCGCCGCCCACGGAGACACCTTCCGGTGCGGGCAGACCGAGTTCAGCGGCCAGGGCTGCGGCACGCTCGAAGAGTGCCGCCGACTGCTCACGTTCGAAGGGCGGACGGTTGATGCCGCCGAGGACCTCGATTGACGAGCCTTCCAACTGTGGGCGGGTGGCGAGTTCACGAATAGCGGCATCGACGCGGTCGAGTTCGGCGGCGGTGCGGGCACGGACATCGATGTCGACGCGTGCCTCGGCCGGGACCGTGTTCGACGTGGTGCCCGCGCTGATCACCGTCGGCACCACAGAGGTACCCGCCTCGGCGTCGGCGAGATCTGCGACGAGGGGCAGGTGCAGGGCCAGGGCCATGCCCGCGTTGATCCCCTTCTCCGGTTCGAGCCCGGCATGGGAGGCCTTGCCCGTGAACACGAGGACGTAGTTGCTCGTTCCCTTGCGCTCGAGTTTGAGTGCACCCCCGGCGCTCGCCTCCATCACATACACGGCCTTCGCCTCGGCCGCCTCGGCGCGGATGAGATCGGAGGAGGAGATTGACCCGATCTCCTCATCACCGGTGACCAGGATCGACAGACCATCAAGGGCACCCTCGCCGAGGTGCTCGCGCAGGATCGCGCTCGCGTGGATGCTCATGATCGCCCCGGTGAGCATGTCGAAGCTGCCTGGGCCGCGCAGGATGCCGTCGTCAGTGGAGAAGGGAATGCGCTCCAGGGTTCCGTGCGGCCAGACCGTGTCCTGGTGGTTGAGGAGGACCACGCGGGCCGGGCCCGAACCGAAACGCAAGCGCACATGAGCGGTGTCATCGACGGTGATGACCTCAGCGGTGGCCCCGAGCCGTTCGCGCAGGAGTTCGACGAAGTCCCGGGCACCGGCGGCCACGGCCTCTTTGTCGTGGGAAGGAGTCTCCTTCGTGATGACGCGTTCGATGTCGTCGAGAATCTGGGGGAGACGGTCATTGGCCTTCGCCACGAGGTCAGCGGACTGGAGATCTGAGGTCAGAGAGGTGGTCATGACCAGATTCTACGATGGGGCCCGCAAGGCCGGTTGCGACGTCCGCATCATGCGACGAAAGCGGCATGCGCAAACGCGAGTGACTGTGGTTTGCTTGACCTATGGGTGAGGAAGTCAGTTCCAAGCGGTACACGCCGGAAGAACGCACACTGTATCGAGAGAAGCTCGCGGAGAACCTCGAGCTCTTCGACACCTACCTGCGCCATGCGGAGTTCAAATCTGCGGGCACGATCGGTCTGGAGCTCGAACTCAACCTCATCGACTCCGACAATCAGCCGAGCCTCAACAACACGAAGGTACTTCAGCGTCTCGACGATGAGTACCAGTCCGAGATCGGCGGGTTCAACCTCGAACTCAACCACCCTGTTCTGCAGGTGGCCGGGCGCGGACTGAAGACCCTGGAAGCAGGAGTGGCACACCGGCTGGCCAAGGCACAGAAGGCCGCCGAGGCGGAGGGGCTGACAGTCACATCGATCGGCACACTGCCGACCCTGAGCACCCAATTCCTCACCGAGGAAACGTGGATCACCGAGGAGAACCGCTACGAGGCGCTGAGCAACTCGATCGTCGACGCCCGCGGTGAGTACGTCCGCATCGAACTCGACGGTGAGGAGAAGTACAAACACGAATTCTCCGACATCGCACCGGAAGCCTCATGCACGTCCATGCAGCTGCATCTGCAGGTCGCACCCAATAAATTCGCCGAAGCCTGGAACGCCTCCCAGGCGATCGCGGCGGCACAGGTCGCGATGAGTGCGAACTCGCCTCTGTTCGTCGGCCGCAAACTCTGGCACGAATCGCGGATCCCCGTATTCACTCAGGCCATCGACACCCGCACTCCCGAACTCGTCAACCAGGGGGTCCGGCCCCGGGTGTGGTTCGGAGAGCGGTGGATCACCAGCGTCTTCGACCTCTTCGAAGAGAACGTCCGCTATTTCCCGCCGCTGCTGCCGGAGATCAAGGACTTCGTCGAATTCAGTTCCGCCGATGCCCCGAAGCTCTACGAACTCAATCTGCACAACGGCACCGTGTGGCGCTGGAACCGGCCGATCTACGATTCCTCCGACTCCGGTGCCCACATCCGGGTGGAGAACCGACTCCTCCCGGCCGGCCCCACTCCCGTCGACATGGTCGCCGATGCCGCCTTCTACTACGGTCTCGCCGAGTTCCTCGTCGGAGAGAACCGGCCTGTGTGGTCGCGGATGTCCTTCCGCGAGGCCGAGGAGAACTTCTTCGCCTGCGCCAAGGACGGAATCGGCGCCCGTGTGACCTGGCCGAAGATCGGCCACATCGACGTCGCGGATCTGGTGCTCGATGTCCTCATCCCGCAGGCGCGGAGAGGCCTGAGCCGTCTGGGCATCGACAAAGACGTCATCGACGAATACATGTCGATCATCGAAGGCCGCGCCGAGCTGCGCACCAACGGCGCAACCTGGCAGCTGAAGATGCTCGACCATCTGGCCCCGAACAGCGCTCCGGACTCCCCGGAGCGCCGCGAGGGACTCAAGCAGATGATGGACGCCTACGTGGCGAACCAGGCCTCCGGCGACCCCGTCCACACCTGGGACGTGCCGGTCTGAGCGTTGCTGTCTGAGTCGGATGCTGACTGAGTCAGAGGCGTTCGACCTCGACGAAGACGACGTCGGCGGTGCCGTTCGGGTTTGAGACCTCATGCTCGGCTCCAGCGGCACGGGTGTAGCTGACACCAGCCTCGAGCTCGGCGACGATCTCGGTGCCATCGGAGTTCCGCACCCGCATGGTGTCGGTGACCATGGGCACGACGACGTATTCGTATTCGTGCTTGTGCATCGGAATGACGCCGTCGGGTTCGATGGTCCACCTGGTCACGCGGAAGACTCCGTTGTCGAGCTGAACCTCACCTGTTGAACCGGTGCTCTCATCGCTCATGATTCCACTCCTTCAATCGTCATCGATGGTCTGTTCCTCACCCTAGCCCTCAGCCCAACAGCATCCCAGCCCGGCACGTGACCCGCGGCACACAGGAGCCGCCTTCACGGTTAGCATGAGCAGTATGCGATACCCCTACGCTGACATCGACGATGTCGAAGACGATATCCGCGAAACGATCCTGGCCGTGTCGGAGAAGTCGGGCTTCGTGCCTAACGTATTCCTCTCCTTGGCCCGGCGGCCGGTCGAGTTCCGAGCTTTCTTCGCCTACTACGACGCTCTTATGGAGAAGGAGACCGGGAACCTGACCAAGGGAGACCGGGAGATGATCGTCACGGCCACCTCGGCGGTGAATAACTGCCTCTACTGCGTCGTCGCGCACGGAGCCGTGCTGCGCATCATGGAGAAGAAGCCACTGGTCGCAGACCAGGTGGCGGTCAACTACCGACAGGCCGACATCACCGACCGACAGATGGCGATGCTCGACTTCGCGATGACGGTCTGCACAGAGCCCTGGGCACTTGACGACGCTGACTTCGCGGCCCTGGCCGAGCACGGATTCGACGACGAGGACGCCTGGGACATCGGCGCCATCACTGGATTCTTCGGCTTGTCCAACCGCATGGCACACGTGGGCGGAATGATGCCCAACCCCGAGTTCTACCTCATGGGACGCGTCCCACGTGAGAGGAAGTGACCAATGACGATGAGCACTCAAACGAGCGCACCCCGCGTCTCTGACCGGGCCGGCCTCGTCCAGCCCTTTGCCGCCATGGGCATCGTGGCTAAAGTCCAGGAGATGTCGCGTAACGGCCGTGACACCATCGCCATGTGCTTGGGTGAACCGACCCAGGGGGCACCGGGGCCGGTGCGCAGGAGAGCCGCCGAGGTGGTCACCGACGGGACGAATCTCGGATACTCCCCGATCTTCGGCATCCCCGAACTGCGCACGGCCATCGCCGGGCACTACCGCGACTGGTACGGCGTCGAGGTGCCCACGGAACGCATCGCCATCACCACAGGTTCCTCCGGTGCCTTCCAGACTGCCTTCCTCACCTGCTTCGACGCAGGTGACCGCGTCGCGCTCGCCCGCCCGGGCTACGGCGCCTACAAGAACATCCTCGCCGCGTTGAACTGTGAGATCGTCGAACTCGACTGCGGTGGAGACCACGGCTTCCAACCGACCGTCGAACTCCTCGAGCAGGCACACGCTCAGGCTCCACTGAAGGGGCTCATGCTCGCGTCGCCGGCGAATCCGACGGGCACGATGATTTCGGGCGAGCACCTCGGCGAGCTCATCTCCTGGTGTGCCGAGCACGGTGTGCAGGTGATCTCCGACGAGATCTACCACGGCATCTCCTACATCGGCACGCGCGGTGAGACCGCGCTGGCCCATGACGACAATGCCATCGTCATTTCCTCGTTCTCGAAGTACTGGGCGATGACCGGGTGGCGACTCGGCTGGGCGATCCTGCCCGAATCATTGGCGTCGGCAGCTCAGAACGTGACCGGGAACCTCTCGCTGTGTGCCCCGGTGCCGGCTCAGTATGCGGCCGTGGCGGCGTTCACCGAGGAGTCCTATGCCGAATGCGAGGCCGCGGTCGAATCCTTCGCCCGCGCCCGCAAGCACGTTCTCGACGCCACCGCTGACCTGGGGTTCTCCGATATGGCTCCGCCCGATGGGGCGTTCTACATGTATGCCCGCATCGACGAGATCCTGCAGCGATCGGACGCTGGCATCGACACCGCGACCGATTGGTGTCAGGCTCTGCTTGAGACCACCGGAGTTGCTTTGGCGCCGGGTGATGACTTCGACTCCCTCAACGGGTCTCGTTCGGTGCGGTTGTCCTTGGCCGTCGGTGCGGACAAGACCGCCGAGGCGCTCGACCGGATCCTCGACTTCATGAGATGACTCCGAATTCGGCCGCGGCCCACGACGAGGGACCGCCTGCGAAGCCACCCGTGTCAGGTTCATCCGCCGGTTCAGTCCCGCCGTCCTCCGGTCTGCCGACACTGGGCGTCATCGTGTCCGCACTGCTCCTGGGCTCGGCCGGTCTGTTCGTCATCCTCGCCGAGGCGAGTGCTCCGACCGCGGCATTCCTGCGCTGCTGGATCGCCGTCATCGTCTTAGCTCCACTGGCAATCCTCGAGCTCCGACGCCATGGCCTCCTGCCGTCCCGGGCACTTGTGGTTGCGGCGGTCTCGGGTGCAGCACTGGGCATTGACTACGTGCTGTGGGCCCAGAGCGTCCTCGACGCTGGAGTCGGCGTCTCCACGGTCCTCATCAGCGTCCAGGTCATCGTGTTCCCGGCATTGGTCTGGGTCTTCGGCGGATCGCGGCCCGGGTGGCTGTTCATCATGTGCATTCCCATCATGATCATCGGCATGCTGCTCACCGGAGGCGTCTTCGGCGCCGATGAGGGAGCAGCGAACCCGGAGCGCGGCGCGATCTTCGGTGTGCTGTCTGGAATTCTCTACGGCGTCTACATCTTCGGCATCCACCATTGTCGCAAGGCAGCTCCGAACTTCGTGGTCGCGCCGGTGGCGGTGGGTACCGTCGCGGCGGGAGTCATGACGGCGATCGCCGGTCTCTTACTCGGCGGACTCGACTTCGACCTGGGCTGGGACGGGTGGGCGTGGATGGTGGCCCTGGCCGTCTTCGGCCAGGCCCTGTCATGGGTGCTGCTGAGCATCTCGAGCCCGTTGGTGTCAGTGTCGCGGACCGCGGCTCTGATGCTGCTCCAACCGCTGTCGGCTGTGGTTCTGGGTGCAATCATCGCCGGAGAGCGACTGCAGCCGGCGCAGTGGATCGGCGCGGTGCTGGTCGTCGTCATCGTCTGGGTCGTCGGGGGTGGCCCGGAGGCGCTGCGCAGACGAGGTTGACGCTGACGAGGTTGACGCTGGTGCAGACGACGCTGATGCTGGTCGGGTCCTGGCGACTTATGCGCTCAGTGCTCGTGACCTTCGACGGTGTGGGCCAGAGCGTCGAGGATGATGTGAGCGACGTGGTCGTCCTTGAGTGAGTAATAGGCTTCGCGGCCGATTCGGTTGACCCCGACGAGGTGGAGGCCACGCAGGAATTTCAGATGTTGGGAGACCAGTGGCTGCGAAAGCTCGGTGGACTCGACGATATGCGTCACGGTCGCCTCGCCGTGAGCGAGGACCAGCAGCATCTTCAGCCTCGACGGCGTGGCCAGTGCCTTGAACAGGTCGGCGGTCTCAGAGATGGCTTCGAGATTGCCCTCGGGGTCGCGCAGGAGCTGATTGACTGCGGCATTGACCGGGGTGGAATCTGAAGTGGAAGCCATGGATAGAGATTACCGGAAATTCTGCGGTGATCTCACTGTTCAGCTGAGGGCTTCGACGTCGTCCTGGGTGCCGATGAGGTCGTCGGCCAGTGACTCCCACTGCTCATAGGCGTCGGGCAAGGCAGATCGTTGGACGGCCTGTGCCGCCTCGGTGGGGGCCATCGTGTGCCAATTCTCGATCTGCACGAGTCCCGGATTCTCGACGTCCGGGTTGATTCCGTAGAAGGACTTCGTGGCATAGATGGGGTCGTTGAGGCGCTCGGGTTCACCCCACCCCTGCGAGGGGCGCTGCTGGAACAGGCCGACCGAATCGCGGTCACCCGAGTCGAGGTTCCGCAGCGAGGACTCTTGGAGCGCGGTCATGAGAGCGATTCTGATCGCGCGGTCATCGAAGTCGCCGCCGCGACCGATGCCGATGATCAGTCGGGCATTGTCGATCTGCTGCTCGGACAGTTGATTCACTGAAGCCATCTGCATCTGCCTGATCGTCGTCGAACCGAAGGAGATAGGCGAATTGACGATGATGACGGCGGCGAGAACCAAGGCCATCACCGCTGCCCCGAAACCGATCAGGGCACCACGAAGTACGGACCGAGAGCCCTTGCGGTGTCGAGTCGTTCCAGCCATGAATATAACGATAATGCAACAAACTGAGGGGTGCATGTGTCCACGCCGTGCCTTTTGTCACAGAACGGTCACGGAAGTGAATTTTTTGTGTGCGTCGGTGGTGACGCGTCATGTTCCAGGTCTGCGTCATCTCCTCAGGACGAATCGACCTGTGCGCCGTCTAATATCGGATCATGATCTTCGTGAGACGACGCAACCCGAGACCTCCACTCTTCGGGTGCCTGGTGGGTTTGATCGCGCTGTTCGTCATGGGGGTCGTGGTCATCGCAGTCGTCGCCGCAGTGGTCCTTATGAGCGCTGACATCGACAGTTCGGTTGACGGCGCGGACGGGGGCTCGAGCGGGAATGGTGCATCGAGCAGTGCCCCAGCTTCCCCCGGGCAGTGGTCGAGCGGCGGCTGAACAGCGGTTGAGCGCCTGAGGTGATTCAGTTCGCGGCGCTTCTGCCGGCGACGGTCCCCTGAACAGGCTGACGCAGAATCGTCCGCAGCTTGTCCGGGGCCGTTCTCCGCAGGTCGCTGAGGTAGATCTCGTGGTGTCTGCCAGTCATCTCGAACCCCGAGGTCGGGATGACGTCTGTGTGCATGTGCTCGAGCACGGGCCCTTCGGTGTCGAATGGCCCGATGTGCAGGGTCTGAACGATTGTCCCCTCGTGCAGCGTCGTCATGCGGAGGTCGCCGAGGCGGGGGAGGGTCTTGCGTTGTGCAGACAGTGTGGAAACGTGGTCGAGATGGGACTGATCCAGCCAGTCAGGCACGAGCAGCATGAGCGTGAAGTCCCACTGAGACTTATCGCGAGCACTCGTGAACGTGGACATGTCCTCTGCCCACCACAACCCCTCGAGCGGTGGGACGACGTAGTCACGACCCAGCTCGTTCTTGCTGAAGAACTTCAGAGCGTAGGCCAGCGGATAGAGCGTCTCAATGGCCGAGGTGAAATCGGGTGACGAATTCGGATCCCCGTGCCCGTCGACCATGAGGTACTGCAGCGGTGGAATGGCAAGGGTGTCGAAGACGCCGTGCTTGGCGCGATAGCTGCGCAGCGTCTTCTTGTAATCGATCTTATTCAAGGCACATTCCGTTCCGGCAGAAGTGATTGTCCGATTCTACGAGGCGAGCCTGATGCTCAATGGGATGTCTTTCGGTCCAGGCCTTGACCTTGACACAGTGTCAAGGTCTTCACTGGTCTCAAGGAGGTGGAACCAATGACCAATCCACACAGCATCACGCAGAGCCCTTCGAGTCAGGAACCCGTCATCGCGGCCCTGTCGTCGCCGAACCCACAGCAGCGACTGCAGGCGGCACTGTCTGTAGGGACCACCGCCGAGGACCGCCACCTCGGCGCCCTCATCCAGCGGTGCAGAACCGAACCGGACTTCTTCGTCCGTGACATGCTCACCTGGGCGATCACTCGGATGCCCGCCGAGGCGACCGTCCCACTGCTCATCGCCGAGTTGAGCTCAGAGGTGCCGCAGGCCCAGAGCCAGGCCCTTCACACGCTGTCGAAGATCGGTGATCCCCGTGGCTGGGAGGCCATGGATCCGGAAACCATCGGAGATGGCCTGATCGCCCATGCCGACACCGAGGTGGCCCGCAGTGCGTGGAGGGCCGCCGTGGCCCTCGTCCCCGGTGACGAGCGGGAGAAATTGGCATCGTCCCTGGTCACGCAGCTTGGTCGAGGTGATGTGGAGACACAGAAGAGCCTCAGCCGAGCCATCGTCTCCCTCGGAGAGGATCTCGTGTCAGTGCTCGATGGAAGACTGCAGGCAGAGGAAGAAACAGTGCGGACACATGCCATGGCTACCCGGGACATGTTCACCGATCCGGATGCCGGTTTTGCTCACGCCTTGAGTGAAGCCAAGCGCGTGGTCGCACTGGGGTCCGAGGCGTCAGCATAGGTCGATTTTGGGAAGGGTTGACCGAGGCAGCGCTGCCGAGCGGGGCAAGCTCGCGCGGCGCTGCGTGCGACACCTCGGACTCCTTCCTCAGAAGCTCAGTGCGCTGTCGGCAGAGCCGGGACAGTGTGACCTGTCTATAGTGGAGGCAGGAGAGGGGTATCAATGCGGATCGGCGAAGTTGCCAGACGCTCCGGTGTGAGCGCCCGCATGCTGCGGCACTATGAATCCTTGGGCCTCATCGATCCCAGCGAGCGCACCTCAAGCGGGTACCGAGAGTACTCCGCGGCCGATATCGGTCGCATCTTCCACGTTGAGGGGCTGCGCAAACTAGGAATGTCGCTGGCCGAGATCGGAACCCTGCTCAGCGATCCGGCGTTCGATCCCAGCCGGCTGCTTCACGAGCTGGTCGAGACGACCACGCAGCGCATCGCAGCCGAACAGGAGCTGCTCTCCCACCTCGAGCGCATCGACCGTCTCCACCATGCCGATGGTGAGGCGCTGCTGCGGACCATCGATCTCATGCGCTCCCTGGAATCTGGTGACGTCATCCAACGGCACAAAGCGGCTTTGGGCAGCGGTGTCGACGGAACGATACCCATCGAATCCCTGTCGACAGCCGTACTCAACGAACCCGTGCTCAACGCCGCCGGGGCCATGCGCTGGGCCTTGGCGCAGTCGGGTTCCGAAGCGGTCCGCCATTTGGCGAAGGGCATGGACGACCTGTCCGTCGACGTCCGACGCAATGCGTTGCAGGCCCTCGATGAGATCCGTCGCAATACAGCAAGTGACGAACTCGGGCCCGTCGCTGAGGCGACGATCACCGCGTCCCTGCGCTCCGGGCTCGGTGACCCAGACATTCAGGTGCGCAGCAGTGCGGCGCTCATTCTCGGTCAGATGGGAGATCCCGTTGTTGTCTCAGATCTGCTCGAGATCGCGATGGATGGACCCAAGGACATCGAAGCCGCCGAAGCCCTCGCCGCATTCGTCAATGAGGCCCCGGAGAAAGGGGCACGCGCAGAGGTCGCATCCCGGATCATGGCGGACCTGCGTCGCCATGCCAAGTCACCTGAGGCGACGGTGCGTTTTCGAGTGCTGCAGGTCCTCATCGAAATTGCCGGTGCCGAGGCCGACGACTTCATTGCAGAGCTGCGCACCGACGAGAGCTTCGAGGTCGCAGCGACGGCAACCGCAGCCCTGAACCGACGCCACGATCATTAAACTTGTTCCATGACCTCCGGAACAACGTCGCCCGATCCTGGGCCAGACCGATCGGCCGCCTCCCCGAAGAGACGGCAACGGCAGCCGTTCGCATTCCGGCGTCACCATTTCACAGTCACCGGGGTGCTTGACTACCTCTTCTTCCTCTTCGCCGGAGCCTCGTCGACCTGGTTGGCAGTGCTGATCCTGTTGAAGGGGTTCTCACTGGGCTGGTGGCAGGTGCTGACTCTGCTCGTGTTCTGGGTGGTGGTGTCCTACCTGGCACTTCCGCGGCTGCACCGCATCCTGTCCCAGATCTACGTCCCCAACTACTTCATCGGTCGAGCCCGGACATCGGACGGACTCCTCGGCGACCCGGTCAACCTCGCATGGCGCGGTGACGAGACGCAGATCCACCACGCGATGAAGGCCGCCGGGTGGATCCTTGCCGATGGCATCACCCCGGCCTCGACCTGGGAGATCATCACCTCCACGCTGACGAGGCGGAGCTATCCCAAGGCGCCCGTATCGCCTCTGCTGCTGTTCGGCAGACGGCAGGACTTCGCCTATCAGCAGGAGGTCGACGGCGATCCTGGGCAGCGACATCACGTCCGATTCTGGAAATGCCCCACCGGTTGGATGCTGCCCGGCGGGCACCAGGCGGACTGGCTGGCGGCGGGCACATACGACAAGAGCGTCGGAATCTCACTCTTCACATTGCAGTTCACCCACAAGATCGAAGAGAACACCGATGTCGAACGTGACTACATCGTCGACACGGTGTCTTCAGCCGATGAGGCGATCGTCGTTCAGCACATCGAGGACTTCTCGACCGGCTACCACTCGCGCAACGGCGGCGGAGACGCGATCATCACCGACGGCGACCTGCCGATCATCGAGGTCACCGACGTCACCGCTGACGAATCCGACTCTCCGGATCGGCTCGACCTCGCTCTCGACGCGACCTCGATCTATGCCGATGCCAAATCAGTCAGGGAGGTCACCAGAACTCTGTGGCACAGGCGGCCGTTGCAGACTGTCGTCGGTGCCGCACTCGTTCTGATTCTGCTCCTCTTCCAAGCATGGGACGTCCTGGGCACCGTGCTGGACTGGAACGGACTGCGCACTGAAGTCGTCGACTACAGCAAGGACATCGACACCCTCGGAAACGAGGTGGCGACACGGATCGTGGCGGGAGCCCTCATCGGACTCAGCCTCCTCATCGGATGCCTGCAGGTGATCGCGAGCATCTCCGTGTTCCGGGGCAGCAACCGGGCGCGGCTGTGGATTCTGACCCTGTCCACGGTGTCGGTGATCGTGTCGATGACGAACTACTTCACCGGAGACCGCGACCTCGCGACCAACATGTATGCGTTGACGACGATCGCCATGCAGGTCGCTGTGCTGCTGTCCTTGTCGAGTGACTCTTCACGGCTGTTCACCCGTTTCAGCACCGCAGCGCTTCGTGCCGAACGCCAGGATCGGGCACTCGAGGACTGAGTGCACGCGCACTTGCTGAGTGTCTGCGCATAGAGGAGTCGTGGACTCCGCGCCCTGTGTATCCTGATTGCGACTGCATTCCGGCGGCGCGTATCTGCCATCGGAACCGGACCCAAGCGAAGAGGCGCAATCCCATGACCGAATCGACATCCCACTCATCTGCTCCCTCTGACGGGGCCGAGGCTTCCGACGCTTCGATCTTCGACACGATCGATCCGGCGCTCAAGGTGGTCAGCGTCGAAGTGGAGATCGCCGCCCCGGCCGCTGAGATCTTCGAACTCATCGCGGACCCTGTCCGCCAACCCGAGTGGGATGGCAACGACAACCTGGGAGCAGCCGCTTCGGGGCAGAGGCCGACCAGCGTCGGAGGCTCCTTCATCACCACCCTGACCAAGGGCGTGGACCGTGAGAACCACATCGTCGAATTCGAAGAGGGCAGGCTCATCGCCTGGAAGCCCTCCGAAGTCGGCGGTGAGCCCTTCGGTCAGAAGTGGACGTGGGAGATCGAGGCGACCGGAGAAGGCTCAAGCCTGGTTCGCCAGACCTACGACTGGACCGAGCTGAGAGACCCTCGGCGACTGCCGCGGGCGCAGTCGACGACCCCGCAGAATCTGCTGGCCTCATTAGAGGGGCTCAAGGCGCTCGCCGAAGGCTGAGGCGCAAGCCAGCAGCACCTTGGCGAGGCCCCGGATCAGCCGCGCTGAAGCACCAGCTCCAGGTCATCGAGCACTGTCCGGTCCTCGATGGTCGAGGGTACGGCCGGGGAGTCGACTCCGTCGGCGATCTCCCGCATCGTCTTGCGCAGGATCTTCCCCGACCGGGTCTTCGGCAGGGCAGTGACGATATCGACCTGTTTGAAGGCGGCGACGGGGCCGATCTCCTTGCGCACCAGCGCCACGAGTTCGGCGATGACCGCCTTCGGATCGGTCGCGTCGGCGGAATCACTGAGGACGACGAGCGCTCGTGGACTCTGTCCCTTCGTGTCATCGTGTACGCCGATCACGGCGGTCTCCGCGACTGCGGGGTGGGAGGCGATGACGGCTTCGATGACACCCGTGGACAGGCGGTGACCGGCGACGTTGATGACATCGTCGGTGCGACCCATGACGAAGACATATCCGTCTTCGTCGAGGTAGCCCGAGTCGCCGGTGAGGTAGTAGCCGTCGAAGGCCGAGAGATATGAGGACACGAACCTGGAGTCATCACCCCAGACGGTGGCCATCGTTCCCGGCGGCAGGGGCAGCTTCATGACGATGAGGCCCTCCTCGCCGGCTGGCATGGGATTACCGGCGGGATCGAGAACGCCGACGTGGAAGCCCGGTACCGGTTTGGTCGGGGACCCGGCCTTGAGGGGGAACTGAGTGAGGCCGAGTGGATTGGCTGCGATCGGCCAACCGGTCTCTGTCTGCCACCAGTTGTCGACGACGGGAATGTCCCGACCGGTCGCCTCGGCGAGGATGTTCGTCGTCCACTCATAGGTGTCGGGATCAAGGCGCTCGCCAGCGAGGAACGAGGCCCGCAGGCTGGAGAGATCGTACTTCTTGATGAGTTCGCCGTTCGGGTCTTCCTTGCGGACCACGCGCATGGCCGTCGGCGCCGTGAAATGAACGTTGACCTTGTGGTCTTCGATGATGCGGAAGAAGGTGCCCGCATCGGGGGTGCCGATCGGTTTGCCCTCGAACAGGACCGAAGTGACTCCGGCCAGAAGCGGCGCATAGACGATATAGGTGTGCCCGACGACCCAGCCGACGTCGGAGGCGGTGAACATGGTGTCGCTGGGATTGAGGCCGAAGATGTTGGGCATCGAGAATGCCGAGGCCACCGCGTAGCCGCCGGAATCGCGCACGATGCCCTTCGGCTTGCCTGTCGTGCCGGAGGTGTAGAGGACGTAGAGTTCATCGGTGGCTTTGACGGTGACGGGATCAATGCCCTCGGGGGTGTTCTCGAGCAGCTCGGCGTAGTCGAGATCATTCTCGCCCATTTCGCAGCGATGCTCCTCGCGTTGGACGATGACGGTGAACTCAGGTTTGTTCTCGGCGATGTCGATCGCCTCGTCGACCATGGGCTTGTATTCGAGGATGCGGCTCTTCTCGACCCCGCACGAGGTGGAGATGACGGCCTTCGGAGAGGTGTCATCGATGCGAACAGCCAGCTCGTTGGGGGCGAACCCGCCGAAGACCACCGAGTGGATCGCGCCGAGGCGGGCACATGCGAGCATGGCGATCGCAGCCTCGGGGACCATCGGCATGTAGATGATGACGCGATCGCCCTTGACCACGCCCTTGTCGGACAGGGCCCTGGCGAAGCGGGAAACCTCGTCGAGAAGTTCCGAGTAGGTGATCGTGCGAATCGTGTCGGTGACGGGTGAGTCATAGATGATGGCCGCCTGGTCGCCGCGTCCGGCCGCCACATGGCGATCGACGGCGTTGAAGCACACGTTGAGCTCACCGTCGGGGAACCAACGGTAGATGGGGGCGTTCGCGTCATCGACGGCGCGAGTCGGCTCGGTGATCCAGTCGACGTGCTTCTTGGCCTGGTCGAGCCAGAACTCTTTAGGATCGGCATCGATGCGGGCGATGACATCGTCGTAGCTGGGGGATTCGTCCTGTGCGATCGTGTTCATGATTCCATTGTGACCCATGGCACAGCAGCCCGTAGGGGCAGATCGCGTCGATTTTTTGGTCTGTGATGGTTGCGCGCGAGCCGTTTCGACGCTAAAGCGGCAGAGTTTTCTGACTGCGAGAGTGCCACTTGAGGGCACATGGTGAGACGGTCTTGTTGAAAATGTCCCCTGTGCCACACTGACGCCATGACTCAAACACAGGACAGCACGCAGAAGGTAGCAATCGTCACCGGAGCCTCTTCGGGAATCGGCGCAGCCACAGCAGCCGCACTCGCTCAGGACGGTTGGCAGGTCATCGTCGCCGCCCGCCGCAGAGACAAGATCGAAAAGGTCGCTGCTGACATCGGCGGCACCGCCGTCGAGCTTGACGTCAGTTCGGACGAATCCGTCGCCAATCTCGCAGCCCAGGTCGATCGCGTCGATCTGCTGGTCAACAATGCCGGCGGTGCACGGGGACTGGACCCGGTGGCAGATGCCGACCTCGAAGACTGGCAGTGGATGTTCGACGTCAACGTCCTCGGCACTGTTCGAGTCACGAAAGCCCTGCTCGACAAGCTCATCGCCTCCGAGGGTCACATCATCAACACCGTGTCCATGGCCGCCTTCACCCCTTACGCCGGTGGTGCTGGCTACAACGTCGCGAAGTTCGGCGAGGGCGCGCTGACTCGCGTACTGCGACTCGAGCACGTCGGCGACCCCATCCGCGTGACCCAGGTCGATCCGGGCCGGGTGGAGACCGACTTCTCCCTCAACCGCTTTGACGGTGACGCGGACAAGGCCGCCAAGGTCTACGCGGGCAAGCTCAATCTGTCCGCCGACGATGTCGCAGAGTCGATCCGCTGGGCCGCTTCACTGCCGAGCCACGTCAACATCGACCACATCCACATCATGCCGCGCGACCAGGCCTGAGCCCGCCGGTCGCGCGTCGGCGCTCGGCGCTCGGCGCGCCCGTTGGCGCTCGGCGCTCGGCGCGCGGCCTGTGGCCACCGGCCAGCAGCTGTTCGGGCTGGGCCGTACGTCGGCCCAGCCTGCGCAGAGTGTGTATGCACTCAACTGTTTCACAACAGGTATTGTGCCGAGAACTCCTGAATGTCATCGCAGACAAGGCACAATGGGGACATGAGATATCTTGTTGCTCTGATCATCGGCATCGGCGCCCTGTTCGGCATCAACGCCTTCGCCGACCTCTTCTCGATGCCACGTCCATGGGGTTCGCTGCTGATGGGTGCGACCGTCGGAATCACGATGGTCGTCGTTCTCCTGATCTGGGAAGTCGTCAAACCCAGCAATAAGGACACCGCCCCCGCGAAACCGGCGATGAGCGAGGAGGAGCGTGCGAATGCGCGTGCGGAACGTCGTGCTCGCTTGGCCGCCGAGGCGGGGGTGAGTCTTGACGACAACGGCGAGCCCGAGGAAGAGGCTGACTCGAAGACATCTTCGCCCGGGAAGACTGCTGTGCCCGGGGCGACCGCTGTGCCGGAGACGAAGACCACTGACGGCTCTGTGCCTGAGACGGCCCCGCCGATGGAGTCGGCAGCAGAGGACGACACGTCACCGGGAGCCGACGAATCCTCGTTTGAGGCGGAACCGGCCGTGGCCCAAAGCACCGATGCCGAGCCGAACCTCGAAGAGCCGGAGACCTTGGCACCGGACGAATTCAACGAAGAGGCGACGGGATCGTCCCTGGAGAGCCCTCCGACCGGAGAGCCCGGAGTCTCCGTGGACTCTCTGGAAGACGCTGAATCCGAGACCGCCGAGGGAAACGGAGAATCCGGTGACGATGAGTCGGCAGAAGCCGCGGAGTCCTCGGATGACGACGGGGCCGGAGAAGAGACCATTCCCGGCGGACCAACCCCTAAAAGCTGATCTCGGCAGCTGACTGCAGAAGGCGCTGACTGCGTCGAGAACTGACTGCGTCGAGAACTGACTCCGGAACAGGTCCTGCCCGGCATCATTGCACGCCTGAGGCTGCTCCCGAGTAGTGGGCGGCGAGGATCCTCAGGCCCTCTTCGATGCTGACGCGCGGCGTCCACCCGAGAACCTCCTGGGTGCGGCGCTGGTCGAACCAGTGCGCAGTGGAGAGCTGTTCGGCCAAGAACCTCGTCAGCGGAGGCTCATCGTCGTGTTCTCCCAGGTCCCACGCCTTCTCCACAACCGATCCGGCCGCCAACGCGGGCCCCACGGGAATGCGCAGCTTCGGCACCTCGGCGCCACCGGCGATCGCGATCCGCGACATGAGTTCACCGATCGGACGCGGCTGACCATTCGTCACAACCAAAGATTCGCCGTGCGTGGTCGCGACAGCGTCCACGGCGGCAACGATCGCATCGACCGCGTTGTCGACGAACAGGGCGTCGACCAGCGGGGCACCCGATCCGAGAATCGGCATCCGGCCCGCCCGCGCACGGTCGATGACACGTTCCGTCAGCTGTGTGTCGCCAGGACCCCACATGAGGTGGGGGCGCAGGACGAGGACCTTGAAGTCCTGCGAATCAGCGCCCAGTGCGATGAGCTCGCCGGCAGCCTTCGTCCGCGCGTACTCGCCGCGCGCCAGCTCGGGGGAGGCCGGACCTGCTCCTGCGCCGATGATCGAATCACCGGTATGGGCCACCGACGGTGAGGAGATGTGGACCATCCGCTTCACACCAGCTGCCTGAGCAGCATCGACGAGGGTGCGCGTGCCGCCGATGTTCACGGCCTCGAACTCGCTGGGGTCGCCCATCATGGACACCTTCGCTGCCAGGTGCACGACCGCCTCGGCGCCGGTGAGGGCTTCGGTGACGCTGCTCGGATCGGTGACCGTTCCGATGACATCGCGTGCACCGGCCACCGAAGAGGGACGACGCTGCAAAGTGGTGACCTCGTGGCCGTCTGCCACCAATGCACGAGCGACGGATGACCCCAGGAGCCCGGAGGCGCCGGTGACGGTGATCTTCATGAAGACTCCTCAGACGGACGGGAAACTGACGGAATTCAGACCTTGGTGCGCACCGAACCGCCGGACAGGACATGGTCGGCCCAGGTTGCCAGTCGAGAGCGGTCGATCTTCGAATTGTGGCGGATATCGGTCGGGAACGTGGGCGCGACGAGGACTGCTGTGAGGTCGTGTCCGACGGTGTCGGCAACGAGCTCTCGCAGCCGCGCAGTCAGGTCCAGCGGTGCCAGACCGGGAGGCAACTCGGTCCCTTCGGCGTCGAGGACGGCCACCAGGGACTGCGTCCCAGCCGGGCCGATGCCCACGATCGAGGAGCGGCTGACCTCCTCATCGGAATCGATGAGTGCCTCGAGACCGCCGGGGCCCACTGGTCCCCGAGGTGTGGTGACCACGTGCTGCAGGCGGCCTTCGAGCCAGACGCGTCCCTCGGCGTCGATGTGGCCGATGTCGTTGGTCCGGTGCCAGGTCCGACCGTCGAGGTCATCGCGTGCCGAGGCCGCGGTGGTGGCCCAGAGGTTGTCGTAGCCGGATTTGATGTGAGCGGCGCTGACGACGAATTCGCCCAGGTGTCTCTGCGCGTCTGCGCCTCTCTCGAGCGCATCCGCAGACGTACCTGAGGTGTCGATCGGAGCCAGAGCCAGTTCGACGCCGTCGATGGGACGACCCACGCACACACCGAGGTTGGACGTGGCATCCGCGGCGGCCACACCGGCACGGTCGATATCGGTCAGGAGGAGGCCCTCGGTCATCCCATACGGCGAGTGGATGCTCGCGTTCGGGAACACCTCGGCGATGGAATCCATCAGCTCCAGCGGCACGGGGGCACCGGCCGAGAGCACGAGTTCGACCCGTGCGCAGGCGGCCTTCTGTTCCTCATCGAGGTCAGAGGCGGTGGCCGCGACGTTCTTGTACGCGGCAGGGGAGGCGAAGACCATCGTGGAATGACCGGCGATGATCGCATCGGAGATGGCGCTGGCCGTCAGCGTCTTCGGCTTGGTCACGGACATGTCCGGAGTCACCGAGGTGGCCCCGATGGCCGGACCCAGCAGCGCAAATGGTGGGAAGCCGGCGACCAGCCCGGTGCCCTCGCGGACGTCGAAGACTCGGGTCAGCACCGCTGCCAGGGCCGAGATGTCGCCGTGGGTGTAGCGCACGCCCTTGGCCGGTCCCGTCGACCCGGAGGTGAAGAGGATCGCCGCATCGTCGGTGGCCGCCGGGGTCGGCAGCTGCGCGTGATGGGTGGTGCGCGAAAGCGCAGTCAGGCTGGTTTCGACCTTGAGGAGTTTGGCCTGCACCGGTCCCAGCGGGGACACGGAGACGCGGCGTCCGGGCCAGTTGAAGGCGCGGGCGAGGCCCAGTCCCGGCAGTTCCCCGATGATCCACTGCGGATCCGCCGAGGTGGTCGCCCGGGTCATGCCCTTGGGTCCGAGGCCGGCGTCGGCGACGACGGCGACCGCGCCGATCTTCAGGCAGGCGTAGAGGGCCGCGGTGAGGTTGTTGCCGGGTGGCACGAGCATGGAGACCCGATCGCCGGGGCGCACACCGAGTTCGAGCAGGCCGCTCGCGATGCTCGTCGTCACGTGCCAAAGGTGGCGCCAGGTGATCTGCTGCGCAGGATTCTGGGCGAAGTCCACCGAGGCGATGGACTCGTCACCGTGGCGTGCGTCGAGGATCGCGGTGACCCCGCGTGCCGGGGGTGTCGCGTCCGGTGACTCCACGTTGTCGGCGCTCGTGTCCGTCGAGGCGGATGTGCTGGCAGCGGATGTGTTGGGGGCAGCGATCGATCCGGTGTCTGCCGCCGATGTGGCGGGGAACTGTGTCTCGAGCCAGTCGGTGACGACCCCAGCGACATCGTAATCTTCGCTGACCAGGTGCGAGCCCAGTTCGAAGCGGTGCACGTCGGCCTGGGGCAGGCGCTGACGCAGATCACGCAGGTAGCGTTCGAGGAACACCGGGTCCTTTGGTCCCCATACGAGGAGCGCAGGATGCTCATTGGCCGCGATATCGGCGCCCACACGCTGCAGCTCGGAATAGGACGGGTGGTTCTCATCGACGGGGATGTCGGCGACGAAGCCACCGATCCCGTGGCGCCGCGAGGCGTTGCCATAGGGGGAGCGGAAAGCGTCCTTGATCTCCGGATCGAGATCGCCCAGGCTCATCGTCACTCGCAGGAATCCGTCGGTGACCACGGTGGCAGTCGGGAGCATGGGCCCGGCAAGTGTCGCCCGCAGCGGGGCGGGGATCGGGGCATCCTCGGGCTGGTGGACTGCCGTGTTCAGGCTGATGGAGGCGGAGACGATGTCGGTGTTGCGCGAGGCCCAACCCAGTGACAGGACGCCACCCCAGTCGTGACCGATCGTCACGATCGGATGATCGGCGGGCGCAGCTCGGTTGCGGGGTGCGGCGTCATCGTTGGGCGCGGTCCCGTCGTTGGACGCGGCACTGCCGGCAACCTCGGCGAGGAGGGGTGTGACGACGGCATCGAAATCGGAGATGCGCTGGGACATGCGACGCACCTCGGCGCCATGGGGAGTCGGCAGAGACTCATGGCTCAGCCTCTGCGAGTAGCCCATATCGAGCTGATCGGGGGCGATGAGACGCCACACGCGGCCACCGGATCGGGCTGAGTCCACTGTCGCCTGCGCGAGGTGTCGCCACAGGTATGACCAGGTCGGATTGCCATGCAGGGCAAGGATCGTGCCGCTTGGTTCCAGCCCTTCGCCGCGCAGCACCTCAAGGGTGTCGAGCACGTGGAAGGAATGCGGCCCGTCGGGAGTCCTGGCCTCGACGATTCGGGACCAGACAGGGTCCCACTCGGGCAGCTTCGGGGGAGTCTGAGCCGGCCGTGCAGGAAATCTCATTGAACCTCTACCACTCGATTTCGGTCATTGCGGTGTTGAGTCCCGACCCGACTCCCATGCACAGGATGCGGTCGCCGGGCTTGAGGCTCGAGGCCTCGCGGCTGAGCGTGATCGGCAGGGAAGCCGGTCCCACATTGCCCAGTTCGGGATAGGTGACCGGAATCCGATCTGGATCGAGATTCGCGGCCTTCGTAATCGAGTTCACGTGCACGTCAGAGACCTGGTGCATGACGTAGCGATCCATCTCGCGCCAGTCCCATCCGTCCCCGTGGGCTTCCTCCCACGCGGCGACGACGAGTTCCATACCGCCGGCCAGCAGACCCTTGGTGTCGGTGAACATTCCGTTGTGATCGCCCACGCACAGTTCGTGGTGCTGGGTTGCGGCACGGGTGATGCCGCCGAGGATGCGGTGGCCTTCCGGATGCTTGTCTGCCGGTCCGAGGACGGCGGCGGAGGCACCTGATCCCAGCGTCAGGGAAGCGAACTCGTTGAGGTACTCCTCCCGGCTGATGTCTGGGCGGGTCAGCCGGCGCAGTGTGGCCTCCTGGACGCGGGAGGCATCCTCGCCGGCGACGACGAGGGCGTAATCGATCTGGCCGGCGTCGATCATGTTCGCTGCCAGGGTCATTCCGTTGACGAAGCCCAGGCAGGCATTGGCGATGTCGAAGTTCATCGCCTGCGAGCCCAGTCCGATGCCCGCGTGGACGCCGACGGCAACGGAAGGTTCGAGGTGCTCACGCGTGACCGAGGTATTGACCATCAGTCCGATCGACTCGGGTGAGACCCCCGACTCGGCGAGAGCCTTCTTTCCGGCCGCGATCGCTCCTTCGGCGAACTGGCTCGGCACGTCCCAGTTGCGGCGTGCGTGGACACCGGCGACGCGCTGCAGGAGGCCGGTGGGCAGATTGAGGGTGGACAGGGTATCGGCGAGGCGCTCGTCGAATTCTTGAGAGGTCACTTCGTTCGGGGCGAGGATCTCGGTCAGGCCGAGAAGCGCCACGTTCGAGTGCCGGAATGTTGCGTTGCCGTTCGCCAATTGAGGTTCTCATCCCTTTGCGGGTCGTTCGTCGTAGTCTGCTGGGCCGATGCGACGCACCCTATGAAGCGCGCCACGACGGGGGAAGTCCGGAGACTATCTTATATCCCTCAGGCTGAATTGTTTCTCAGCGAGTGAACCAGGTGAATCCGTCATAGGCCATTCCTGTCGCACAGAGGACCGCGATTCCGGCTAAAACGATCGACGTCACCGTGTGCGAGACCTTCGAGGATTGGAACCGAACGGCACGCGAATGGGACATGGGGCGGTCGGTGACGAAGCGTCCGAACTGCACGAAGATGCGCCAGTCCATGACATCGATGAGCGACTTCGCTGCGAGGGTGAAGACGATGATGCAGCCCACGCCCATGAGCAGCGCGAAGATGAAGCCCATGAAGCCGAACTCGCGGAAGAACTCGACGACACGATCGGCGATGGCGGTGGCGAAACCGGTGAATCCTTCGCTGAAAGGCAGCGCGTCGAAGGAATCGGTGATCCGACCCAGGGTGAACCCGTCGCGTTCGGTCTGTTCCGCGCCGATGAACATGGCGACGGCGGCGGCCAGGGCGACGAGGAGGTTGATGATCGTGATCGTCGAATTGTCCGGCCAGAAGGCCAGGGACTTCAGCGTGTAGGTCGAGGCCAGAGCCACACAGATGATCGCGCCGGCCAGGGCGCCGACGGTCGCGGGCAGGAGCAGGTTGTTGAAGAACACGAATGCGATGACGGCGATGAGGGCGGCGCCGAAGATATACGTGAACACCGCCAGCGTGTCACCGTTGGACGAGGTGGCCGCACGACGGTTCGTCTCGACCATCTGCCCCGACTGGCCGATGTTGTCGCGCAGCTGCGCCTTCGTGGCCCGCTCGTCGGAATCGGTGCCGGCCGCGGGCATGACGCGGGTCTCATCGTCGGCGATTCCATAGACGCGCTCGGGCTGCTGGTTATAGGCGCGAGTCGACTGATCATAGGCACGCGTCGGCTGGTCATAGGCCCGGGTCGACTGATCGTAGGAGCCGCCCCGTGGTCGTGAGCCCGGCGCATAGCCCGGCTGCCCGTTGCCACCGGGAGCGTAGCCTGGCTGCGTCGGTCCGGCCTGGGGCCCACGCCGCGGAGCCGGCTGCCATCGCCCGATCCGAGCCGCGATGATGTAGATGATGAGGACGACGAGTGCTGCGAGGACTCCGATTGAGATGCTGGCGCCGAGCTCGCTCATGAAGGACTTCCTGGGGATGGACAACGATGGTCGTCTGCTCAGTCTAAGGAGGATCGGGGCGGTAATCACGTTCACCCACAGGACTCGTCGCGAATGTAGGGTGAGATCACGACCTGCAACGGCCTCCCGAGCGGTGAGGACCGCCCAGCATTCGAAGGAGAATCGCGATGAGCAACGCCCAGGCATTCACAACATCGGCTATGCCGCTTGACCAGCAGATCGTCCTCGTGACAGGAGCCGGCCGCGGTGTGGGCTCGTCCATCGCAAAGGCCTTCGCACATGAGGAGGCCGCGCTCGTCATCAACTACCGCTATTCGGCCGAGGCCGCGGAGGACCTCGCCGAGGCGATCCGCGCCCGCGGTGGACGTGCAGTGGCGATCGAGGCCGATGTCACCGACTCACGTGCTGTGGACACTATGTTCGCCGCCGCCCATGCGGAGTTCGGCGCGCCCGTGTCGACGGTGGTCAACAGCGCTCTCGTTGACTTCTCCTTCAACGGGGACGAACGACAGCCGGCCGACGAGATCGACTTCTCCGATTTCACCGACCAGTTCCGTGGCGCCGTCGGTGCCGCGCTCAACACCGTCCAGGCCGCGATGAGCGGATTCCGCGAGATCGGGTCGGGCCGAGTCATCAACATCGGCTCCAACCTCGTCCAGAACCCGGTCGTGCCGTACCACGACTACACGGCGGCCAAAGCGGCACTGCTGTCTCTGACCAGGACCTTCGCAAAGGATCTCGGACCCTCCGGAGTCAGAGTCAACATGGTCTCCGGCGGTCTCCTGCGCACCACCGATGCCTCCTCGGCAACCCCGGAGGAGGTCTTCGACCAGATCGCGGAGCAGACTCCGCTGGGTCACGTGACGACCCCGGAGGAATTCGCCTCGGCGGTGGTGTTCTTCGCATCACCGGCCTCACGTGCGGTGACGGGCCAGAACCTCGTCGTCGACAACGGTCTGGTGATGGGCTGACCTGCGGGCAGCTGAAATAAGGATCGACTCCGCGCTAGTTCGCGAACTAGCGCGAACTTTCGCGAACTAGCGCGAACTTTCGTCGAGAGCCGACCTTAGCGGCGGCGGGCGACTTCAGGGAGTCGGCATTGACTGGTGCGCTCGGCTCTCGGCGATGTGCTTCTTGATGGCAGTGAACATTTCGCTCCGAAAGAGATCGGCCCAGACCAAATTGAATACTGTGAACCCGGCATTGGTGAGCCGCATGTGCCGAGCGTGGTTGTCCCTGCTTGCTCGATCCGGTCCGGATTCGTTGAGGTAGTACTTGCCCAGACCATGGAACTCCACGATCAGCGGAAGTCGTGCGTGCTTGAAGTCGCATCTGCCGAGAAATTTCCCAGTGCGATCGTGCACTTTCACCTGCGGAACCATCTCTCCGATGGAGTATCTGTGGAATTTCACCGCACAAAGGGTCTCGCCCTGAGATTCGTGCAGCGGGTCGGACAGCTCGATGCCTTGCTTCGCAACTCTGCACCCTCTTCGACGAATCTTCATCTGCTCGAGAAGGTCGGGTTTGCTGGTGTTGCCGACCCGAAGGGCCTCGGAGATCATTGGAACCGAGATCTCCGATGGGTAGTCATGAGCGATGTCGGAGAGCGTGCGCGAGAGGTCTGTGACCGCAAAATCTCCGACTGTGGTCCGATCCGCCGGTGGAACGATGCGGTCATAGATACGCAATGTTGGGAAGTTCTCGTGATAACCGGTGCGGATGATCTCGGCCTGGTCGGTTGCCGGGAAGGGTGGGCGAATGCCGTGAATCAGAGCAGCAGAGATGTGGGAGTAGACGTCATCGGAGCGGAGCTCGTGCAGTCGCGAACGAATCAAAGGCTTGAGGGCCTCGCTCCGGTCTCGGATATCGCCGAAAGTCTGGGGGTAAGAGATCGGCTCGGCAGCGCCAGGTGAGTGCAGAACGGCATGCTGCGGTGAACTGCAAGGGCGGATTACGGCATAGTGCCCACGCCGAATCTTTTGCAGGCAACACTGCTGCGCTCGGCGGACATCATCATCGGTCAAGCCGAATCTGAGCAGGTCCTGCTTCATGTAAACCTGAACCATCTAAAGATAATGGCATCAAATGACACCAAACGCAATGAAAAGTCAGATTTCAAAGCGGACGCGATCACAGAATTCGCTCCTCCGGAGACCGCGAATTCGCCGAGAGCCGACCGTAGCGGCGGCGGGCGACTTCAGGGAGTCGGCTTTGGCCGGTGCGGTCGGCCCTCGACGCTGCCGGCTGCTCTCGATGTTTGTTGGGCGAGCGGGTGGAAGGCTTCAGGCCCTGTCGAGGAAGTCCAGGCTGCGTGCACGGAGAAGCTGCGCACTGTCCTCGCGGTAGTCGGAGACCAGCGGGTCGCTGAACAGATGGCTGTCGCCCGGGTAGAGGAAGTACTCAGCCTGGGCTCCGGCTCGGGCAGCGGACTCCATCAGGGTCTGCTGGGCGGCCGCGTCGCGCCAGGTGTCGTCGACGGAGAAGTGGACCTGGACGGGCACATTCTCCTGCCACCGCGTCGGCTTGGGGAAGCCGCCGCCGTGGAAGAGGAGCGCACCGCGTGCCCGTGCGTCGTTCTTGCCCATCTGCTGGGCGATGCCGGCTCCGAGTGAGAGTCCGGCGAAGACGATCTCACCCGTCAGATCAGCACAGGCCGCGGCGGCCCGGTCGACGAGTTGCGAGAACCCGACTTCCTGCGCGTGACCGACTCCCTCCTCGGCGGTGGTGAACGTGTGTCCCTCGTAGACATCGGGGGCGTGCACGGTGTGGCCTGCGGCTCTGTAGCGATCGGCGATCGCCTCGATGCCGGGGGTCTTGCCCAGTGCGGAATGGAGCAGGACGAGGGTCACCATTGTTGTCTCCTGTCTCGCGGATTATATTGCTGACTGTCTCGACGATCGACTCAGCGGCTATGGCCGTGGGGGATGGCAAAGGAGTCTGCTCGGGCCGTCTTCCAGTCGGAGGCCCAGTCGGCGGGGGCGCCGTTGAGCAGTTCGCCGGATTCGAGCCAGTCGTAGAGCCGGGCATAGGACCACGATTCGGACTCCGAGACATTGCGGCGCAGCATCGTCGGTTCCAGCTCATCCGGATGAGATACGCCCATCGAGGCCATCAGGCGCACAGCCTCGGCGACGGTGCCGTCGTGGTAGTTCCTCACACGAGTCGACTTGTCGGGAACATCGATGGCGCGAGCTCGGCGAGGATCCTGCGTGGCCACGCCGACGGGGCACTTGCCCGTGTGGCAGACCTGAGCCTGAATACAGCCCACAGCCATCATCATGGCGCGAGCTGCCATCGTGAAGTCGGCGCCCTGGATGAGTCGCTTGACGATGTCGGAGCCGGCCGCGATCTTCCCTGCCGCGCCGACCTTGATGCGATCACGCAATCCCGCGCCCTTGAGCGCATTGTGCACGATCATCAGACCCTGCGTCAGAGGCAGGCCGACATGGTTCTCGAATTCGAGCGGTGCCGCTCCCGTGCCACCTTCGGAACCGTCGACGATGATGAAGTCGGGAGTGATGCCGGTCTCGACCATCGCCTTGCAGATGCTGAGGAACTCAGTGCGTGAGCCCACGCAGAGCTTGAAGCCGGCCGGTTTGCCGCCGGAGAGCTTGCGCATCTGTGCGATGAACTGCAGGAGCTCGATCGGCGTCGAGAAAACAGTGTGGTTCGGTGGGCTGACGCAGGTCTTGCCGACAGGGATGCCGCGGATCTCTGAGATCTCCTCGGTGACCTTCGGGCCGGGCAGAACGCCGCCGAGGCCGGGCTTGGCGCCCTGGGAAAGCTTGAGCGAGACCATCTTGACCTGTGGGTCCTGTGCCTTCTGCGCGAAGACATCCGGATCGAATTCGCCTTCAGAGGTTCGGCAGCCGAAGTAGCCGGTGCCGACCTCCCAGATCAGATCGCCGCCGAACTCCTGGTGGTAGGGCGTGATCGAACCTTCGCCGGTGTCCTGGGCGAAGCCTCCCATCGCGGCACCCTTGTTGAGCGAGCGCACCGCGTTGTTGCTCAGTGATCCGAAGCTCATGGCCGAGACGTTGAGGAGTGAGATGTCATAGGGCTGTGTGCATTCCGCATCGCCGATGCGGATCCGCGGGGGAGTCGGGGAGTTCGTGATCGGAACCGTGGAGTGCATGAGGGCCTCATAGCCCGTGCGATTGACATCGCGTTCAGTGCCGAAGGCGCTTTCAGCGTGCTTGCCCTTGGAACGTTCGTAGATCATGGCGCGAACGTTGCGGTTGTAAGGGCGGCCGTCCCAGTTCCGCTCGATGAAGTACTGCTGGATCTCTGGGCGAATCGACTCGAGCAGGTACCGTGCGTGACCGGCGACAGGATAGTTGCGCAGAATCGAATGCTTCTTCTGGGTCACATCCCAGGCTGCGAGGGCGCCGAGGCCGAGTGCTGAGATGGCGGCAGCGGCCTGAGCCACGCGCTTTCCGGTGGAGTCTCCTCCGAGCTGACTGACCATGGAGTACTGACCTTTCCTTGAACTACTTCGGTCTGTGCTTGATGCGAGCCTAAACCGAGAACGCGGGGATTTCAGGAAAGGGCGGACTAAATTTCCGGTCATCTGGCTCAGAGCAGTCGTGCTAGCAGCGCCTGGACCAGTTGGTCGAGTTGAAGGGAGTAGCCGATGATGAGAAGGAAGCCTGTGGCAATCCATGCGACTTCCTTCCAGACGTCGTAGCCGTTGAGGGGACGACTGTCGTAGCGAAGCCCGCCGGCCATGACGATGACGAGGTCGATGACCCACCACAGACCCAGACCGCCGAGGCTGACCAGCTTGAGTCCGCCGGTGAGGAAGCGTCCCGTGTAGAAGCGGTCGGCACCGAGGAATCCCAACAGCAGCGAGAGGAGCCAGGTGACGAAGAAGGAGCGGTTGGCACGGTTGTGCTCGGATCCATTGTCGGAGTCAGGTCGTGTGACGGAATCTGGGCGCTCAAGGGAGTCAAGTGAGTTGATGGAGCCGAAGGGGTCGATGGAGGGCAGTTCGGGGACCAGAGGCGACACGGACACGGTGTTCTCCTTCTCTTGCGTCGCCGCTCTCCGTGGAGTGATCGACGTGATGCGATCGACGTGCCGCGGAGAGCCGGGGGATGGGCGTCAGGTGGGGGGACCTGAGTACAGCCTAGGAAACTCATGAGCGTGTGCGCATTGGGGTTTTCCCCAGTGTCGGCATAGCGTGGGGTTCATGAGTACTGGTGAGCCGAGCGCGACGAGTACTCGGCGAACCATCATCGCAGTCTTCCTGGCCGGCGTCTCTGTCTTCCTCGTGCTCTACGAAACGCAGGGCCTTCTCCCCGCCATCCGCGGCGCCTATGGCATCGACGCACCCACCGCGAGTCTGACGGTCTCGGCCACCAACGTCGCCATGGCCGTCTTCCTCATTCCCTTCTCCATGCTCGCCCCACGTATCGGGCATGCCAGGCAGATCGCCGGCGGTGTCGTCCTGGCCGCGCTGCTGGCGCTCATCCTGCCCTTCATGCCCAGCCCCGAACTGCTCATTGCCGTCCGCTTCCTCCAGGGCGTGGCGATCGCCTCGGTCCCGGCCACCGCGATGGCCTATCTGTCGCTGCGGCTGCCGGCTCAGGCACTGCCCGGTGCGATCGGCGTCTATATCGCCGGCAACACCATCGGCGGTCTCTCCTCCCGACTGCTCACGGGACTCGCCGCGGAGGTCCTCGGCTGGCACGGCGGCTTGGCGTTCACAGCGGCCATCTCCCTGGTCTTCGGGCTCATCGTCGTCTGGCTCCTGCGCCACGATCTGTTCACCACGGCGCGAGCAGTCGCCGCACGGGAATCGACCGAACCGGAGTTGGACCCACCGACGACCGAGTCGGATACATCGACGACCGAGCCGCACACCTTGGATGCCACGGATACGGGGCGGCCACCTCGGCGGGCGATCATTCCGTTGGGATCGGGTCTGTGGCGGATCTACCTCACGGGCTTCCTCTGCATGATCGTCTTCGGCGGGTCCTTCACGATGCTCGGCACCCGGCTGCAGCAGGATCCCTGGCACCTGAGCGAAGGCGCGGTCGCCCTGTTCTTCCTCATCTACCTCGTCGGCACCGTCGTCACCACGTACTACGGGCGCCTGGCCACGAAGCTCTCGCGCACCTCGCTGACGCTCATCGGCATGATCACGGCGCTCGCCGGTGCCGGGCTCACCCTCGTCGACTCCCTGACCGTGATCATCATCGGCATGTCCCTGCTCACCGGCGGCTTCTTCCTCGGGCACACGGGCGCATCCGCCGCCGCCAGCGCCTCACGGCCGGGAGTCGACTCGACCCGGTCCGCGGCCATCTACCTCACCGTCTACTATCTGGGCACCAGCCTGGGCGCTTGGCTGTCGGCGGTCCTGTTCACCGATTTCGCGTGGACCGGCGTGGTCATCATGTGCATGATCTCCTTGTCTGCCGTTCTGATCTTGACGCTGAGCGGGGCTTCGATAGGGTTCAAGAAACGCAGCTGATCATTCGTTCAGCTTCAAAACCGGAGGACGTCATGCCCCAAGCAGCACACTCGAATGTCATCTTTGCGATCGACCAGGGAATCGCCCACGTGGAGATCGACCGCGCCGAGAAGCTCAATTCGCTCACCCGAGAGGTCTTCGAGGATCTCGTCGAGGTCGGGCTTGCGCTCAAAGGCTCTTCCGAGGTCAGGGCCGTCGTCCTCTCCGGTCGCGGACGTGCCTTCAGCGCCGGCCTGGACTTCACCGAGATGTCCCGGCTCGCGCAGGAAGGCACCGCGACAGTGTCCACCGCCGAGGCGGGGGCTGGGTCCTCTTCCACCGCCGAGGCGGGGGCTGGGTCTGCAGCAGCGACCGGCGGCGCCGTCGACGTCGGTGAGCGTCTCGGATCGGCTCGGGCGCTGGCGCAGAAGGCCGTGCATGTGTGGTCGCTCATCGAGGTGCCCGTCATCGCCGGAATCAGGGGCCCCGCGCTCGGCGGGGGAATGCAGATCGCGCTGGGTGCCGACATCCGCATCGCCGGCAAGGACGTTCAGCTGTCGCTGATGGAGATCAAGTGGGGGATCATCCCGGACATGTGTGGGACTCAGCTTCTGCCGCGCCTGGTCGGACCCGGTATGGCGAAGAAGCTCATCGCCACCGGTGAGGCCATCGGAGCCGAGGAGGCCCTGCGGATCGGTCTTGTCGAAGAAGTCGCCGAAGACCCGGTCGAGCGAGCCCTTGCACTCGCCGCCGATATCGCCGGAAAATCACGCTCGGCGCTCGTCTGGGCGAAGAAGCTCGTCGATCTTTCCTTTGAGGCCGACCTGGTCACGGGCCTCGATGCCGAGCAGGAGGCCTTGTCCTCCCTCATCGGCACCGACGAGCAGCGCACGGTCGTCACAGATCGGCTGGCCGCCATGGCCAAGAAGTCAAAGGGCTGAGGCCAAGAAGTCGACGGCCTGAGGCCGAGCCACACCCTTCGCGGTGTGTGGCGGCTCAGCCGTGTTTGCCGGGGAACTCCGGACGGACTGGGTCGATGCTTCGTTCGGATCCGACCACCTCGGCGACGGTGTCGAATGTGTCGAGCTCGCGAAGGAGCACCAGGGTCGGACGCATCAGTTTGAGGCGCTCCTCGGCTTCGGCGGTCAGGATCTCGGCCACCGGCATCCATTCGCTCGCATGCGCCTCGGTGGTCTGATGATGGGCTGACTCGAGGTCACCGGCCGCAAGGGCATAGAAATAGGTGTCGAAGCGTTTCGGCCGACCGGCCGGGGTCACCCAGTTCGCCCACGGCTTCAGGCCGGCAGGATCGAGCACGGCGCCGGTCTCCTCCTCGACCTCACGCACAGCGGTGGCGAGCAGGATGCGCCAACCATCGGCCGCCTCGGCGATGGTGGAGTCCTTCCACGCTGCCTGATGACTCTGCGGATCGGGGATCTCGATGGAGGCCGCGGTCTGCTCATCGATCGGGTCGACGCGACCGCCGGGAAAGACCACGACGCCAGCGGCGAAGTCCATCGTCGAGACCCGGTGCTGGACGAAGACCTCGAGCCCGGTGGCACCGTCGCGCATCATGAGCACGCTGACGGCGGGTCTGATCGGCACCGCCGTCGGGTCGGCCACATCGGGTCCGCGACTGGAGGAATCGGCGAGGTCCGAACGGTCGGACCCCTCGGGGGAGATATCTCGAATCACTGTCAGCACCTTCGCTTCTGTGTCTGGTCGTTGACTCCCATTATGACTCTCACCACCGGGTGAGCCCGAGGCGGGGTCGGTATCTGTCGGAGACCCACCGGCCGCACTCGGGGCGATCAGCGCGGGGAACATGCGGCAGGATACGATGGAAGTCAGTTGACAACGATGACGAATCTCTCAAGACATCTTGAGTGCTGGTGCTTGAGAATCGGAGCGCGACACCGGGCGTTGACAGCCCGCAAACCGGAAGAGTGCGGACATGACCGGATTGGAGATCTATCCTTTCATCAGGATCGATCAGGGGTGGCCCAACTGGCTGATATTCACCCTCCTGGCCATCGACATGATCATCCGCATCGTCGCGGTGGGCTGGATTCCGCACAACCGCAGGCCCTCGGTCGCACTCGGCTGGCTGCTCGCGATCTTCCTCATTCCCTACGTCGGGATCCTCGCCTTCCTGCTGCTGGGCTCGGCGAAGCTGCCGAAGCGGCGGCGGGACAAGCAGCTGCTCGTCAATGACATCTTCCGTGATCAGACCGATGATCGGGCGATCATCGGCGACTTCGCCCACATGCCCGAACCGCTGAGCACGGCAGCGCAGCTGAACTTCGATCTGGGCGCGCTGCCGATGACGCACGGCAACTCCTTCGACCTCCACACCGACAACCACGCCTGCATGGAGGCGATGGCCGATGAGATCGATGCGGCCACGACATACGTCCACTTCGAGTTCTACATCGTCGCCATCGATGACACGACGAGGCGGCTCTTCGAATCCCTGCTGGCCGCACACGAACGTGGGGTGGAGGTGAGAATCCTCATCGACCACCTGGGCTCACTGGGCTACCCGGGTTACTCGGAGCTGGTCAAGAGGCTTGACTCCTCCGGAGTGCAATGGCGCCGATCCCTGCCGATCCGCCCGTGGAGGGGCGAGTACCAGCGACCAGACCTGCGCAATCACCGGAAGATCCTCGTCGTCGACGGAACCGTCGCCTTCACCGGTTCACAGAACATCATCGACCGCTCCTATAACAAGCGGCGCAACCTGCGGAAGGGCTTCCAATGGATGGATCTGTCGCTGAAATGCACCGGGCCCGTCGTCGATGAACTCGATGCTGTCTTCGTCACGGACTGGTATTCGGAGACCGGAGAGCTCTTCGAAGGTCCGTCCCAAGGAGAACTCCAGGCCCCGCAGAACGGTGGTATCCAGGCGCAGGTGGTCCCCTCAGGACCAGGGTTCGAAGATGAGAACAACCTGCGTCTGTTCAACCACCTCATCTACAACGCGAACCGCAGCGTCGTCGTCTGCTCACCGTACTTCGTGCCCGACGAATCGCTCATGCACGCGCTCACGACCGAGGCCCGGTCCGGAGTCGACGTGCGACTGTATGTGGGAGAGACGAGTGACCATTGGGTCACGCAGCGGGCGCAGCAGTCCTATTACGCCGACCTGGTGCGAGCCGGTGTCCGGATCTTCCTGTATCACGCCCCGACGGTTCTGCATTCGAAGTTCCTTCTCATCGACGATGAGGTCTCGATCATCGGGTCCTCGAACATGGATGAGCGTTCGTTCGCGATGAACATGGAGGTCACCATGTTCATCGTCGACAAGGAATTCACCCAGCGGATGTATGACCTTGAGGCGCAGCGGTACGCTCCGAACTCCGTCGAGCTCGATGCCGAGAAGTGGAACGACAGGCCCCTGCTGCACAAGTATGTGGAGAACGTCGCCAGGCTCACGAGCTCGCTGCTCTGAACCGCGCCGGACTGCTCTGAACCGGGCCGGACCGGACCGTGCCGGACCGCTCTGAACCGGGCCGGACCGGACCGTGCCGGACCGCGCTGAACGGCGCCGGACTGCGCCGGACATGACAATGCTCCCGCACACCGATCGGTGTGCGGGAGCAATCAGTGTGAGAGCCTCAGGTGCGCGAGACTCAGGTGTCTTCGGAGAGTCCGGCAGGGCCTTCGTCATCGATGTCGCGCATGGGGTCGGCAATGACATCGTCCTCGACCTCCGGCGTACCGGTGGACTTGCTGCCAGCGGCACCGGCAGACTTGGCGCCTGCAGCGCCCGCCCCAGCGGCTCCGGTTCCCGCAGCACCCGCACCTGTGGGGCCGGCTCCAGCAGCGGAGTTGACCTTGTCGGCCGCAGTCTGGACGGCATCGGCGACGGCCGGTGACTTCTCGCGGATCGACTGGTTCGCCTTCTCGACCGTGTCCTGCACTCGCGGGTCGGTCCAGAGATCCTGTGCCTGGGCCTTGAGCTTTTCGTAGCTCTGACGTCCGGTGCGTGATCCGAGTACGTAACCGACTCCCAGACCAGCCAGGAGAATCAATCGCTTCTTCATTTTCCTGCTCTCCTTCTCAGCTTGCCGTGACTGCATGCAACACGTGCGAGTGCTTGGACCGACGATGAACGACGGTCGTGCGCATCGGCACTGTGTCCTGGTTCACCACCTTATACTGCAGATGGTTCCGCAGTGAAAGAATATCGTCTCAGGTTTGTAGAATGCACACAGTTCACCGGCGATCAGCCGATCGTGGGCTGCTGCTGGGTGATGCAGTGGATTCCGCCGCCGCGCGCATAGAGTTCGCGAGCGTCGACGCCGACGACCTTGCGTCCCGGGTACACCTGCTCGAGCACGGACACCGCCTCGGCGTCCATCGGATCGTCGAAGGTGCAGGCGATGACTCCGTCATTGGTGACGAGATGGTTGACGTAGGAATAGTCGACCCAGTCCTCGTCATCGCGCAGCACCTCCGGCGCTGGGATCGCCACGACCTCGAAGGGTTGACCGTCCGACGTGGTCTCAGCCCTGAACTGGGTCTTGAGGGTCTGAGAGAACTCGAAGTCCGGGTGTTCGGGATTGCGCTGATCGTGGATGAGCACGACACCGGGGCTGGGCATGGCCGCGGCGATGTCGACGTGCCCGCGCGTGCCGAAGGTCTGATTGTCGCGGTAGAGGCCGTGGTCGAGCCAGATGACCTTCTTCGCCCCGATGGTGCGTGCGAATTCGGCCTCCACCTCAGCCTCAGTCAGATCGGGATTGCGGCCCGGATCCAGCTGCACGCTGCGCGTGGCCAGCACGGTGCCGCGCCCATCGACGTGGAAGCCGCCACCCTCATTGCGCAGGTGGGAATCCAGGATCGGAACGCCTGCCTGGTTCGCAACGAAGCGGCCGATGTGCTGATCGTGATCCCATTCCGCCCATTCCTGAGCGCCCCAGCCGTTGAAGACCCAGTCCACGGCGTGCAGCTTCCCATTGTCGTCGACGACGAAGCTCGGACCGATGTCACGCATCCACGCGTCATCGAGTTCTGCATTGATGACGGTGATCGGATGGTTGATCCCCTCTCCGAGGTGGCGGCGGGCATGGTCTGTCTGCGACGTCGACACCACCACGGTGACCGGAGTGAACTCGCTGGTGGCACGGGCCACGGCGGCCCAGGTGCGGCGGGCAGCCTCTGCCTCTTCGTCGGTGTCGCCCAAGGCATAGCCGGAGGACGGGAATGCCATCCAGATGCGGTCATGGGCGGCTGTTTCTGCAGGCATGTGAAACGTCATCGTTCATCCCTTCGAGTCTGACTGACTGTTGAGCCTCGGCGTCTGCCGCTCGGCTGTCGGCTTGTCCCGAGTGTAGCGAGATTCGGCTCCTGGGGGTCAACGAATTCCGCACCACACCAGGCGGTGTGGATACCAACTCCAGACGGCGTGTGGTGGGTCCGTATAGTCTGACGTGAATGACAGGACGCCTGGATATCAGGGTTCGAACTCGCCATGGGAGGCAGTACGTGGAACAGCAGGATCTGCAGGAACTCTTCTCTCGCTCGGGCACCGGCCCCTTGTCGGGTGTGGTCGTCGCTGACTTCTCACGAGTGCTCGCGGGACCCTACGCGACGATGATGCTCGCCGACCTCGGGGCCACAGTCATCAAGGTCGAGGGCAGGACCGGTGACGATACACGGCACTGGGCACCACCTCGGCGAGGCAATGATGCGACGTACTTCCTCACAGCGAACCGGAACAAGCACTCCGTGGTCCTCGACTTCAAGGACGAAGACGACCTGGGGCTGGCGCGGGAGCTGGCCGGGCGGGCGGACATTCTGGTGGAGAACTTCAAGGCCGGTGGTCTGGCCAAATACGGACTCGACTACGAGACCGTCAAGGCCGAGAACCCGGGCATCATCTACGCTTCCGTGACCGGATTCGGGCGCGACAATCCTCAGCCCGGCTACGATCTGCTCATCCAGGGGCTCTCGGGTTTCATGAGCGTGACAGGATCCCAGGAGTCGGGCCCGGTCAAAGCCGGTGTCGCAGTCGTCGACGTGTTCACCGGTCTGCACACCACGGTCGGGATCCTGGCCGCACTGGCCCACCGCAAGGACACCGGGAAGGGTCAGCTGGTGGAGACGAACCTGCTGTCCTCGGCACTGTCAGGCTTGGCGAACCAGACCTCGGCGTACGTGGCCGGTGGCGTCGTTCCGCAGGCCATGGGCAATGCCCACCCGAGCCTCTACCCCTACCAGCCGATGCCCACAGCCGAGGGCCAGATCATCATCGCCGTGGGCAATGACAACCAGTTCAAGTCATTGGCCTCCGTGCTCGGCCACCCCGAGTGGGCCGAGGATCAACGCTTCGCGAACTTCTCCGACCGCAACGAGAATCGTGGAGAACTCGAACCCGAACTCATCGCCGCACTGAGTGAAAAGACGAATCAGGAATGGTTCGACATCCTCTCCGCAGCCGGTCTGCCGTGTGCCCCGATCAACACGATCGCCCAGGGTGTTGAGCTGGCATCGTCGTTGGGACTTGAGCCCGTCGCCGAGGCGGGAGCTGGGGATCGTGTGATCCCGACGGTGGCCAATCCGATCCGTCTGTCAGAGACACCGGCCAGCTACGATCTTGCACCGCCGACGTTGGGGGAGAGCACCGAAGCGGTCAAGGAATGGCTGCGCGGTTAACAATGAGGGCAGTCATGACACCGTAATGACCAGAGTCACGCCCGGAGTCATGGCCTCAGTCATGACTCCGGGCGCGTGAACTCTGGCTTCGGCCAGCGGTGGAACAGGGTGGGATCGTGAAACACCGGGGTTGTTCGGGCTGAACTTCCGGATTCACTGACGTACCCTAGAGTCTGTATGAAAGCACCCTAGTCACTGGGGAGATCCTGAGCAGTCCACTTCTGGTCAAGGCGGATTTCGCGAAGTGGCGCCCATATTCCAGGACTGAGATGGACACAGACAAGACTGAGGCGAAGGCCGTCGGGCGGCCGGTCGTCAAACGCGTACTGATGGTTGTGGCCATGCTGCTGACCGCGTTCCACCTGCTCGCAAGCTTCCTCTGGATCGCCCCGTCGTCGACGGCACGGCAGGTGATCCCCGGGAACCTGCTCTCGGAGTACATGATTCCCCTGTGGGGTCAGTCGTGGAGCGTATTCGCTCCTGAGCCGATCAACGGCGACTACTACTTCGACGTCCGCGCGGTGGTCAAGACCGACGGCGGCGGGGAAGAGGTCACCGACTGGGTGCGAGCCACCGATGTCGAACTCGACCATTCGACCTACAAGCTCTTCCCACCGCGTTCGGCCGGTCTGGGCGTCGGAGTCGCCTCCGATATCAAGGGATCGTGGGAGGATCTTCCCAATGATCAGAAGGCTATCGTCAAGCTCGACTACTTCAAAGGTGATGACTCGGTCGACCGGCTGACGACGAAGTTGAACGAGTATGACGACCCCGACGATGCTGTGAGCGGATATCTCGAGAGCGAGCACCTGGCCACGGCGTATGCGACACAGGTGGCCAAAGCCATCTGGGGTGAGGACGTCCAGCGCGTCCAGTACCAGGCGGCGCGGCAGAACGTGGTGCCGTTTGCCAAGCGCAATGACGATGATGCCGAACGACCGAACATCCAGCCGGTGCCGGTCGGTTGGCGAGCACTGGTGAGTGAGCCGCACCAGTCCGATGAGGAGTTCGCGAAGTACTTCTGTGCCTCCGACAAAGTGAGGTGTGCAAGTGAGCAGTGACAGGAACATCCAGGTCAAGGGTGACGAGCCCGAGGTCGACTCCCAGCCTCAGACGGAGGCAAAGGCGCAGGAGACGGCGACGCAGGCAGATTCGAAAGAGAACATTCCGCTCGCCTCCCGTGTCTTAGGCAGCATTTCACGCGGATGGAACTGGCTGGAGGAGATGCTCACCGGGCGTTACCACGCCACATATGGTCTCGCGGTGACCCGTATCCTCATCGGCCTGACCGGTCTGGGCCTGCTGCTGACGAACTTCAATGCCCGGCACTATACCTTCGGCGTGGGCAGCGCCTGGAACGGTGAGATCGCTGAACCCAAGAGCGACTTCCCCAACATCTGGCTGTTCTCGCTCTTCCACCGTGCGGTGACCAACCCTGCCTTGTTCACCACCATGATGATCGGTCTGGCGATCCTCGCCGTCGTCATCATCCTGGGATGGCGGACGCGCATCGTCCTGCCCTTCTACCTCGTCCTGTGGGTGAGCTTCATCGAGCTCAACGACGGTGCCGGGGATCAGGGCGACAACGCGTATCGCATGTTCATGATCGCGATGCTCTTCGCCGACACCACCCGACGGTGGTCATTGGATGCCAGGCGCAAGAGAAAGCAGAACCCAGCCTTCCCCGACACCGATGGCGGCAGCTATCGCTGGGTTCTGATCATGGCCAACAACTTGGCGATCGTCGTCCTGGCCTTCCAGGTCTGTGCGATCTACATGTCGGGTGGTCTCTACAAGGCAGGCGGTGCCGCCTGGCAGCACGGGTTCGCGGTGTACAACCCGCTGCATACTCAGCAGTTTGGTACCTGGCCGGTGCTCTCAGACCTGCTCACCGCCTGGGGGCCGATGGTCGTGGCCATCTCCTGGGGTTCGGTGCTCTTCCAGTGCGCCTTCCCCTTCATGCTGTTCAACAGGTACACGCGAATCATCGGCCTCTTGGGCATTCTGTCCTTTCACTTGGGAATCGCCCTGCTGATGGGACTGCCCTGGTTCTCGCTGACGATGATCGCCGTCGACGCCATCTTCATCCGCGACCGCAGCTTCGAAAAGCTCCACAGGTCCGTGAGCCGCTGGTGGAAGTCGACGAGCGACGGCCTGGAACGGTCGAAAGCGAAGTCCTCGCGCTGAGGGCGAAGTAGGCGTTGCGCTGACCGCGTAAGCCTCGCTTCGCGGACTCAGGGGACTCCACGGACTCAACGGACGCAGGGGGCGCAGGGGACGCTGCGGACTCAGCGGAAAGGGCCCCATCGAAGTTTCAGAGCTCGACTTTGAAGCAGAGCTCTGAAACTTCGATGGGGCCCTCACTGCTCGGCCGCGTGCTGGTGCTCCCAAGGGGCGGACCGGAGACGACTCAGGTTAGGGAACAGTACACCGGTTGCAACCCATGTACTGTTCCCTAACCTGAACATCCTCACCGACTGCGCAGCGCATCGCCGACTATGCGGCGCCAGCATTACCCGGCGCCTTACCGCTTCGGGCGCAGCTCCAGTCCCTTGGACTCTGGGTCCTCGGGCAGGCCGATGACGATGTCGTCTCCGTCGGCCACGTCGCCGGAGAGCAGCGCGCGGGCCAGCTTGTCACCGATCTCGCGCTGGACCAGCCTGCGCAGCGGCCGGGCACCGAACGCGGGATCGTAGCCCTCGAGTGCAAGCCAGTCTTCGGCGGCATCCGTGACCTCGAGAGTGATCCGGCGTTCGGTCAGACGAGACGCCAGACGCTGGATCTGCAGATCGACGATCGAGGACAGTTCCTCGGTGCTCAGCGCATCGAAGAGAACGATGTCGTCGAGGCGGTTGAGGAACTCGGGCTTGAAGGTCGAATGCACGACGCCGAGCACCGCATCCTTCTGCTCCTGCGTGCTCAGGGACCTATCGACGAGGAACTGCGAGCCGAGGTTCGACGTCAGGATGAGGATCGTGTTCCGGAAGTCGACCGTGCGGCCCTGACCGTCGGTGAGGCGACCGTCGTCGAGGACCTGCAGCAGGATGTCGAAGACACTCGGGTGTGCCTTCTCCACCTCGTCGAGGAGGACGACGGAGTAGGGGCGACGGCGCACAGCCTCGGTGAGCTGACCGCCCTCGTCATAGCCCACGTAGCCCGGAGGAGCACCGACGAGACGGGACACCGTGTGCTTCTCCCCGTACTCGCTCATGTCGATGCGGATCAGGGCCTTCTCATCGTCGAAGAGGAAGTCGGCCAGAGACTTCGCCAGCTCCGTCTTGCCCACGCCCGTGGGTCCGAGGAACAGGAACGAGCCCGTCGGACGATCAGGGTCGGCGATGCCGGCACGCGAACGCCGGATCGCATCCGAGACCGCGGTGACAGCGTTCTTCTGACCGATGAGACGCTTGCCCAGCACATCTTCGGCGCCCAGCAGCTTCTCGATCTCACCCTGGAGCAGGCGTCCCGCGGGGATGCCGGTCCACGACGAGACCACCTCGGCGATGTCATTGCTCGAGACCCGATCACTGACCATCGGGTCGGTCTCGGTCTCAGCGTTGGCCTCCTCCGCCTCAGCGATATCGATCTCCTTCTGCACCGCGGGGATCTCCCCGTAGAGCAGACGTGAGGCGGTCTCCAAGTCCGTGTCGCGCTGGGCCTTATCAGCCTGGGAACGCAGCTCATCGAGCTTCGTCTTCAGCTCACCGACACGGTTGAGTCCGGCCCGCTGGGATTCCCAGGTGGCCTCGAGGCCGTGCAGCTCCTCTTCCCGATCGGCAAGATCGGCCCGCAGGGCGCCGAGGCGTTCGATCGAAGCCGTGTCCGTTTCCTTGGACAGGGCCATGTCCTCCATCTTCAGCCGATCCACCGCGCGGCGGAGCTCATCGATCTCGACGGGAGCCGAGTCGATCTCCATGCGAAGACGGGACGCGGCCTCGTCGACGAGGTCGATGGCCTTATCCGGAAGCTGGCGCCCGGTGATGTAGCGATTGGACATGGTGGCCGCAGCGACCAGGGCTCCGTCGTTGATCGAGACCTTGTGGTGGGCCTCGTAGCGTTCCTTGAGGCCACGCAGGATCGCGACCGTGTCCTCGACGCTGGGCTCACCGACGTAGACCTGCTGGAACCTGCGTTCCAGAGCCGGGTCCTTCTCGATGTTCTCCCGGTACTCGTCGAGAGTGGTGGCGCCGACGAGGCGCAGTTCACCGCGGGCGAGCATCGGTTTGAGCATGTTGCCGGCATCCATCGCCGAGTCACCGGTGGCGCCGGCACCGACGACGGTGTGGAGCTCATCGATGAATGTGATGATCTGACCGTCGGCGTTCTTGATCTCTTCGAGGACGGCCTTGAACCGCTCCTCGAATTCGCCGCGGTACTTCGCTCCGGCGACCATCGCCGAGAGGTCCAGGCTGATCAGGGTCTTGTTGCGCAGGGATTCAGGCACGTCTCCGGCCACGATCCGCTGGGCCAGTCCCTCGACGACGGCAGTTTTGCCGACGCCTGGTTCGCCGATGAGGACCGGGTTGTTCTTCGTCCTCCGGGAAAGGACCTGGATGACCCGTCGGATCTCCTTGTCGCGGCCGATGACTGGGTCGAGTTTGGCCTCACGCGCGGTGGCTGTGAGGTCGACACCGTACTTCTCCAGCGACTGCATCGTGTCCTCGGGATTTTCCGAGGTGACCTTCTTGCCTCCGCGCAGCTCGGGCAGGGCAGCCAGCAGCGCATCGCGTCCGGCGCCGTTGTTTCGCAGGGCTTCGCCTGCCCCGTCCTTGCCTGCGGCGGCCGCGAGCAGCAGGTGCTCCGTGGACACGAACTGGTCGCCGAGGCTCGTCATCTCCTCCTGCGCGAGATTCATCATCTCGAGTCCGGAGCGCGAGAGTCCCGGCTGGGCGACGGTCTGCCCGCTGACGGTGGGGAAGCCGTCGATGGTCGAACGGACAGCGGCGAGCACGGTCCGGGGGTCCGCGCCGACCTTGGTCACCAGGTTCGATGCCAGTGAGTTCGGCTGATCCAGCAGTGCTGCGACCACGTGGGCGGGTTCGACCTGGTTGTTCCGCCTGGCCACGACGTCATTGATCGCGGACTGCAGCGTCTCGCGTGATTTGGTTGTCATCTGTGCGTCCATGCGCATCTCCTTCACAAGTGTTCTTCGCAGCTGTTCCGTGAACAGTCATTGCTCTCGAAGAGTTCAACACCGACAAAGTTGAGTCTATTCCACTCAACTTTAGAAAAACCCGAGAATCTGCCTCACCTCAGCAGCTCACCGCAGAAGCACGGATTGGAGGTCGAAGCGGCGCAGCACTCTATCGGCGATCTCCGGATCGGTGCCGCGTTCGCGTCGGGCCTTGAGCACTTCCGTGCGGGCCGACTGCAGCGCCCTGGTCTGCACCTTGGCCATGACCTCACGGTTCTCCTTCAGCGCTGTCGCCTGCTCGGAGCTGGCCTGGTCGTCCGAGGTTCCCAGCAGCTCTGCATACAGGCCCTTGAACCGAGCACGCAGCGGCTCGGCCACCTCGTCGGGCAGGGTGGGGTCGTTCTTGATCTGGTGGAGGGCCGCTTTGTAGGCCCGCGCGGCGATCTCCTTCGTCGCCTGACGTTCCTTCTCCGCTTCGTCGTCGATGCCTAAGACGTTGACGATGGTGGGGAAGGTGAGGCCGGCAAGCACCAGCGTCACGAGCAGGATCACCGCGGCGGTGACGAGGATGTAGGAACGACCGGGGAACGGTTCGCCGGTGTCTGTGGTTGCCGGGATCGACAGGGCTAGGGCGATCGTGGCCAAACCGCGCATACCGCCCCAGGTCATCAGTGTGGCATCCCTGATGTTCAGCGGTGCGGCATCCGGGTCCTCCTCTCTGCGCTTGTTCTCCAGCACGGTGCCGATGAGCAGCCAGCCGAACCTCACGGCGATGACGATGAGCGCGATGCCCAACCCCACGAGGACGGCCTTGCCCAGGTCGGCATGCTCGGATTCGACGACCATCCGCAGATCGAGGCCGATGAGGCCGAAGGCGATGCCGGTGATGAGCATTTCCAGGACCTGCCACGTCGAGGCCTGGGTGACACGTTCCGCGGAGTTTCCTTCGACGTCGCGCCTGCGCACCTCGAGCGCGGCCACGACGACGGCGATGACTCCGCTGGCATGGAAATGTTCGGCGATGAGGTAGACGCCGAAGGGCAGCATGAGCATGAGGGAGGAGCGGGCGATCGTATGGTCGATCTTCTCCATCACCCACCACACGACGAACACGACGATGAGGCCGACGGCGATGGCGATGATCGCGGAGATGAGGAAGGACAGGGCCAGCTGCCCGAAGTCCACCTCGGTGCCGGACATGGCCGCCGCCATCGCCGTCTGGAAGATGACGAGGGAGGCGGCATCGTTGAACAGCCCCTCGCTCTGCAGGGTCGACATGATCCGCCGAGGTATCGATACGGTTCCTGCGACCGCATCGACGGCGACGGGGTCGGGCGGGGCGAGCATGGCTCCCAGCGCAATCGCGGCCGCGATCGTGATCCCGGGGATGAGAAGGACCGCGGTCCCGGCCACGGCAGCCACCGTCACCCCGACGAGCGCGACCGCCATGCCCAGGATCGTACGCCAGCGGATGGCGAAGAGAGCCCAGGAGGTCTTCTGTGCGGCGGCGAACAGAAGAGGAGGCAGGAACAGAGGCAAGATGAGTTCGGGTTCGATGGTGATCTCGGCGAACGTGGGAATGAACGCGCCGGCGATGCCGATGACGACCATGAGAGCCGGCCAGGGGAGACGCAGCTTCTGGCCCAGGCCCACGACGACGCTGGTCGCGGCACCGAATCCGATGATCATCAGCAGAGTCGTCATGCTCGTCTCCTCGATATGGGTGGCATCGCTGCACACCGGTTCAACGGCATCGATGTCAGGAAACATCGTCTCCCTGAGGGGCGCCCGGTAAGGATTCAGAATGAAATCCACATCAGGTTTCCGCGACGGACCAACGATATTTTGGCAGAATACCCTTATGTCTGACTCAATTGTATTCTCCCTGGCGAAGGACGCAGTCGCGACGATTTCGATCAACGAGCCTCAGACTCGGAACGCACTGTCGCGCTCGGTGATGCAAGATCTCATCGACACCCTCGCCGAGGTGGGTCAGCGCACCGATGTCCGCGCAGTGATCCTGTCCACTGCAGGACACGTCTTCAGTTCCGGCCATGATCTCAAGGAGATTCGCGGGGCCAAGCTGGAATCGCAGCAGGAGACCTTCGCGGTCTGCTCCGAACTCATGCAGCTGATCCAGTCGATCCCACAGCCGGTCATCGCGCAGGTCCAAGGTGTGGCGACAGCCGCCGGGTGCCAGCTCGTCGCCAGCTGCGACCTGGCGGTCGCGGCTGCGTCGGCTCGGTTCGCCACCCCGGGGGTGAAGATCGGCCTGTTCTGCTCCACGCCTATGGTGGCCCTGACCCGGGCAGTGCCGGCGAAGACGGCGATGCGGATGCTGCTGACCGGAGACTTCCTCAGTGCGGGCGACGCACTGGCGTTCGGTCTGGTCTCCGATGTCGTCGCCGATGAGGAGCTGGAGGCATCGACCATGGAGTTGGCGCGGAAAGTCGCGTCAGCCTCGTCGGCTACAGTGGCAATAGGCAAAGCAGCGTTCTACGAACAGCGTGATCTGCCTCTGGCAGAGGCCTACGAGCACATGTCGGAGGTGATGGCGCACAACGCCGTCGCACCCGATGCGCAGGAGGGGATCGACGCATTTCTGGGCAGGAGAGAGCCTCAGTGGCAGCATCGGGACTGACAGTGTGATTTCCTATGACAGTGTGCTCGTTCGGATCGACCGGATGAGATGCTTCAGATGATGATGGAGGATCAGACGTGGCGGTAATCGTGACCGGAGCCAGCGGCTTCATCGGTGGCGCAATCGCCCGTGCCCTGGCGAACAGGGATGAGACGGTCTATGCCGTGGGGCGACGCGATCCCGAGATCCCCGGCGTGAATTTCCAAGCATGGGACCTCACCGAACCTGCGTCCGAAGCGGTGAAATCCCTGGCGTCGAAGGCCACGGCGGTCTTCCACTGCGCGGGCATCGCTGCCGTCAATGCCGATGACGATGCGCTCTACAACGTGAAGGTCACGGGAACCCGGAACGTGCTCGACGCATTCGCGAAGGCGCGAATCGTGCACATCTCCTCGACGACCGTCTATTCCACGAACGCACCCCATGCGGACCTATGGGAAGAGGCCGGACCCAAGGACCCCAACGACTTCCATGACGCCTACTCGCGGACGCATGCTCTGGCCGAGCAGCTGGTGATGCGAATCCGTCCCGATGCGGCCATCCTTCGACCCGCCGCGGTCTACGGTCCTGGTGAGACGATGCTTATGCCGTATCTCAGCCAATTGGCGAAGAAGGGAGTCCTGCGACTTCCCGGCGGCGGCAGGCAGAAGATCACCCTGACCCACATCGACAACCTGGTGCGAGCGGCAATCGCCTGCGTCGACGTGCCTTCGGCCTCGGGCCCATTCAACATCGGCGATCCGACTCCGTACAAGCTCAAGGATGCCGTCTCCACTCACTTCGCTCGTATGGAGTACGAGCCTGTCGTCATTGATGCGATCGCGAAGGACAAGGCGCTCTTCGCCGCGAAACTGGGTTTGAAGGTCAAGACGTTCTTCAAGCGGGGCAACCGGGCGGAGCTGTTCCTCGTCGAGTACCTCCAGCACGACCGGACATACAATCTCACGCGTCAGCAGCGAGTGCTCGGAATCTCCACCACGCAGTTCCTTCTGCCCTCACGTTTCCAGTAACCTCTCAGTCGGTCAGCCACACATCAGCACAGCCGCGCGGTCCGCGCCACTGTGCAGCTCAGCGACGCGAGATCACCCGGAACTCACCGCTTGAGTCCGTGCTGGGCCGCGACGATCCGTGACATCACTGTGCAGGGGAGTGCCCGTTTGAGTAGGAACGGCAGCGGCGCCCTGCTGCCTACGGCATAGAATTCGCGGGGCCTGGCCGTCTCGATGGCCGTGATGATGGTCGTGGCCACGGTCTCGGCAGAGATCCCGCCTCGTTCATTGGCATCGAGATGCTCAAGCATCGTCCTCACATCCTCGGTGTAGACAGAACCCGGGGAGAGGTACTTCGTCCGCCGGCCGCCGATCCCGGTGGCGATGGACCCGGGTTCGACGACACTGAGCCAGACGCCGAACGGCGAGAGCTCCTGACGCGCGGCAGTGGCGAATCCGCGCAGGGCCGCCTTGGACGCAACATAGGAGCTGCGATGAGCCAGGGGGAAGCTGGCGAGCATGGAACCGACCATGATGATCCGGCCGCGCCCACGCTGGCGCATGCCGGGCAGGACGAGCTGGCTCAGGCGCACCGGCCCGAAGACATTGGTGCGAAACAGGCGGTCGATGGCCTCGGAGGGCAGCTCCTCGAAGGGCCCCGACTGACTCTCACCGGCATTGTTGACGAGCACGTCGACGGTGCCAAGCTCGGCGCCCAGCGCCTCGATGCTGTCGGGATCGGCGAGGTCCAATTGAAGATAGCGCACCCCGGAGATCCGCTCGGACGGTGGAATCCGCTCGGGGTCTCGACTCGTGGTCAGCACCGTGCAACCACGGTGCGCCAACTTCCTCACCAGTGCGGCTCCGATTCCGGACGTGCCACCGGTGATGAGCACCGTGAGATTCGTGTTCGTCATGGCCTTCTCTCCGCTCCCAAGCTTCCCGCGAGGGCACGTCCGGCGCGCATTCCGGAGAAGATGCACCCGCCCAGGAAAGTTCCCTCAAGTGCGTTGTAGCCGTGCATTCCTCCGCCGCCGAATCCCGTGACCTCACCCGCGGCATAGAGACCGGGGATCGGTGTGCCGTCTGCTCCGATGACCTGGGCGTCGAGGTTCGTCTCCAGCCCGCCCAGGGTCTTGCGGGAGAGCAGGCTCAGGCGCACCGCGATGAGTGGACCGTGGGCCGGGTCGAGGATCTTGTGCGGTTTCTGCACCCGCACGATCTTGTCGCCGAGGTAGTTCCTGGCATTGTGGATGGCTTGGACCTGCGCGTCCTTCGAGAACGAATGGTCCATCTGCCGGTCGCGTTCGACGATCTGGTCGACGAGGTGGTCATGATCGATGACGGGACCGCGAGACCGCTCATTCATCCCGGCGACCAGCTCTTCGGTGGTGTCGGCAACGACGAAGTCGGGGCCGAATTTCTTGAAGGCTTCGACCGGGCCAGGCGCATCGGAGGAGCGGGCCCGGTCCAAGGTCAGGCGCCAGTCTTTCTTCGTGATGTCGGGATTCTGCTCCGAGCCTGAGAGCGCGAACTCCTTGCGGATGATCGACTCGTTGAGCACGAACCACGAATAGTCGTGACCGGTCGAGAGAATGGTCTTCATGGTCCGGTTGGTGTCGAAGCCGGGGTAGTTCGGTGCGGGGAACCGGTTGCCCTCAGCGTCGAACCACAGTGACGAGGGACCAGGAATGATGCGGATCCCGTGGTTGGGCCACACGGGGTTCCAGTTCTCGATGCCCTCGGTATAGGCCCAGATCCGATCCCGATTGATCAGGCTCGCACCCGCCTCCTCGGCGATGGCCAGCATGCGTCCGTCGACATGGGCGGGGACTCCGGCGAGCATCGTCTGGGGGAATTCGCCGAGTCGTTCGACCGGCCAGAACTTGCGCATGAGTTCGAAGTTGTGGCCGACGCCGCCGCTGGTGACGACGACCGCAGGGGCGCGGAGTTCGAAGTCACCGAGCTCCTCGCGGTTCGACTCGACCCCGCGGCCGGTGTGGCTGGGGGCCAGTCTCCGCCCGCGGACCCCGACGACCGAGGCGCCATCGCCATCGCCATCGCCGCTGCCGCTGCCTTCGACGATGAGCTCATCGACACGGTGCCGGAAACCCATGGTGACAAGCCCCGCGGCTTCGGCCCTTTCCACGGGTTCGCGGAAGACCCGGACCACCTCGGGGCCGGTGCCCCAGGTGAGGTGGAACCTCGGCACGGAGTTGCCGTGCTCGGAGGCACCGGACCCGCCTCGCTCTGCCCAGCCGACGATCGGTGTCAGGCGCAGCCCCAGGTCATGGAGGTAGCGGCGCTTGTCCCCGGCGGCGAACTCAAGATACGACTCGGCCCACTGCCGCGGCCAATGATCGTCTTCCCGGTCGAAGCCCGCCGAGGTGGCCCAATCCTGGCGTGCCAGGTCGAGGGAGTCGTGGACGCCGAGTCGGCGCTGCTCAGGGGAATCGACGAGGAAAAGCCCACCGAGGGACCAGAAGGCCTGACCGCCGAGGTTGGCCCGGTTCTCCTGGTCGAGGATGAGCACCCTCTTCCCGGCGAGGCTGAGCTCATGGGCGGCGACAAGCCCCGCGAGGCCTGCCCCGACGACGATGGCGTCATAAGCCTCATCAGGGGCGGCGTTCGGAGAGGTGTTTCCCATGGGCGACTCCTTCGTCGATGTGTGAGCCTGGCGACCCCAAGCATACTCAGACTACTGTCCTCCGAGCCCTCCAGGTCACTCAGCTATGACGGCAGGTATACGGTGCTCAGCCGCCCAGTGTCGAATCCAGCCAGGCAGCGGCGGCGGAAAACGAATCGTCCGTGGTCGTCGGGTCGAGGGGCACACCGGTCTCCACCGCACTGGGGTAGCTGCCGAGGAATCTCAGGTTCCTGGTCACACGGTGGACTCCCTGCAGCGCATCGGCCATCCGGGCCTCGTGCACATGGCCCAGCAGGTCGATCGAGAACTGGTAGAGCCCGAGTCCGTCACCGGTGGGTCGGGATTCGATGCGTGACATGTTCACCCCGCGACTGGAGAACTGTTCGAGCATCTCCAACAGCGCACCCGCACGATCGGAGCGCAGTGAGGCCACGATGGTGGTCTTGTCAGATCCCGTTGGTGCCGGAATGGTGCCGGGACGAGTGACGACGACGAACCGGGTCTCGGCGTCCTGACGTTCTCCGATGTCGTTGGCCAGGACTTCAAGTCCGTAGCGTTCAGCCGCCAGGGCCGGGCACACGGCCGCCACATGGTCGGCGGCGTCGTTGGCCAGATCTCGTGCGGCCGCGGCCGTCGACGAGGTCGGCAGGTAGACGGCATCGGGGAAGTTCGCAGCCATGAACGTCCTCACCTGTGCCTCACCGTGCGGGTGGGATCCGAACGAGGTCAGCGTGCTGGGATCGGTCCCCGGCTTCACCGCCAGGACGAAGCGAACGGGCACCACCACCTCGGCGATGATCTGCAGCTGACCATGATCGGTCAGGGCATCGATCGTGGCCGGCACGCCGCCTTCGATGGAGTTCTCGATCGGCACGACAGCTGCCAGGCAGTCACCGTCGAGGACTGCCTCGAGAGCCGCGGCCCCGTTGCGCATGGGCTGGGTCGATGCGTTCGAGCGCAGGCCGTGGGAGTCGAGATACTGCAGGAGTGCTGCCTCGGTGAACGTGGCTTCTGGGCCCAGGTAGGCGTAGCGCTCTGCGCTCACTGAGAGTTCTCCTTCTCGGTACTCGGCGATGTGCTGTTCGACTTCTTGGCGCGCAGTCTGCGTACGAAGATCGCCCGGGCGACGTCGCGGTATTGGGCGGCGCGGTGCAGCTGCGCCTTGAGGTCCTTGCCCGTGACCCGGTGGTGGAGATCGCATTCGACCTCTTCGACGCGCAGGCCGGCAGTGACGACATCGATGGTCATAGCCGTTTCGACGCCCCATCCGGCAGCGAAGGGAAGCGCCGTGTCGAAGGCCTCACGGCTCAGGCAGCGCATTCCCGACAGCGGCTGGGTCGCGTCGAATCCGCTGAGCTCAGCGATGCCCTTCTTCGCGAGACCGACGACGAAGCCGAACCCGCCGCCCTTGCGTTTCTGTGCCGGCAGGATCGCGATCGTCATATCGGCCTCGCCAGCGAGGACAGGTGCGGCCAGCGGTGCTGTGTTGAGAGCTGAATCCTCCAGGTCGCCGTCGATGAAGAGGAGGGCGCGATGTTCCGGGTGCTGGTCGGGATCCGAATCGGAGATCTCACGATTGCGGATGGCAAACGCACCGGTCATCATGGCCGCGGCCTTGCCTTTGTTCTTCCGGTGGGTGACCACCTCGGCGCCAGCCCTGCGGGCGCGGACACCGGTGTCATCACTCGAACCGTCATCGACGACCATGACGATATCGACGCCGGGGATCTGCTTGGCGCTTCTCACGGTCGCTGCGATCCGGTCGGCTTCGTTCATCGCAGGGATGATGGCGGCGATCGCGCGGGGTGCCGTCTCCGACGACGGACCTGGGGTGTTCGACTGTTCAGGCATGGGAACTCTTCTCCTGTCCGCCTCACACACCGGCGAGCTCGGGTCGACGCTCGCTGGTGGTCGTGGCGACGGAACTCAGTGGATGGTCAGCTGGCGAGCGACGATGCCTGAACGCGCACGGCGTGCCTCGGTGGTCAGAGACTCACCCGAGTTCATGGTCGTCTCAAGGCGTTTGCCGAACTCCGCAATGGGTTCCTCGATGTCGTCGACCTGTGTGCCGAATTCGAGTTCCCAGACGGGCACGATGATTCCGTGCGCACGGAAATATCCCAGGAAGGTGCCTGGACCGCCGAGGTCGTTGCGCCCATCGACCTGCAGGCTCGCGAGAGCGTCGACGATCGCGTCCTCACCCTCGGGGCGTGCCCAACGGACGTAGGTGCGGCCCGACATCTCGGTCCAGTAGGCGGACTTCACCGAGGCGAGCTTCTCCGTGGGCGAGATGGAATCATTGGCCTGCTCGAGTGCCGCAGCGACATCGGAGTCCGTCTCGGCCTCGGGCAGCTTCCAATACTCGAATGTCTCGAGCACGCGGATGTCGAAAGTGTGGTCGGTGTCGAGGATGTCCTGCAACCGCGGTCCCTGACCGGGTTCGGTGGTCGCTTCGACGGTGGTGCCCGGCTCCGAATCGACTGCGGCCAGAATGCCGTGGGCGACATCGCGAGAAGCATCGGTCGAGGACACCGGCACCTGCATGCCGGCCAGGATCTCACCGTCTTCACGGTGCCAGGCCTGCCATGCGGCGGGCAGCAGGGAGGTGATGGTGATCTCGTGACCACCGAAATCCTCTTTCAGCTTCGCCGAGGCGGTCGCCGCCGGCACCAGCTCACGCAGGCAGATGAGGTCCGCCTCGAACGGCAGGCCCTCGAACGGACGTGCAACGAAGGCCGTGGCCTCTGCACGTGCCAAACGTTTGGCAATGACATCTTCTTTGGAACGCTTCGACTTCTTACCCATGGAAGACAAGTCTAGACGGTCTGGCGAATCGGAATGCATCCCGTTCGCCGGGGTGTTTCAGTGCTGCCCAGCGACCGGGATGAAGTAGCGCGTTGTGTTCGACTCGTCCATCGTCACCTGCAGTTTGTCACCTGGGGTCGGGAACGCCGAGTGTTCGGGATTCTCCGGCGTCAGACCCAGATTCTCCAGGCGGATGATCCCGTGCCGACCGACCTCGTCGGCGGCGAGGACATAGGAATGGTTGAGCTCGCGGATGGTGACCTCGATCGAGGGGACCTCCGCTGCGGCATCGATATTCGTCACCGTCCGAGGTGGTGAGGCGTTGCCCATTCCCAGGTAGGCACCGACATCATCGGCGATATAGCCGGCAACCACATCGGCCTGGGCCAGGAGTCCGGAGAGGACGACGGAGAGCCGCTCCTGCTGGGCATCTGATTTCAGTGCCTGACCCGGTTTGAACAGATGCTCCTCGGCGAGCACACACCACGCATCCTGCATGATCGTGCGCAGCTGCAGCTCGACGAGCACCGAGGGCTCGGCGTCGAAGGGAACTTCGATGATGAGATGGCGCCCGCGGTATCCGGAGGGCTTGGGCTGGGCGGAGTAGTCCCGCACCTCGGCGATGGAGAGGTTTGAGCTGTCATTGCTGTCGGTGAGCAGATCCCACAGTGCCGTCTGCTCCCGCTCGGTGCGGCACACGGCCCGGGCACCGACGACATCGATGACCTGATTCTCGACCTCGACTGCCTCATGGATCTCGTCATTGGCGTCGGCGAGCTTGCGGCGCAGCTTCTCCCCGGCTCGGAGCCGGTCCTTGATCCGTCCACGGCCGACGGTGACTCGATCGCCTGACAACAGCGCTGAGCCCGAGCATGCGGCCTCGACCCAATCGTTGACCGTCTCCAGGGCGGCCCTCCATGTCGACTCGCGCCTGTCGTAGGCTTCGTCGACCAGTTCGCGGACTGTTGCTGACATCCTCGTCACCTTCCTAGCTCCTGATTCAACTTCACCAGAAGACGGGGTGGATGTCCATGCTTTCCGCGCGAATGAGACGAGCTTTCCTCCGTGAGGTCGTCACGGGCGCCTCGGCGGACTGTTCAGAGGTCCTGAGATGTGCGCCGCGGACTCAGCGCTCGGTGGGAAGGTATCCGTATTCGTAGCCGCGAGCCAGCGCATCCCTGCGATTGCGGACGCCGAGGCGCGCGTAGAGATTCGACAGTTTGTTCTTCACAGTTCCTTCGACGAGGTGGAGCTCAGCTGCGATCGCGGACACCGATGACTGAGTGTCCAACAGGGCCAGGAGCTGCCTCTGTGAGGGGCTGAGCAATGTGTGACCGTCGCGGATGCGAAGCGTCTCCCCGAGACCCAGCAGCCGATGCCGGACTCGCTCCCCGGCGCCGCGACCGTCCGGTCCGCCGATGGCGCCGTCGGTGGCGCCGTCGGTGGCGCCGGATTCGCTCGCGAAGACCGGAGCGAGCAAGTCCCATTCGGCAGCGCTGGAGCTGCGCTCGATCAACTGATCGCGCAGAGGCTTGGGAACTATCGACACGGGAATGAGGCTGGCCGCGATCCTGCAGTACTCGAGGGCGTCGACGAATGCGGAGTCTGCCTCGACCAACTCTCCCTTGCCCAACAGACTGGCAGCCTGAACCGCACGTGCTGAGGCCCTGGCGTGCAGATCGAGTGACTTCTCAGACAGCACTCTGTTCGCCAGGTGCGCCGCGGTCCCATGCTCCCCGATGGTCAGATGGAGTTGAGCTCTGGCCAGGACGATGTACGGCGACTCGGTCTCGGCGTCGAGCAGGACGTTCTGGGCGAGGTGAGTCTGGCCCTGAGCCAGATGGAGGCAGACCAGCATGAGCTGGAGAGTGTCGAGCAGGAGTCCGTCAGCCGGCAGGGATGAGCGGTTGGTGTCGATGATCTGCTGCAGGCGTTTGCCCTCGATCCCGACATCGCTGCGCAGAATGCCCAACAGCGATCTGTACTGAACGACTCCGAGCCACGAGTGATGACCCAGCGAGGGGTCGGTCAGACGTGCCGAGTGCCGGCTTGCCGCGTCGAGGTCCAGGCCGTCCATGGCACGGATCATGCGAGCCAAGGAGTAGGCGGTGAGGGTGTGAGGGCTGCCGAAGCGAGTTTGGTCCTTGAGCTCGTCGAAGTGACCCAGGTGTGCGTCACTCGATGGGCCGTTTCCGAGCATCGCGTATGCCAGGGCACTGTAGGCGTGCGCGGGGAGCAGGAGATAAGGAGACGACGCAGAGGCGAGCTCCGTGATGATGATCGACCGACGCAGCAGTTGGACACTGCCAGTGAGATCACCGACGAACATGGTGGTGATCCCATATTCGAGGTGGAATCGTGCTTCGCAGAGTCGGCTGGGCGCTGACTGGAAGTGGCGGCTGTCGTTGATCAGCTCCTGGGCCGCCCTGGCCACTTGCAGACCCTGATCCGACTGGCCGAGCACCTTCTGGCGCCGCATCGATGCGATCGCCATGATCAGGATGTCATCGACGGTGAAGTCACCGTCTTTGATCCGTTCCATCTGCGAGTCGAGAGTCGGGACGGCCGAATGCTCGAAGTTGACCTCGTTGAGTACGGTGAGGCCGTCGCTGCTGCGAAGACGCCGTCTGACCTCGTCAACCTGCAGGCAGTCGCCCAGCGCTTCGGCCAACACCGCCGAGTTCTGAGCCTGCGCCTCGGGGACATTCGAGAAGGCCTCAAGCGTTGCGTCGAAATGATCGATCATGAGTGCATGGCCTCGGTGTGCCCAGAGATCGGTCAGTGCGCTCCACTCTCCGGCCTCCGCGACCTGCAGGAGTGCCTCGTCGAAGCCCTCCGAATGATAGGAGGCCGGGGCCTTCAGCCATTCGGCGGCGCTGGCACCAAGTGCGCGTCGCGACCGCGATTCGCTGTGCCGATCCCGGTCGTCGTAGAGGCGCCTCAGGAGTGCTTTCATGACCGGCGGAATCGTGTGGTGACCGGTGCCCTGCAGAGACGGGAGCAGCAATCCGTCCTCGAGCAGATGCGCGCTCAGGTCAGCGATGTCGAGGGCGCCGGTGCCCTCTGGCTCCGAGGGAACGGCGAACGACCTCAGGTGGCGCATTGCTCCGGCGGCGATGGCGAGGGTATCGGCGTTGATGTCGCGCATGAATGAGAGCAGATGGGCGAACTTCAGCTCGGGACTGTCCGGGGCCTGACGTCTGATCTGAGCCAGCACCTCAGCGGATGGCAGATCCGGGTAGTGGTCGGCATCGACCGTCGAGAGGTCGTGGCCCATCGAGTCGGCACCTTGCAGAACGGCTTGGCCAGCCAGGATATGCCCAGATGTCTGCAGGAACAGACTCTTCCATACCGGTTCGGGCAGCTCGGGTGCGAAATCGGCGAGGCGAGTCGCGAATGAGTGAGCCGTCGCCGAGCGCTCGCCGGGAAAGACGCCTGCACCGGCTGAGCGGTCCGTCGGGGGAACGGGAACGCCCTGGTCAGCGGAATCATGCATGGGTGGGGACCTCTGGCAGTGGGGATATGGGGATTTGGGGATTGACTACCATTAAGTAATATATCCGATCTCTGTGACCGAATTCCGGTTACTCAATGTGGCAGCTATGTGATTTTCACTAAGTCTGCGTTCAACTTCACTCAGTGAGTATTCAACGATGCCGTTGTACATTATCGGGGAGTGGGCAGCAGCACGTTGTTCTTAGGATCACTGGTGAAGTGGTGTTTCGTCAATATTGATATGCAGCGGCGCCGGGGAGCGCCGCGGCAGGCTCGGGACGTGAGGTTCTCGTCGGGAACTGCTCACACCTCGTAGTCGACGATGACAGGGGCGTGATCCGACGCGCCCTTGCCCTTGCGCTCCTCGCGGTCGATTTCGGCGCCGGTGGCCTTCTCAGCCAAGGAGGCTGAAGCGAGTTCGAAGTCGATGCGCATGCCCTTCTTCTTCGGGAAAGCCAACCTCTGGTAGTCCCAGAAGGTGTAGACGCCTGGGCCTGGGGTGAACTGCCTGGTGACCTCGCTGAGCCCGGCCCCAAGAAGAGTGTTGAAGGCTTGGCGCTCGGGTTCGGACACATGGGTGAGTCCGTCGAACTCCGCCATGTCCCAGACGTCCTCATCCAGAGGTGCGACATTGAAGTCACCGCAGAGGACGAGTTTCTTATCAGGTGTTTCACTCAGCTGTGCTGAGATATCGGCAGTCAGGGCCGAATACCATTCGAGCTTATAGGTGTAGTGCGGATGGTCGAGCTCGCGACCATTGGGAACGTAGAGCGAATACACTCTGACTCCGCCGCAGGTGGCTGAGAGGGCACGGGCCTCGACCACGGGCTCTTCGCCGAATGAGGGAATGCTTGGGAACCCGATCTCGGGGTCCTCGAGACCCACTCGGGAGGCGATGGCCACACCATTCCACTGATTGAGGCCGTGGAAGCTCACTTCATAGCCGCGGGAGGTGAACAGCTCCTCCGGGAACTGTTCGTCCTTGCATTTGAGTTCCTGGATGGCCAGGACATCGACGTCGGAGCGATCCAGCCAGGCACCGATTCTGTCATGTCGGGCGCGGATCGAGTTCACATTCCAGCTCGCGATTCTCACTCTCCCACCATAAGCTGTCCCGACCGCAGGCCCAAGCTCAACAGGCAGAAGGAAGCCGGTGACCAGAAGGCGCCAGCAGTCGCACCGGTCGGCCCCATCACCTCGGCGCCGGCTGGCTACCGATAATCTGTGGTCATGCCTGAAGCACTCAACGAACACCTCGGCCACGATGGTGCCGCCTGCCCCGACTCCTACTATGTGCGCACGGCGCCGGAGACCTTCGTCTCGACGCTGCACAGCCAGGGCGCGTGGCAGCCGGGTGAGCAGCATCTGGCCCCGGCCGCAGGACTGGTGCTCGCGGAGATCGAACGCCGGCTGCCCTCGGACAAGGTGGTGTCTCGAGTCAGCTTCGACATCCTCGGCGTCATCCATTCCGGCGAGTTCACGATCGACGTCAACGTGATCAGGCCAGGCCGGACCATCGAACTCATCGAGGCGAGCATGCGCCATGGTGAGCGCACGAGCGTCCACGCCCGAGTCTGGCGCCTGCTGCCCAGCGACACCGCAAGCGTCGTCGGCGACGAATGGCAGGCTCTGCCCGAGCCCGAAGACGCTCCTGCCGTGCCATTCACCGGCCGCTGGGGTGGAGGCTTCATCGCCTCATTGGACGGTGGTCAGTTCGCCGACGTCCGCCCCGGATTCGCACGTTCCTGGATCCGGTCGCCCTATCCTCTCGTCGACGGTGAGGACGACCCCGCGACCGCGGCCTTCGTGAAACTCGTCGATACGGCCAACGGGCTGGCCGTGAGAGAAGATCCGAAGACGACGTTCTTCCCCAATGTCGACCTCACCATCCACCTCACTCGAGTCCCCGAACCAGGCTGGGTCGGTTTCGAAACGAAGGTGGCGTTCGGTCCGAATGGGATCGGCGAGACCACGAGCGTCCTCAGCGACGTCAAAGGACCGATCGGCACCGCGGCACAGTCGCTGACGGTGCGGGTGGGCCAGGGAGCGAAGTGACGAGGCCGCGCGCACTCGTCACCGGCGCCAGCTCAGGGCTGGGACGCGGCTATGCACGTGCTCTCGCCGCCGATCATTATGACCTCGTGCTCGTGGCCCGTGATGAGACGCGTCTGCGGGAGCTGGCCACGAGCATCGAGACCGAGCACGGCACCCACGCCGAGGTTGTCGTGGCCGACCTGTCCACCCGATCCGGCATCGACGTGGTCCGGGCCGTGGTTGAGACCTCGCGCATCGATCTGCTCATCAACAACGCCGGCTACGGTCTCAGGCAGGGTCTGCTCGAGTCGGAGGCGACGGAGCTCGAAGACCAGGACATGGTGCTCACCGGTGCGGTGCGCGAGCTCTCCCTGGCCGCGGTCAAGCAGATGCGCGAGCGTGGTCGCGGCGGCCTGATCAACGTCTCGTCCATGGCGGCACTGACGACGATGGGCCAGTATGCGGCCTCGAAGATGTCGACTCTGGTCTTCACCGAAGCACTTGCCGGCGAACTGCGCGAGAGCCCGGTGACGGTCACCGTCGTGCTGCCCGGATTCATTCGCACCAGGTTCCATGAACGACTCGGCGTCGACCGACCGGGGCCGGGGTGGATCTGGCTGAGCGTGCGGCAGGTCGTCGCCGCTTCACTGCGTGATGCCCGGCGCGGCAAGGTGGTCTCGATTCCTGGGGTGAGCTATGGGGTGGCGGCGCGAATCGCCCGCTTCGTTCCGCGCTCCCTGGTGCGCTGGGGGTCGAGGGGATTCTCTCTCAGCAGACGAGACGATCACTGAATTCGCAACAGTGACATTGCGACCCGCCGAATGAAGTTGAGTCTTGAATTATTTACGGCGAGGCCTGTGACCTGGGGTTCTATCAGGTGTTCAGGGTCGCTGAATCGCCGCTCTGCGGCTCAGACAGGGCGGAACAATCTTTACAAGTAGGATCGATGTGTGATCCAATAATGGTGTTCGCCCGGTGGGGATCGGGTGGACACAACGGACGTATGGGGATGCGTCCGGGTACTCGAGGGGAGTGCTGCGAGGACCCCGGGATGTCGCGATTACGCGCCCCGGGGTCTTTGTCATTCACAGCTGGACACTGCGCTGCCTTCTCTGCCGCGATCGGGCGATGGCGACCTCGACGCCCACGGCGGACAGCGGGACGCCGAGTGCCTGACTGGCGTTGCGGGTCACGCGATCTGCGACGTCGGCGACGACTGCATCGATGTCGCCGCGTTCGTCGACATCGAGGTGGAGGACGAGCTCGGGTCGTCGCGCAGTTCCGCGCAGGATGGCCTGCGCATCCACGACCTCGGGGGTGGCCTCGAGGTCATCTTCCACGGCAGCGGCCACGACATTCGCCGTCACTGTGGTCACACCGCTGCGAGCGTCTTCCTGCATGCGCAGGGGCTTGGCGGAATCCTTCCGCGGGACCTGCGCGGCAAGCCAACGGATGCCGATGATCGCCAGAATGAGGGCGATAACCAGCGCAATGAGCGCAGAGAACGGCAATGCGAACACAGCGGCGACAGGCTGCAGCGCCGAGTCCGGAGTCAAGCCGGGGGCCACCGCTGTTGCCAGGCCGAAGCTGATCGCAAGCACAGCGAGTCCGGCCGCCAGGAAGATCAGCCCGACGATGATGAGTCCGGTGCGATTGGCACCTGCTGCCATTCGTCTCATGCCTGCCTCCTGTGTGCTCGGACCTTGACGGTGGGTGTGCGATCGAACGCAATCGATGCGAAGCGCTGCGTGACTGCGGCATCGACATCGCGGCGGATCTCGTCATTGTCACGCACGGGAGTGGAGAACGTGACGTTCGTCGATGAGGCATCGGACGCGGCGCGTACGCTCGAGACTCCGTCGACGGAATCCGCTGCCGCGGCTGCCAGGCCGGACAGTGCCGAGGTCGGCAGCACCACCTCGAAGCGTTCGATGTGCTCCGGGGTCTGCGTGCGGTAGCCGATGTTGCGCTTGGCCCCGGGAGAGATCCCGATGAAGAGGAAGATCAGCCCCAGCAGCGCAATAACGACGCCGGTGGCGATGATGGCCGCGGCACCCCAGGTCATCTCGCGAAGGCTCGACAGTCCTGGGATTCCGTCCGAGAGCGCGGAGCTTCCGGAGCCTGCGGAGGCGATGGCGGCAATGGCCGCCCAGCCGAGGGCGACGGCGATGACCAGGATCAGGATGGCGAGGATGACGGCAGGCACCACGCGTGCCGGGCGTGCCCGAAGCAGTCGTGCGCTCATTGCAGATTCCTCACTGTCTGTCCGGATCCTGATGCATTGGGCTTGAGCCATTTCACGGTGATGTCGACCTGATGGACGGCGACCCCGGTGAGGGCTTCGACATCGGTGCTGAGGCGACGACGCACCGATTCGGTCGCCTCAGTGATGGGGGAGGGGTACTGCAGTCCGAGTTCGACGTCGAGGGTGCAGCTTCGACCCGAGAGCGTCACGTCCACACTGGGCCGGGAACCGAGATCGGCGCTCGAGCCGAGTCCGAACAGGCCCGATTTCGTCCCCCCGATTCCGGGCAGAGCCTTGAGGATCTGGGAGGCCGTCTTCTCGATGACCCGGTCCGCGATCGTGAGGCCACCACGTGATGAAGCCACGTCGTCACCTCCGGGTCGTTGAACGTGAACTCAGTGCGCTGAGGTCGAGGCGTCCGTCGAGGACCAGGCCGACGACGAGGCCGAGCCCGCCGCAGATGGCGACGATGAGGAATGCCAGGAATCCTCCGAAGTACGCGACGATGCCCAGCGTCAATCCGACGAGCAGTCCGATGAGTGTTTTCGACATGTCATTCCTTCCGCCGAGGCGGCGAGTCGTTCCCGGACCCGTAGTCGGCCATGGGAAAGGCTGCGTTCGTGTGTTGAGTATGCAGGCTGTTGGGTGTGGGGCAGATCAGTTGAGTTCGACGGTGTCGTTCGAGCTCTGCTGGTCATCCTCATCGCCGGGGAGATGGACGTCGGTGACCTCGATGTTGACCTCGACGACCTGCAGCCCGGTGCCCTGTTCGACGGCACGGATGACGTTGCGGCGAATCGCCTCGGCGACATCGACGATCGATGTTCCGTACTCGACGACGATGGTGAGGTCGATCGCGGTCTGCTTCTCACCCTTCTCGACGGAGACACCGCCGGAGACGTTGGTCTGTGAGCCGGGGATGCGGTCGGTGAGGGTGTCGAAGGCACGGCGTGCGGCGGTGCCCATGCTGTAGACGCCGGGGACCTCACGTGCGGCGATGCCGGAGAGTTTGGCGACGACGTTCTCGGCGATCGTGGTGTTGCCCATGTCGGTCACGAGAGGGCTGCGCACCGAATCGTCGGTCGTGATCTGCTGGGAACCGCTGGACTGCTTGACTTCAGGCATTTCTGATTCCTTTTCGTTTCGATTGCGCTGTCATAGGTACAGACGCGGCAGGTCAGAGATCCTCACGCACCTCTGCGAAAAAAATTTCGAGCAGGTTGGGCCCGACATTCCCCGGCACGGATTGCGCGCTCACAGCGCCGACGGTCGCATACGATATGGATATGACAAGGCACGATGATCGGTTCGATCTCGTCACCCTGGTCGTGCGCGCGAGGGAAGGAGATATCGATGCCTTCGAGTCGCTGGTCGACCGGTATGAGACGAAGCTGCTGCGATTCTGCCTGCGCACGCTCGGCGACCGGCAGGATGCTGAAGACGTCGTGCAGGACACGCTGGTGCAGGCGTGGAAATCGCTGAACGCCCTGAGCGAACCTTCCGCCTTCGGTACGTGGATCTACCGCTTGGCATCGAACAAGTGCACCGACATGCTGCGGCGGCGGATGGCCAGACCCTCGGATGCGCAGGATCCCGATGATATGAGCATCCACCCGGACGGGCGTGCATCGGTTGAGAAGTCCGTCGAAGCACGCACCGCTCTCCAGCATTTCTCAAGCGTTCTCCAGACGCTCTCGTCAGAACAGCGGGTAACCTGGGTGCTCCACCAGATGGAGGGCCTCAGCTACGCCGAGGTGGCGGCAACTCTGGGCATCAGCGAAGGCAGTGTACGCGGCCGCATCCACCGGGCCCGAACTGCCATCATGGAGGGGATGGAAGGATGGACATGAACGAACATGTCGGCTCCGGCGCTGAACCCGACCAGACGAACGATGATCTCCAGCGGGAATCAGACGCTCAGCTTCGCGGTGTCATCGACGAATACATGGCCACGTTCGAACCCGAACCTGAGGACACTGCCGGGGTGCGCGAGCGCATCCTCCAGCTGGTCAGAGACGACCTGTACCGGGGCCCCTCGACCCGTCTGCAGACCGAACATGGTCACCCGTTCTCGATCTCCACAGCCGCGGTGCGTGCAATCGTGCGCAGGGCCGTCGACTCGGTGGACGGCATCCGTGCTCGCAGCGTCGACGTCGAACCCGCCGGTGATCCCGACGGCAGCGCGGCGACGGTGTCGTTGACACTGGCCATGCGCGCAGGCATCTCCTTCGCGCCCACCGCCGAGGCGATCCGAAGTGCCGTGTCCGCCGCGGTTCTGGACGAACTCGGGATTCCAGCTGTCAGGATCGATATCAATGCTGAGGATGTGTACGTTGACTGATCGTGGCGAAGCGAAGAACCTCACCCCTGTGAACAGCGGCAACGGCTTAGGCGGCGGCAACGGTTCCGGCAGCGGCAGTGAGGTCGCGGAGTCGGAGCGTCTGGCGACGTCGGTGACCTCGGTCCCCGGTGTCAGAAGCCTGGCGCCGGGACTGCGCGATCTGGTCGCCACAGCCACAGCCAGGGTGCTGCGGCGGGTCGGTGGTGAGCCCGTCGGCGTCGATGTGGCCCGTGGAAGTGACGGTGTGAAGGTGAGGATCGATGCCCACCTTGATCGCACCCGTTCGGTCGCCGAGGTTGTCGATGAGATCTTCTCCGTCGTCGAGGCCGATATTGCCCGTGGGGCAGTGGAGGCCAGCGGACGACTCGACATCGATCTGCGCGTCGTCAGCCGAGGCTAGTCGCCAGGACTGTGGGTGAATGTGACGAGGGCCGGAATCCAGTGATGGATTCCGGCCCTCGTCAGGATCAGCCTGTGATCAGGCGGTTTTGTCCTTCTTGCCCATCTTGTTGGTGATGAAGCCCCAGATGAGCAGAACGATCAGCGAGCCGCCGATCGCGCACAGCCAGGACGAGATCGAGAAGAAGGCATCCATCTGGACGCCGAAGATCGCGCCTCCGAGCCATCCGCCGATCATGGCTCCGATGACGCCGATGATGAGTGTGGCGATGAGTCCGCCGCCCTGCTTGCCCGGCAGAATGGCCTTGGCAATGGCACCGGCGATGAGTCCGAGAATCAAGTATGCGATGAAACCCATGAGGTTCACATCCCTTCAGAAGTGGCTGATGATCGGGCTTGCTGAGTGAATCTGTCTCCAATGGTAGATCCGATTCTCGCGGAACGTACCGCTTCACCCGATCTTTTATGACATTGGTACAGACGTTTGCTCGGTGGAAACCTCACGGTCGGATTCGGTTCGCATGCCGTGATCCCCGTCACCGCATCGGCGAGGAATCACCACCTCGGCGTGGGCAGCTGGAGCTCATGACCACCTCGGCGACGGGATGCTGGGCGTGTGTGACGGCCCTGGTCCGCGCAATGGCACTGGCCGTTTAGACTTGTGGGCATGACCGATAGCGCAGACACCCGCCGACAGTTGCTCGACCTCATCGACGAACTCGCCGTGGTTCGTGGCAAGGTGACCCTCTCATCAGGCAGGGAAGCTGACTATTACCTGGATCTGCGCCGGGTCACTCTCGACCATCGATCTGCACCTCTGATCGGCGATGTGGTGCTCGACCTCCTGGCTTCCGAAGGCCTGCTGGAGCAGGTCGACGCCGTGGGCGGTCTGACGATGGGAGCCGATCCGGTCGGCACCGCCGTCATGCACCGCTCCGTCGTTCGCGGCACCCCGGTGGATTCCTTCGTCGTCCGCAAGGAAGCGAAGAAGCACGGGATGTCTCGTCGCGTTGAGGGCCCCGATGTCGCTGGCAAACGGGTCGTTGCGGTCGAGGACACCTCCACCACGGGCGGTTCGGTGCTCACCGCTGTCGAGGCTCTCAAGGAGGCCGGGGCCGAGGTGGTGGCCGTGGCCGTGGTCATGGACCGTGACACGGGAGCCAAGGAGCGGGTCGAGGCGACAGGAATTCCGTATCTCACGGCATTGACGACAAGCGATCTTGGGTTGGACTGAGACGTTTCCTCGGACTCCGCGGGCGCCGTCTCACCCGTCGATCAGCAGCTGGGACTCGACTGGCAATTCTGTCGAAATCGGGGTCCTGGTTTGAAACATCGTGGTCCATTCAACACGATAGATGAGACACTCCCACAGTACTGCTTCAGGAAAAGTAAGGATGACGCGTGCTCACACTGAAAGAGGTTTCCCTGCGCAAGGGAAAGCGAACTTATCTCGACGAGGTGAGTTTCACCGCGCAGGCAGGCCGGATCACTGCAATCGTCGGATCCCGTTCAGCCGGTCGGACCGAGCTGGTTCGCGTCATCATGGGGCTGATCTCGCCCGATGAGGGCACCGTCAAGCTCGAGGACTTCGAGCTCGACTTCGGCGATCGTCAGAACTTCGGATATCTGCCCGCCGAGCGCGGTGGCTACCCGAACATGCGCGTGATCGATCAGATCGTCTACCTGGCGCGTCTGCACGGCATCACGCTCGGAGCAGCGGAGCGCAATGCGCTGACTCTGCTCTCGCGCCTCGAACTCGCCGATCGCGGCTACGCCCCGCTGAAGAACCTCAGCGGCACCGAGATCGCCCGCGTCGACATCGCAGCGATCCTGGCCGCCGATCCCGATGTCGTCATCATCGACGACGCCTTCTCCGGACTCGACTCGCAGTCAACCGAACTTGTGATGTCCCTGCTGCGTGCCCACGCAGCCTCAGGTGTGCCAGTCATCCTGGCCACCGACAATTGGGAAGCCGCGCAGGCCCATGCCGACGACGTCATCGTCCTCAGCCAAGGACGGACCAGCGTGACCGGCAGCGTGGAAGAGCTGCGTGCGGATGTGAAGTACCGGGTGGAGCTTGCCGACGCCGAGGCGGCTGCCAAGACATTGGAGAGCCGCGCGGACGTCAGCGACGTTGCGATCCTCGACTCCGCAGACAACGTCATCAGCTTCCGGGCCGCCGATGCGGGTGCGGCCGCACAGACCGTGGCAGCACTGAATGGTGTGAAGAGTTTCGAGAGTGTTCGCCCGACATTGGCCGAGCAGTACAAGGAGGCTTTGTGATGGCAGGCAAGGACGAAGGCCAAGACGGGGAGTCCCCGGAGCCACAGGTGTCGAAGGGCACTGCCGGAGAGAGCATCGATGATCTGGGCACTCCTATCGGCGACGACGTCACGGTGACCGACAACGATGGCGACTCAGCACAGAGCACCGGCACCGGTGCTGGAGCGGGCGCGGGCGCGAAATCAGCGAAGAAGGCCTCTTCGGCTCGGAACAGCAAGCCGACGAAGAACGCCAAGGGCGCCAAGCCCGCTGCAGCTGCCGCTGACGACGCAACTGACACTGACGACGTCACTGACACTGACAGCGCGAGCGACGCGGACGCAGTTGCGGCCGACGACGGGCTCGATGAGGTTCCATTCGAACTCGCCGAAGACAAGCCCTCTGCCGACGAGCTTCCCGAGACCGGACTGGTCTCCGAGTTCGTCGACGTGAACAAACGCCAGGCCGCATGGCTGGTGTCGAACCGAGAGAGCACGACAGCACTGCGCAGTCCCTTCTTCCTGGTTACCGGCGCGGTCATCGTGCTCGGAATCCTCGCTGCGATCATCTCCGGCGTCGTCGCCGGATCCGATTCGAAGTCGGGTACTCCGACCATGGCTATGGTCGGGGTAGGCGAACAGGCTGCCATGTACGAGCAGCAGCTGGGCGTGAAGATCACCGACGCCAAAGACGCGCAGGCTGCGGAGAAGCTGGTCAAGGAGGGCAAGGTCGACGCGGCCTTCATCCAGGACCCCAGCGGACAGGCACAGCCGACGATCATCGCCTTGGACGAACAGCCCGAGGCTCTGCTGGAGAAGCTGGCGCCGAAGACTGAGGCGACACTACTGAACGCGCCGGCAGTCGGCGCAGAGATCGCAACTCCGCTGCTGTGGGGAATGGCAGTGTTCGCGCTTCTCGTGGTGGCCACACTCGGCACCGCGCTCTATCAGAACCTGCGCCTGGAGAAGCGCAACCGGATCACCGAGATCATCGCCGCGACGATTCCGCCGCGCGCCTCTGCCTCGGGTCGGATCACTGGCATGCTGTCCCTGACGGCCGTGCACCTGGTGATCGCGATCGTTGTGGCCGAACTCGGGCTCTCCATCACGGGGAAGACCTCTTTGGCATTCGCCATGCTTCCGGGGCTGGGCTGGTTCGCACTGACCTTGCTGTTCACTGCCTGGACCATCTACGCGCTCCTCGTGTGGGCATCGACGGTGACCGGCAGTACAGCACGCAAGATCTTCGTGTCGATCATCGGCGTCATCACCGTGGCCGGCTTCATCGCTCCCGTCATCCTGGGAGCCTCGGGAACCGTCGCCAAGGTGCTGTCGTGGACTCCGTTCACCTCGGCGCTGGGAATCGCCGGTCGCTTCTTCGCAAGCCCACCCGAATGGTGGGAGGGCCTTGTTGCTGCGGCCATCGCAGCAGTGGTGGCGCTCATCGTCCACTCCCTGGCCAGCAGCGCCTACGTTCGCGCGGTGCTCACCGGCGGCGGACGCGGCGGTAAGACCGTGAAGATGAGCAAGCGTGCACAGAAGGTCTCCGTCGGCGCAGCCGGCAAGAAGGACACTGACTCGAAGGACGCTTCCAAGGATTCGGACTCGGATGCCGAAGCGGACTCGGACGCGAAGTCCGACGACGCGATCGATTCGGACTCCGCTGACACCTCGGCGGGCAAATCGAAGGCCGACACCTCGGCGGATGAAACCGATGACAAGAAGTGACTGAGGACAGCGCGTCGGAGTCGAACGCGCCACAGGTGGGGGTCGGTCCGTGGACCGGCCCCTGGCCTGTGTCTGAGCACTTCGATCCCGAGCTTCTGGCTGAGGGCGATCGGCGCAATGTCGTCGACAAGTATCGCTACTGGAAACTTGAGGCGATCGTTGCCGATCTCGACTCGACGCGGCACGAATTCCACGTCGGTGTGGAGAACTGGCAGCACGACCTCAACATCGGTTCGGTCGTCCGGACGGCCAATGCCTTCAATGCAGCCGCAGTGCACATCGTGGGCAGACGGCGCTGGAATCGGCGTGGGGCGATGGTCACCGACCGGTACCAGCACATCATCCACCACCCGAGCATCGACGATCTTCTGCAGTGGTGCACCGACAATGACGTGCCGCTGATCGGGATCGACAACTTCCCGGACTCCGTGCCGCTGGAGACCTATGACCTCCCGCGCCGCAGCCTGCTGCTGTTCGGCCAGGAGGGACCCGGCCTGAGCGAGGAAGCGCACCAGGCGAGCACTGCGGTGCTGTCGATCGCCCAGTACGGTTCGACAAGGTCCATGAACGCCGCCGCCGCGGCAGCGATCACCATGCACTCATGGATCCGCCGTCACGTCTACGACCAGCCGGTGAGCTGAGGGCCTCCGGCGCTCAGCCCTGACGGCCTCAGGACGGCGGGACTGCGCGACGGCGCGACGGCGGACCTGCAGGAAACGAAAAACAGTGGGCGTTTTGTGCTGATTCCATCCCTGGAATCAGCACAAAACGCCCACTGTCTTCTCTAACTGATCGCTGTTGGTGCTCTTCCGCTTCAGGCTGAGCGCGTGAAGCGGAAGAGCGTCAGCTGCCTGACCTCAGTTCAGATCGGCGGCGTGCGGCTCGATGAGTCCGCCGATCTCTGCCAGCTCGGCAGTCAGCGAATCGGCATCGTCGAACGTACGTGAGATGACCGTCAACCGCTTGGCATAGTGGCCGATGGGGTATTCCATGGTCATGCCGATGCCGCCGTGCATCTGAATCGATTCCTGGCTGATGGTGCGAGCCGACGAATCGATGATGATCTTGGCCGCAATGACATCGCGGTGACGGTCCTTTTCGGAGCCTGCCTCTTCGCTGGTGACCGCGAGGCGCGAGAACAGTGCCATGCTTCGGGCGTACTCGAGGTCCGCGTAGAGGTCGGCCGCACGGTGCTGGAGAGCCTGGTTGGCACCGATCGGGGCACCGAACTGCTCGCGAGTTTTGAGGTACTCTGCCGTCATCGTCAGGGAGGTCTCCATGACGCCGACGGCTTCGGCCATGATCGCGGCGTTGGCAGTGTCGATGAGTTCGGCGACGACAGCGTGCGCATCGGCGGCGCCCAGACGCTGGGCGGGAGCATTGTCGAACTTCACGCTGGCGCTGCCCTGTCCATCGGCCTGACGGTGAGCGACGCGATTAACGCCCGACGCCGATGCAGCGACGAGGTAGAGACCCAGATCGCCGTTCTCTGCGGCAGTGACGATGAAGTGGTCGGCGACGTCGCCGCCGAGCACACCGTTCTTCTCTCCGCTGATCGTGTAGGCACCGTCAGCGCCCGCCGAGGCTGTGGTGGAGGGCGTGTCGACCGCGTAGCGCAGGCCGGGCTCAAGGGCAGCGAAGGCGAGGAAGGTTTGGCCTTCACACACAGAGGGCAGGATCTCCTGCTTCTGCTCTTCGGTGCCGGCGGCGACGATGGCGTTGGCACCCAGCACAGCTGTGGCCAGGAACGGCTCGAGCACGAGCGAACGGCCGAATGCTTCGAGCACCACAGCAACCTCGGCGAAGGTCATCTCGGCTCCACCGTAGTTCTCCGGGATTGCCAGGCCGAGCAGGCCCATCTCTGCGAACTGCTCCCACTTCTCGCGGGAGATGCCCTCGTCGCTGGCCAGGATTGCTTCGCGGGCCTGTGTGTCGTACTCGCTGCGCAGGTACTTGTTCAAAGTGCTGGCGAGTTCTTGCTGAATGTCGTTGAGTTCAAGATCCATGATTGTCCTCTTCTTAAGTGTCCTGGGCTCGTGGGAACCTCAGAGACCAAGCAGTGCTTTCGAGATGATTCCGCGCTGGACCTCGGACGAGCCGCCGTAGATGGTGACCTTGCGGGTGTTGAAGTACGCGGGAAGGGCATCGACGGCACCCAGCGGAAGGTCTGAGAGGCCCTCGCCCTGGGCGCGGTCGGCGACGAAGTCGAGCCCTTGTGGGCCGAGGACGTCAACGAGGAGTTCGCTGATGTCCTCCTGTAACTGCGAGCCCTTGAGCTTGAGCACAGAGGAGCGTGGATCCGGCTTGTCAGATCCGGCAGCCTGAGTTGAGAGGATGCGCAGCTGGGTCATCTCAAGCGCAGTGAGTTCGGCTTCGATCCGAGTCAGACGGGCGGAGAACAGAGGGTCATCCAGCAGGGTGCCACGTGCCGTCTTCGTCACCGCGGCGTAGGCCTTGGCCCGGGCCAGGTTGACCTTGGATCCGCCGATGCGGGCGATGCCGGTGCGCTCGTTGCCGAGCAGGAACTTCGCGTAGGTCCAGCCCTTGTTCTCTTCGCCGACGAGGTTCTCGACGGGAACCTCGACATTGTCGAAGAAGACTTCGTTGACCTCATGGCCGCCGTCGATGAGCTGAATCGGGCGGACGGTGACACCGGGCGTCTTCATGTCGATGAGCAGGAATGAGATACCCGCCTGCTTCTTCACGTTCGGGTCGGTGCGCACCAGGTTGAACATCCAGTCGCCGTACTGGCCCAAGGTTGTCCAGGTCTTCTGACCGTTGACGATGTACTTGTCTCCGTTGCGGACCGCGGTGGTCTTCAGCGAAGCGAGGTCAGAGCCGGCATCGGGTTCGGAGAAGCCCTGCGACCACCAGATGTCGATGTTGGCGGTGGCGGGCAGGAAACGCTCCTTGATCTCCTGGCTGCCGAAGGTCGCGATGACAGGGCCGACCATGGAGACGTTGAAGGGCAGCGGCTGCGGGACGCAGGCAAGCTGCATCTCCTCGAGCCAGATGTGTCGCTGCACAGGAGTCCAGTCCTGACCGCCCCATTCGACAGGCCAGTTCGGCACAGCGTATCCGTGCTGATTGAGGATGCGCTGCGACGTGACCATGTCCTCTTTGGTCAGCTCCTGGCCGGTGGCGACCTTGAAGCGCAGTTCCTCGGGTATCTCCGTGCGATAGAACTGACGCATCTTCTGCGCGAACTCGCGCTCCTCTGCATTCAGCAAGGTGTCCATGAAAACTCCTGATTGATCGTTCGGTAACTTAGTCCCAATAGTACGTTTCGGTGTTCAGGCTCACAAGTGGCTGAAGGCTGCAGTCGCGGAGGAACCGCGGGATCGGAGCCCGCTCTGTCGCGCTGGCGGCCCACAGGCTCTCGGCAGCCTGACGCAGGTGGCCCAGTGGTGCGATTTGCCTGGCATCTGCACTGTTACGACGCAATATGTCTGAATTATTACTATTTCGTGATGATCGGTCACCGGGAATGTTACGTTTTCTTAACAGTGATGTGCTGGAGCTAGGACCAGTAATGAAGCAGTTCTAGTATCGGGAGGACACTCCCCTTCAGCCGAAGAAGTCGGGCTGAAAGAAACAAACTGTTTTTCGCATAATCGAGTGGCTCTCCTCCTATGCCCACCGAATATGCCCTCTGTGAGAGAAGTGAACGGGATGAATATCGTGTCCCAAAACGATCGCGCATTCAATGATGAATCGTGTGAGGTCTTCCTCGGGCACCACCGTCGGATGCGTTGTGGTGAACTCAGCTCACGGGCTCCGAACGGCCGCTTGAGTCGTGTCGCGCCCATGTCGGCGGTTTCCGCACGCGTAGAACGCAACGACTGTGTATCGGCACATGCGCTCGATGCGGGTGTGGGTGCCGGGCAAGTGATCGTGGCGCCGTGAAATTGAATGCTGCCCCAATGCGTTCAACACGTGCCGCGGCCAAAGGAAGCCGCGCGGAGATTGCGGAGATCACCGGGTTTCTGGCGGATCCCCACATCTGTGGGGTGCTTGTCATCGGCGCCTCCGGAATGGGCAAGACCACGATCATCAACGGTGTCGCAGCGAACCTGGACCCGGATGTGCCGGTCTTCCGGTTCCGCGGCTCGAACCTGATTGCCTCAAGGAAGCTGGGCATCTTCGAAGTTCTGCTTTCGTGTGAGGGAGAACAGGCCGATGAGATCGCATCGGGCGCCGCGCTGTCGGTCATGAGTCGGATCTTCGAACGGGAGCAATCACCCGTCGTGCTCATCGACAATGCGGACCGGGTCGATGAGCATTCGCTCTCGATCATCTCCCAGCTGGCTTCCGCCGGTCGGATCAGACTGGTCGCGGCCGCCGAAACGATCAGGCCGCCGATCGATCTGCTGGCGGCGCTGTGGACTGCAGGCAGGATCGTACGCACCGATCTTGAGGGCCTGGACGAGGATGCGATCGCCGCCATCGCTCGCGAAACAGGAGGCGAGCTCGATGACAGGACGATTGCAGATTATCGTCAGAAGTCGCAGGGCAACCCACGCATGCTGAGAAAGCTCATCGTCGGTGCGGCCGCGAGCGCCTCTTCTCGCCGAGGCGCCGATCATCGGGCGCTGTGGAATGTGCGGCCGGAGCAGAAGCGAATTCTCGAGATGATCGCGATGGCCGGTGCATTGCCGTATGAAGCGTTGCGGACCCTGTGCGAGCCCGAGGTCCTCGACAACCTGGTCGAGGGCGGAATCATCAACATCACTAGAGGCCGGTACGCCGAAGTGTCGGTGGTCGAACCTGCTGTCGCTCAGAGTCTGCGCGACGGTGTCCAGCCTTCGCATAGCCTGCAGCTGCTTCGGGACATCACCCCCGTTCTGGAGACGACACCTCTGGTCGGGGCCGCGCTGTTCGGCCAGGTGAGATGGACGCAGAACTGGGGAGTTCCAGTCGACGAGGTCAAGGTCCTCGGTGCTGCCATGTGGGCGAATGAGCGAGGAGACTTCGCTGCGGCGATCGAATTGCTGAGACACTCGAATTCTGATGATCCGGAGATCTACCTGGAGCTGGCGCGCGGGGAGCGGGGCCGAGGGGACTCCGTTGAGGCGGAGCACATCGTTGACCGTCTGATCTCCTCTCCGCAGGTGGGAGAGGGGTCCGACAGGTATCTCTCACGACTGGCGTGTATCGAGCTGCGGTTGACCGATCCCCGCGAGCCTCGGACTTTGCGTACCGAGTGGATTCGCGAACGGCTGCGTAGTCCCGTCGACACTGGTCGGTTGGACGTCACTCGTGCCCAGTTCGACGTGCGCGGAGGACGCTTGGACGAGGGGCGAAAACTGGCAGAGCGAGTCTTCCGCAATCGCAGCTGTCTGCCCCGACACCGTCAGCGTGCCTGCTCGCTGCTCGGCCAGGTGGAGATCATGTGCGGCCGAATTGAACGCGGTCTTGAGTATCTGACGCAGGCCGAGATGATGTTTGCTCTGCCGGATACGACGAGCTTCGAAGTCGAAGACTCAGTGCCGCAGATATTCATCGGATTCTATCTGGCAGGAGACTGGGATCGCGCACGCACGACCGCCAGACGAATCGTTGAGGTGCAGCCAGGTTCGGTTCCTGTCACAGCTCTTGTCGATTTGTGGACCGGTCACTTCACGCGGGCACGGCAGACTCTCAGCAAGGCTGTGGCGAAGGGGAGCCAGCGTGGAGACGGACGCGAAATCGTTCAAGCTGCTCTGCACCTGGCCGAGGGGCTGCTGCAGATGCGTGAGACCTCGAGCAGACGCACATCGACAGCCTCGGCAGACGATCGCATTGCCCGATTCCGCCGACACGAACCGGACAGCGGGAAAACCGTAGGAGGGACCACAGGACCGGTCCACGGTCTGCCCAACGCCGACTATGACTGGTGTCAGGACTATCTTGCCGACCTGCTTGAACTCCAAGCCCATGCGCTGAGGAACCCGGCGAAGCTCGCGGACGATCTGCACCGCCTCGGTACAGAGGCCGAAGAGCGTGGCGCCCACACCCTGGCTGTCTTTGCCTGGATGGAGGCGAGTCGGCATGGCAGCACGGCGGCGCAGCGGAGTCTGCCTGACGCAGCAGAGAAGGTGGACGGAAACCTGGGGCGACTGGCAACTGCGGTGGCGAAGATTCGCCCCGGTGACGATGACGAAGCGGTCATTGCCGCAGCGGATGAGGCGCTGAAGTTCGGGGCCATTGTGATGTGCGCAGATCTGGCACGCTCCGCACGCGACAGAGCCGTGCAGAACAATAACCCGACTGCGATCAAACAAGCTCGGATGCTGCTGGATTCGAGTCTGCGCACGATCACCTTCGACGCTGGTGGCGCAGACCTGTCTGCAATACTCACCACGATCGAGAAGCAGCTGGTCAATGGCGTGGCCGAGGGCGCGAGCAACTCGGAACTCGGCGATCGGCTGCATCTTTCGGTGCGTACAGTGGAATGGCACCTCGGCCGTCTCTATCGGCGCCTGCATGTCAGAGACCGGCAGGAACTCAAGGTGATCGCGCGGAGTCTGGCATGACCCAGCGGCATCTGCATCGAAGCCCACCGATCTTCGGCCGCGAAGACGAGCTCCGAGCCATTGAGGAATCGCTGACTGACGCCTCCGGAGTCGGCATCCTCATCGAAGGCGATGTGGGCATGGGAAAGACGCGTCTGGGGAGAGAGGTGCACCGTCGCCGAGGTGGGAAGGAGCCCTGGTTACACGCTGACCGCGTGCTCAGCCAGACCCCGTTCGGGATCTTCGGGATGATCGTTGATCTCGATGAGCCAGGTGGTCTGATCGGTCGCGTGATCGTGGCGGTGACTGGGGGCGCGCAGATCCCAACCGTGTTCGTCGACGACGCTCACTATCTCGACGAACACAGCGTTCGTATGCTGTCGCAGCTCGTAGCCGACGGCAGGATCAAGCTTGTGGCAATGACTCGCCATTCGATGGTGGGCGAGTTCTGGCCCTTTGCCGATCTGGTCGACGAACAGATGCTTGCGCAGATGGTGCTGGGGCCGCTGACGACGAAGGACATGCGCACCGCAGTCGAGTACAGTTTTGGCGGGATCGCCGCCCAGGGAGTCCTCGACATCGTCGAGTTCCACTCGGGGCGCAACCCCGGAAAGCTGTTGGAACTGCTCGAATACTGCCGGAGGCAGAACCGCCTTCTGATGCGTAAGGGCGTTCTCGTCCTCGACGGTCTCGACATCGACTTCGATGTCCGAGCCCGCGACTTCGCTCGCATCGATCTCGATCAGTATTCGGCAGAGGAGAGGGAAGCCCTCGAGCTGGTCGTCATGGCAGGCGAGATCGACATCGACCTGATGCTCACGGCCGGACTTGGTCCAGCAGCCGACCGACTCGTTGATGTCGATGAGCTGCGCATCGTCGGGGGCACTTCTCGCGTCTACATTGCACGCGAACACCACGCCTCGGAGACGATTCGCTACAACGCGCCGATCGGCCGCAGCCGGAAGTGGTACGGCATGGTCCGCGACTATCCGGACAATCCCAGCAGACGCTCCCAGATGCTCAGGACGGAATGGGCGCTGGGGTGTGGAGCGGCCGTGGACGAACGGCAGGTCGTCGCTGCCGCGATGACCGCGATTGAGATGGGCGAATGGCATCGAGCCCTGCGAATCATGGCAGATGTCCCGATAGCTCGATTGACGGCGCCGGAACTCTACGAGCTGGCAAGCCTCTACTGCAACGTTGGGCAGGTGGCCTTGGGACTCGATCTCCTCGCTCATTGTCTGCACAGAGCGTGCTGCCCGGGACTCGTCGTCACCGCCGCAGTGTTGTGGGCCAACCGCCAGGTCACTCACCGGTCAGTGGCGCTTGAGGTTGCCGACTTCACCGCGGCGCTCGACAGGATCGCTGCGGGCGAGATCGACTGCTGCGACGACGAGTCGTGCCACCCGAACGAGGCGAACCTTGACCATGAGGCGAGGAGGGCCTTCGCCGCGGAAAGCTTAGATGATGCAACGGCGAGGACGGTGCTGCTGACTATCTGGTCTGCTGTGGGCACCTACGGCCCTCCGGATGCAGATCTGCTGCGTTCCCATGCATTTGATACCTCCTTGCCCCACGTCTATCGCATGGGAGCGGCGCTCATCTGCGCATCCCGCGACCTGGAGCTTGGGCGAGCTCGCAGGGCCCAGGAAGTCCTCGCGCTGGTGAAACGTGAACTCCCTGCTGTGGGAATGGGTTCAATGCTCCTGCGAATGCTCGAGGCAAGGGTGATGATGGAACTGGGCGATTTGGACGCTGTTCATCGTTCGCTGCAGCTGCCGCAGACGAGCGATATCGCTCATATCGCGGCACACAGCGGAACCAGCGACATCATGGCGGCGGAGGTTTCACTGATTGAGGGCGACTTGGACCAGTCGCTGCGTTTTGCGCGTGCTGGTGTCGAAGCATTGGATCATTGGAATCAGTCTTCCATGCTCGTCTCGGCGCTGGGGGTGTCGCAGTACATCGCTACGCTCAGCGGAGAGACGGACATAGCTGAGGACTTTGACGCCAAATTTGCTCAGATGGAGTCCTCCGGGCTGCACGTTGAGTCCAGACGGGCGCTGGTGTTCACTCTCATCTCTCGGTGGCTGCGGACCTCTGATCCGGAATCCGAGAGGCGGCTGCGGCACCTGCTCGAGGACGCAGACAGGGACCAGGAATTCGGTCTCTCGGCACAGATTCGCTCGCTCCTGTTTCGCCATCTCGGAGAGGTCGATGTCGCAGAGATGCGTTGTCTCTCCGCAGCGGGTGAAGGGCACGCATTTCGACTCCTCGGGGCAGTGGGTGAGGCGCTGTGGTCGAAGGATGCTGCGGTGCTGTTGAGATTTGCTGATACGCAGCGATTGTCCGCGCCGGACATTGCCGCTCGATGTGTGCAGATGGCCCGGGAGCGACTCAATCATCGCGGCAGCGCGCCCCTCGCGCGCGGTTCCTACGACCTGTCCGTCCAACTGACGGAGCGGGAGCGGGAGATCTGCGGCTTCTTGGTCAAAGGAAAATCGAACGCGGAAATAGCGGTTCTTCTCGGAGCGGCAGTGAGAACGGTCGAAGGCCACGCCTATCGCCTTTACCGAAAGCTCGGAGTCACTCGTCGGCATCAGGTTGCAGAGGCCGTGGCGAGGTTGAATATCGAAGCGTTGGGATCAGCGAAGCAGGAGACCGACCGCTCATAGTTTCGCAGCGTGCTGAGATCACCCGGATGTGGCCGAAGCGCGATTGGGAGAAACGGCTCGCAATGTCCCTTCGGGAAACCGCAAGGATATCGAAAATCACTCTGCCGATGATTGTAGTGAAGCTAATGTGAGTGGGCACCAGGGTGATTCGTTTCGATGTTTGAAAAGAATCCAAGTGGAACATTTCGGTCGAATTTCTCATGCTTTGTGACAGCAGTCCAATTCGCTGCGAAATGAATTCCCGGTAATCCCCTTTGTGCGACACGACGATTTCAGGAGGGCGAATTGACAGATGGAACTGCGACTATTGTGATCGGCTCTGCGGGCCGACGCCTCTATCTCATTGATTGGTTTCGTGCTGCTTTCTCTACACTCGGCTTGAACGGGAGGATCATCGTCGCCGAAAATGATCCCTCGAGCGCCGCTGCATCGTATGGGGACGAGACTCGGCTGCTGCCGAGATACACCGATCCCTCCTACGGCGATGAGATTCTGCGGTTAGTTGATGAGGTCAAGCCGCGGCTCTTCCTCTCGGCGAATGACTACGAGCTGATGCAGCTGCACGTGAAGACGGGTATCGCGGACTCCCTGCGTGACCGTGGTGTCTTCGTCCCCGGTGTCTCTGCCGCATGGCAGATCGGCTGTGCAGACAAACTTCGGATGGCGCAGATGCTTGCAGACGTTGATGTCCCCACCCCGAGAACAGTGAAGGGCAGTGATCTGGCCAGGCTTCTCGCGACTGCGGGGAGAAGCGACGAATTCGTCGTCAAACACCGATTCGGTAGTCGTTCTTCCGGTTTGGCCGTGGCGTCTGCCAGTGGTGTAGGGGAGGCGGTAGCTCATTCCGCCAAAAGTGTTCCGCCCCGCGCCGGCAGGGCAGATCCCAGGGATGATGTCATCGTGCAACCCCTGGTGCCCGGCAGCGAATACGGTGTCGACATCGTCTCCAGCCTGGTGGAACAGGGGTCGCTCTCCGGAGTTTTCGCCCGCCGCAAGCTGCGGATGCGCGCCGGCGAGACCGACAAGGCCGTCACTGTTGACGCCGAGCCGTTCCGGGAAGCCTCGGGCAAGATCGCTCGGGCGGCAGGGTTGTCCGGGCTGATCGATGTCGACATGTTCCTCGACGATGCGGGACAGGTGTCCGTCATCGATATCAATCCTCGGTTCGGAGGCGGCTATCCCTTCGTGCACCTGGCAGGAGCAGACGTTCCCCTCTACTACACGGGTCAGGTCTTCGGGATCCCCATCGATGAGGGATGGAAGCAGTACGAGGCGGGCGTCATCTCCGCCAAATATCAGGAAACCCGGGTGACGTCTCGTGGTTCGCGAGTGGATACCGACTTCTCCGCCGAGATGGAACACACATAGACGACGAACTCGCATCGGCGTTGCACGACGGTGCTGCCGCGGCAGCAGCGGCCCCACCACAGCAGCGACAGTGGTGACGACGTCCAGACTCAATGAGGAAGGCATTCATGAACTCCACAGAACATCCACGGATCACAGGTCCGCCGACTCCGGCCTTCGTCATCGACAAGTCTGCGCTCGAATTGCTGGTCAATCGCTTTCAGGGTGCGTTGGCGCAGCATTGGCCCAATTCCGTCATGTCATATTCCGTGAAGACGAACTCCCTGCCGTGGCTTCTGACCTATATGAAACGGCAGGGTATCTGGGCAGAAGTCGTCTCGGACTCCGAATACAGGCTGGCCTGCGCAATCGGCTACGAGCCGGAGCAGATCGTGTACAACGGCCCGGTCAAGAGCCGGAAGGTCCTCCGCGCCGCCTTGCGTAACGGATCGCTCACGAATTTGGACTCGAACAGGGAAGTCAGGTGGGCGGCCGAGCTGGCCGCCGAGGACCCGAGTCTGGATGTGCGAGTCGGCCTCCGGGTCAATTGGGACCTCGATGCGCTGTGTCCGGGGGAGAGCACCGTGGTCGGCGAGTCGAGCCGATTCGGTTTCGACTACACCAACGGCGATCTCGAAGCGGTGATCTCACGGTTGTCCGAAGCCGGCGCAAGCGTCGTCGGTCTCCACATGCACCGGAACTCTCGAACCAAGAGTCTGCAGGTGTATCAGGCAGCGGCCGGAGTCGCCGCGGAGATCATCTCGACCCTTGACCTTCACCTGGACTGGATCGACATCGGAGGCGGCTTCTTCGGGAGCCTCGAAGACACCACAATGTTTGCGGACTACATCTCCTGCATCCGCGCAGAGCTCGAGTCCGTCGTTGATCCCGACCGGACTCTGCTGGTCATCGAACCCGGGGGCTCCGTAATTGCGACCCCGGTGGAGCTGCATGCGCAGGTACTCGACACCAAGGACATCGGGACCCAGCGGTTCGTCATCACGGACACGAGCAGGACCGATATCGATCCGCTCTTTCGCAAGCAGGTCTCGTATGACATCGCCACCGAAGCCGTTCCGAGCACGAGCCATCCTGAACAGGTGCTCGCCGGGTTCACGTGCATGGAAGACGACAGACTGATGGTGTTGAAGGACTCTCCTAAACTCGTTGAGGGAGACAGAATCGTCTTCCGACGAGTCGGCGCCTACACCATGACCTACGGTTCTTCGTTCATCGAGTTTCAGCCGGCGGTCTATGTCCTTCACGAGGATTCGCTGACTCTGGTGCGACGTCGTGGGGGAGTTGAGGACTACCTCAACGGCAATATGTGGGCGACTGGGCAGCCGCCGCCAGCAGATGCTCCATCTGACTAGTCTGCAGCAGCGGCCGCGACTCTTCGGCAGCTGTCGCGCGCTCGACAACAGCGGGTGAAAACGACTGAGTAGAGGAACCAGTGCTGTCTCTGTCATGACTGAGTACTGACCGGAATATGTCCGGGCATGACCACCTTTCTGGGCATCCTCTGCGACGGAATCATGTGGGCATGGACAACAACAGGTCGTGGCGAAAGCCGCCGAGGAATGACGAAGATTCAGCTGCTGAGCGGAGCACGCGATGCACGCGCTGATCCGCCGCGCCGAGCTTGACCAGCTGCGCAACCTCCTAGATCGTCACAGTGCGGCAGCCGTCATCAGCTCGCCGGGACTGGGCGGTGATGAGATGCTCATGGCGTTGGAGAATGAGTCGACCGTCCCCGTCATCCGAGTTCCCAACGGCCAGACCGAGTTTGTTCGGGCCTATGCAGGTTTGGAGATCGTACTGGCCTCCCTGCGCACTCTCAGACTCACAGGCTTCGATTCCGCAGACCTCGAGAGCAGGTTGCGTGCAGAGAAGTCTGACTCCCTGGATTCGGTTCCGGCAATCGCGGATGACATGACCCGACTGGTCGGCAGTCTGGAACCGGAGCAGAGCGCGCTGGTCATAGTGCCGGGAGCCGATGACATGGATCATTCCTCGCAGGTCATTCTCGGTCACATGCTGCGACGCATGGCAGGCAAACGGCTGAAGTTCGCGGTATCGACGGGCGCACTGTCTCCGAACAGTCCGCTGGCCGGAGTCCCCGCAGTAGAGCTGCGGCAGCTGAGCGAAAGTCGAATGCGTGAACTGGCTGATGACCTGACGGGCGGACGCATTGCCGCGGGAGTGGCCGACGCAGCTGTGCGCACAGCCTCAGGACGACCCTCGGCACTGCTTCAGCTGCTCGAACGTCTGCCGTCGAATCAACTGGAAGGGTCGCAGGCCCTGGACCTGCCGCTGCGCTTGGGCCCGAACGCGGAGAAGATGGTCTCGGCGCAGAAGATCGGACTCGGCACCTCCGCTGATGAGCTGTTGGGGCTCATGTCCTTGGCCCCCTTGTCCCCGCGGCCCGCATTGCTTGGGGCCTCTCGTGAGGCACAGGAATGGTTCTCGGAGCTGGAAGCCCGGGGCACCGTCGAGAAGGACGGCTTGTACTGCCGCATCTCGGAGGAACTGACCCGGGCCAGCAGGCATCGAGCCATGAGTATCGATGAGCGTCTGGCCGGTCACTCGCTGCTCGCGCAGCGTTGCGAGGGATCCTACCCCGAGCTTCACCACTGGCACCGGTCCTTCATCGATGCCGCGGATGAGACGCCACTCCAACTGCTCACGGACGCCAGTGAGCTGGTTCGGTTGGGAATGGAGTGGGCCGGCATCGAATTCGCCGAACGCGCCCTTGCCCTCTGCATGGACCCGGGGGCGGTTTCCGCGCAGCTGAATGCTCTGGCTGCTTGCCTGATCAACCGCGGTCGCATCGATTTCGCTCTGCGCTACCTCGACCACGCAGTTCGCAGCACCGACGCGAGAGTCATCGTCCGAGCACGCACGCTGAGAGTGTGGGCTGAATTCCTTGTCCACCAGAGCGTCCCACTGCGCCTGCGCAACCAGTGGAGTCGCAGCGAAGCGGCGGCTGCGCCGACTGAAGTAGCGCATCTGCAGCTGGTCATCGCACTGTGCCATGTGCTGAGGAGAGAAAATGCTGAAGCGCAGGGGCTGCTGAGTACCGCAAACGGACTCAGCGCTCACTTCGACGACCGATCAAGGCGACTGCACCGATCTCTGGACGTCCTGCTCGAATGCGGACGAGGGCGTGACAGCCGCGCTGTGGAGGATTTCCGGGCACTCGACACTGTCGAGGATTCAGACCCCGTCGGTCTGCTCCTGCTGTCCATGGGCCTGATGGTCGCCGAGAACTACGACTCGGCTCTTGCCACTCTGGACTGTTTGGACGCGTGCGACGTTCGGGGAACCATCTGGGAAACGCACTCGCAGGTTGTACGCGCCGAGATCGCAATTCGACGAGGAGATACCGGTCTGGCCATTGCACTCATCGACAGATGCGCGCCCACTGCTGGGTCCAATGGGGAGATCCGACTGGACCGTCTTCTGCTGCTGCAGTGCTGGAGCCTCCTGGCACAGGGACGTGCCAGTGATGCGGAGAAGGTCGAAGCAGCAGTGACTGCGCATGCCACGGCCTCTCAGAATCTCAGCCTTCTGGCTGAGCTCAACGCAATCCAAGGCAATTATCTGCTGCGCATGGGTCTTCCCGCCGAGGCGGTGCGCCATCTGCATCGCTGCGAAGAGCTGGCTCTGAGTGAACTCAACCCGAACGTCATCCGCTACGAACCGGATCTCATCGAGGCCCTGCTCGCCACAGGGCGACGAGAACACGCGGGAATGCTCGTCCGTGTCTTCCACGGCAGAGTCGAGAGGGTGCCATCTCGTTGGGCGGAAATCGCCCTGGAACGCTCGCGCATCATCATGCTCCCCGAGGCTGCGGGCCTGGAAGCCATGGGACGGCTGCTCGGTTCGTGGCGGCCCGATGACTCCCAATTCGACAAGGGAGTGACGCTCCTGGTGATGGCCAACCGTCTTGCCGAATGCGGTGCTCACAGCGGTGCCACCGAACGAGCACGCCTGGCGGTGGCGATCTTCCGTGAAGTCGGCTCGGACCATTTGGCCCACACCGCCAGCCCCGAGCGCACACAGGCTCGAGCGGAACCGGCGCACAACAGTCTGCTTGACCAGCTGAGCGCAGATGAACGAACCGTCGTTGAGCTGGTTCGACAAGGTCTGAAGAACAGGGAGATCGCACCGCGGATATTCGTCTCCCTGCGCACAGTGGAGCTGCGACTGACATCTGTGTACCGAAAACTCGACGTCACCTCGCGGACCGGACTCATCGCTCGATTGGCGAATGGCGCGGGGCTCCCTGTGGCCTGAAACCGACGGCGACCGCAGGAACTCGACGGTCTCCCGCAAGCCTGCAGCAAGACGAGAGGCGGCACCGTCGTGCACGCCTAGCCTGAGAATCGGAAGAGAGTGAGGAACGCATCATCATGGTGACCGACGAAACGAGCTTCAGCCCTGAACAGGGTTCCCGCATCGCCGCAATATGCACTGTCCCGGCGTCTGAAGGAGTGCCGAGATGATCGGATATCACGTCATCAAGAGACTGTTGGACATCCTCGGTGCACTGGTGGCCCTGCTGGTACTGGCACCGGTTATCGCCGTCGTCGGAGTCCTGGTCCTTCTGTTCCTCGGTGCACCGATGTTCTTCACCCAGGAGCGCGTGACTCAGGGCGAACGGGTCTTTAGGCTGTGGAAGTTTCGCAGCATGCTCAACGCAGATCCCGAGCGAGGCCTTGTCTCCGATGGGCAGAGGATGACTCGCTTCGGTCGGGTGCTGCGCTCGAGCAGCTTGGACGAGCTGCCCAGTCTGTGGAATGTGCTGCGTGGAGACATGAGCCTGATCGGTCCGCGACCGCTGCCCACCCGCTATCTGCCTCACTACTCGGACCAACAGCGGCGTCGACATCAGGTGCGTGGAGGACTGAGCGGCATGGCTCAGGTCAGCGGCCGCAATCGTGTGCGCTGGGATGACAGATTCGACCTGGACGTCGAATACGTGGATACCTTGAGCTTCGCTCTTGACCTGCGCATACTCCTGCGCACGGTGACCATTGTCCTGCGCGCCGATGGCATCAGCCAGGACGGTGAGGTGACCGCGGAGAATTTCGGCGGCACCTTGAAATCGGACCTGCTGGTGTTCGAACAGCGCACTCGGACCGAGGCCATCACGACGTGGGCTGTGAACGGCACAGCAGGACAGACGATCGGATCCTGTGAGATGTCGGTCGTGAACGCTAAGACTCTGTTCATCCGCTTCGACGACTGGTCGGAGGCGGCACCGGAGATCGAGATGCGGCGAGAGATCGTCCGACTCCTGACCAACCGGGCGCGGGCCACCGAGGCAGAATTCGCAGTGTGCGCTCCGCTTGCAGACAGCGTGGATCGTTCGATTCTGGCCGAAATTGGGTTCTACGAGATCACCGCCCCTGACGAACAGTTGAAATTCGGACACCGTCAATCAGCCGACCGGATTCTTGCCGCCTGCAGACTATGGCCAGATGAGACTGTCCGTGCCGAAACGTATGGGGCCGCGGGCCGAGGCAATACGGCGATGCAGAGTCTGCCGAAGGCGGACGCAAGCCAATGACGAACGCCTCTGTCAACGGAGACTGGGCAGTGATGCCCACAGGATTTCGGATACTCGTCGTGGGCCTGAACAACATCTGCCGTTCCCCACTGGCGGCACGGATGCTGCAGCACGAGCTCGATACCGAGGCGCCAGGTGAGTTCAGCGTGCGCAGCGCAGGAACCCACGTCACACCTGGGCGGCCAGCTGCCGTGGAAGTCTTGAGATTGGCATCGCGCCGAGGGATTCGTCTGCACGGATTCGTCGTCAGTCAGCTTGATGAGGCAATGATCTCCGAAGCCGATCTCATCTTGGTCATGGACAGAGCACTCAGACGCCAGGTCGTGAAGGTGAGTCCGCGGGCACTGCGGACCACGTTCACCCTGCGCGAGTTCGCACGCATCCTTCCCACTGTGCGCCCCGAACAGCTGGCGACGCCGACTGGACGGTGGCAGTCCCTCGTCGCTTTGGCCCCCCGCTATCGGACTCCTCCACCTGGGGGTGCAGACGATGATGATGTCATCGATCCGCACAACCGCCCCGCACGAGCATACGAACGGATGAATACTCAGATCGTGTCCGCGATCGACGTGATTCGCGAATGGGAAGTGCGGGGATGTGCCCCCGACCACAGTCACTGAGAATGCGGCTCTGGTCGAGATCCTCAGGGGCGAGTGCGTGGGAGGCGAATGTCTCCGCAGGGTCGTTGCGGGAGGCCGCAAGCTCGGTGACGAGACCGACCGTGATGCCGTCTCCGACAGTACAGTTGGGGCCAAACATCACCGCAGCTGTTTCCCTTCAGACCGGATTGGACCCGAGATGAGCATCATCGATTTTATGCGGATTGTGCGCAAGAACATCGTTCTGCTGATCGTGATGATTGCAGCAGGCGGTCTTGGCGGTGTCGGTGTCTATCTCCTGCTCCCCGACGAGTACACCTCGGAGACCGAGCTGTTTGTGTCCACGGTCGAAGCAGCGAACCCGGACCAGAAGCAGATCGCGTCTGCCTTCGTCCAGGAACGGCTGCGAACCTATGTTGATCTCGCTGATTCCCGACTTGTGCTCGAACCCGTCATTCGCGATCTGGATCTGAAGATCAGTCCCGAGAAACTGGCTGAATACGTGTCGGCCTCATCCGATCACGGGACCGTGCTGCTCACCGTCAGCGCGACTGCCGCAACACCTGGAGGAGCCGCTCGAGTTTCGGAGGCGGTGGCAGACAGCCTCACCACGACGATCACCGACCTTGAATCCCGCCACGGGAAGGCACAATCAGGTATCCGTCTGGCCGTGGCCAACGATGCGAGTGTCCCATCGACGGCGAGCGGACCGGCGCTGTGGCTCTGCGCAGCAATCGGAATCCTCCTGGGGGCGGCACTCGGCATCGCAATTGCGCTGTTCCGCTCCGCACTTGACTTCAAAATCCGCGATATCACAAGTATCCGCGAGGTGACTGCTGCGCCGATCCTCGCCTCGGTGCCGGTGCGCAACGAATCCTCAGCGCATCCGGAGCCGACAGCGAGCTATCAGGATTCTCCCTTTGCAGAGGCAATTCGGCGCCTGCGAGCCAACCTGCGATTTGCTCGAGTCGAAGACTTGAACAACGTCATCGAAGTCACCTCATCGGTGCCCTCCGAAGGGAAGACTTCAACCAGTGTGAATCTGGCGATCTCGCTGGCGCAATCCGGGCAGCGAGTGGTGCTGGTTGATGTCGACCTCCGCCAGCCTGCCGTGGCCGACAGGCTCGGCCTTGAGAACTCAGCAGGGTTGACGACCGCGCTGCTGGGAACCGCGGATGTCCACGATCTGCTGCAGCCATGGGGACAAGACGAGCTCTATGTGCTGACCGCCGGCGACAAGGTGTCCAACCCATTGGAACTCATTGACTCGAGGTCGATGTCCAAACTCATGACCGTCCTGCGCAATGATTTCGACACCGTCATCCTCGACTGCCCACCAGTTCTTCCTGTCGCGGACGGTCTGCTGTTGGCCAAGATGGCTGGTCGGATAGTCCACGTCATCGCGGTGAATGAGACCTCGCGCAACGAGCTGGAAGAAGCACTGAACGATCTGTCCGTGGTCGACACTCCGCTCAGCCTCGTCGTCAACAAGGTCCCTCTGGGGCATACCGACCTGACTGGATATACGAAGACCTACTCGGCGCGGCAGTCGGTTGCCAGCCTGCCGCCCGGGTCCCGTCACTCCACGACGAACAGCGGCGAAGATTCGCCTCTCACCGAAGGCACGGAACCGGTCGGATGGTTGTCGGGAGAGCTCGGTGCCGAGCAGTCCACGCGCACACCTCGAGTCTGGCCCGGAAGCCGGACTCGGCGGAGAGCACAGCGCACCGAGGGGTCCGGAGGCCTGACCGTAACCTCCGATCGAGCCGCTGGAGAATTCGATCAGCCGGGCACGGGAACAGCCGATGCCGCCAGGAGAATCGGGGCTGGAGAGCGGACTGCAGAGCAGTGACGGCCAGGAGTGAGTCACCGACCGCTCTTTTCAGAATCCTTGTCGTCTGCACCGGAAATCTCTTTCGTTCGCCGCTGGCCGCTGGACTGCTCCAACAGGGGTTCGACGAAGTCGCCCCCGGTCGATTCGCCCTCGACAGCGCGGGCACTGAAGGCGTGGTCGGGGCCGGGGCAACCGAGGATGTGCAGTCCTTGGCGGCAGACTGGGGTTTCGACCTCAGCGAGTTTCGCGCCAAGCGTCTGCAGCCTGCGCATGTCACGAACGCTGATCTGGTGATCGGTATGGAGCGGTGGCACCGGAGCCAGGTGGTGACTCTTGAACCGCGCGCGCTCAGACGAACCTTCACACTGCGGGAGTTCGCACGCATCATCCATTCCCTCTCGACGCCCGAAGACTCCACGACTCGACAGCGCTGGGAGAACCTGGTCGCTTTGGCACAGCGTTCCCGCATGCCGGCTCCCGGTGGACCGGACTTCGACGATGTTGTCGATCCGCACGATGACTGGGATCTGCTCAACCCGGTGATGTCCGACCAGTTGCTCCCGAGTGTGTACGAGATGGTCGATTGGGAGTACCGGAACAGCGGCCTCGGCCGAGCCTGAAGCGATGCCCGTTCACCGGGCCCGTGTCACCGACCGCATACGACTCAACCACACCGTGTACGGCCCAATCACATCGTCTGGACTCAACCACACCGTCTGAGACCCGATCACAGAGTAACCGGCGATGACTCATGCCTGGGTCGGGAACAGTAGAACTCGCCCAGCAGCCGTGTCAGCGAGCCGATGAACACCGCGAGGCATCCTGCTTCCACGGCGGACATTCCGGCCATGCCGGCGATCCCACCGCCTGCGAGAACAGTGCCGATCGCGGCTGCGCCGACGAAGAAGGTGGCCCAATAGCGGTTGAGGACAAGCAGGTTCGCCGATGCCAGATAGGTCGGCAGTGTGCAGAGTGCAGCCAGGGCAAGGAAGAGCACGGCTTCTCGGGAGAGGACGAAGTCGGCACCGTAGATGGTCGACAGCAGCCACGGTCCGATGAACAGCGCGAGCACGACAAAGGGGACAAGACTGGTCAGAGCGATCCCGCACAGCCGTTTCACTCTGCGCCGCAGCACCACGGCCCCTTCGCCGTCGTGGATGGTGCGAAAGGCAGGAAGGACGACCGTCTCGATCGACGCGCCCACCAGATTGGCGAAGACGACGAGGTAGGCGGCCGAAGCGTAGCGTCCGACGTCGCTGGGTGATCCGAACCAGGCGACTACGGCAAGCGGCACATAGGACAGCAGGGAGTAGACACCCTGCATCAGGGACATCGGGACTCCTGCCGAAATGAGTGCACGGATCTCCTCGCGCACCGAGGTCCGTGACTCTATTGCCCCGGGCGTTTCGGGCGGTTTGGCCGAGGCCACCCAGATGGTGACTGCTGTGCCCGCAGCAGACACCACGGCAGCCGACCACAGTGCGGTGACGACTGAACCGGTTGAGAGGATCACCGCGGTGACCGTGATTGCGCTGACCGCGGCCACGCCGAGGAGGATGAGTCCGAAGGCGAAGAGACGCTCAGTCTTCTGCAATCGGGCATAGAACAGATCACCGATCGAATCGCTGACCTTGATCATGAGCAGTGGAAAAGCGAGAGCAGAGTGGATCTGAACGGGCCCGAAGATGACCAGCCCGGTGATGATGAGGGTGGACAGGCCCACGGTGGACAAGCGGCATCCGAGATAGATGCGCCAGCGCACGGTCTGCTGCAGGGTGACGAAGAGATTGCGCAGACCGAGCTGCGTGGCGATGAATACAGGTGTCATCATCGCAATCAGCGTGGAGTAGTGGCCGACGGCGATCGGTCCGCTCTGCTGAGCGAACAGCCACACCAGATACCACTGGGCGCCGGCAACAGCGACATTGCCCACAGTGACCAATGCAAACGAGGATCGGGAGCTGTGCACCGGTGGATTCCTCCTCGACTTCAGGGACGACCTCACGACGACGAGGGCTGGATTCCAGTATCGTCCCCACCTGCGGCTCCGTGACCGGCTTTGCCGCCGGATTGCGGATGCACCACTGACATGTGCGGTATTCCGTGCATCCCTCGCGGTGAACCGTAGACAGAAGCAGGAGGGGGTCCTTCCTGAAGCACGTTTCACTAGGCTGAAAGCGCGAGAACGAGTCCCGGACATCGAGCTGAGCTGCGATGTCGTCTTATGCCGGTTCTCCGGCCCGACCAAAGCTGATCTCTGATGAATCTCCAGCAATTTCTCTACCTCCTCCGCCGTCATACCGTGTTGCTCATCCTCACCGTCGTAGCCGGCGGGCTGGGTGGATTCGGGGTCTCGACCCTGCTCCAGCCGACGTATACAGCGCGCACCGAACTGTTTGTGTCGGTGCCCACCTCAGGCGATCCCTATGAGATGCGCATGGCTTCGGATTTCATCAAGGAGCGAATCCAGACCTATGTGGGAATGGTCAGCAGCGAATCCGTCCTCGAGCCAGTGGTCTCAGATCTGGAACTCGACACCACTCCGGAAGCACTGGCTGGCCAGGTCGAAGCATTCAGCGATCCCGAGACCGTGCTCATCACCGTCCAGGCTCAGGCCGAGGACGCGGACGGCGCGGCACGGTTATCGACTGCAGTTGCTCGCAGCCTGACGGAGAGGATCGGAATGCTCGAGAACCCGGGAAAGACGGATACGGCTGCCATCGACCTCATCGAGGCGAACGCGGCGGTGGCCCCGGAAGAGTCAGACGGCTTGCCCAACTGGGTCTTCGCACCCATCGGTGCACTGCTCGGTCTGGCGGCAGGCATCGCAATTGCGATTGTGCGTGGAACCTTTGACAGCGTCGTCCGGACGAAGGACGATCTGGCGGCGATCACCTCGGCGCCGTTGATGGCATCGGTCCCAGAAGATCGCGCCATCGTTCACGAGTCTGCCAGGGGCGGACCCGCGATCGCAGGAATCCGCGGTGAGTCGATTCTTCGGCTGCGAACCAATCTTCGCTTCGCCCACGTCGACGAAGAGAGCACCGTCCTGCTCATGACCTCGGCTCAGGCGGGGGAGGGCAAGACCACGCTCAGCCTCGACCTTGCCATCGCGAGCGCTCGCGCGGGGCAGAGCGTCGTCCTCGTCGATGCCGACCTGCGACGACCGAGTGTCGCCTCGCGTTTGGGCTTGGAGAATGCGGCCGGCCTCACGACCGCTCTGGTCGGTGGCCTCGATTTGAGTGAGCTGCTGCAGACCTGGGGTGATGACGGCCTCAGCGTGCTCACGGCCGGAGAGATTCCGCCCAATCCGGCGGAGCTGCTTGAGACCCGTGCAATGGCAGAACTGGTCTCCGAACTGGCAGGCAGGTTCGACCTTGTCATTCTCGACGGCCCACCGCTGCTGCCTGTGGCAGACGGACTCGTCCTCTCCAGACTGGCCAGCAGAACCCTCCTGGTTGCGGGCGCCGGACGGGTGAAGTCCCGCGCCGTCGCAGAATCCGTCAGAGCCCTGGACGAGCTGGGAGCTCCGATCGGTCTCGTGCTCAACAGGTCCGAACTGTCGGCGGCGGAGGCCGACCGAAACCGAACCTACGGAATTCAGTCCGAGCTGCCCAGTGCTGCTCTGCCGCTGGCAAGCAACGACGGCGGCACGAAACGATCATGATCGCCATCTGGTTCGGGCTGACGACTGTCTGGGTTCTCATGCTCGTTCTGAGCTGGAGAGTCCCGCAGCTGCGGCATTGGAGCAATGCGCTGCTTCCGCTGATTTCACTGATCCTGATCAACACCATCGTTGCGGCCTTGGGCAACTACGACATCTCCGACAAAGCGATCTATTCGACGGAATTCCAGGTCCTCAGCTTTGCGCCCACTGGCGAGGTCTTCTATGCCTACGATAGTGAGGGCCGCGAACCTGCCTTCCTCCTGCTGGGCTGGCTCATCGGTCTCTTCACTCATGATCCGCAGGTCTACTTCTTCGTCATCGCCCTGCTCGGTTCGATTGTGCTCGCCCTGGCACTGCTCTGGCTGCTGCGGTCGACATGGCAGGTGACCGTCGTCTACTACATCACCTTCTGTTTCGGATTCTTCACCGGGTATTCGAGCTATCTGCTGCGGCAGGGACTGTCTCTGCTGTTCATCCTGCTCGCTCTCGTCTCGATCTGCCGGCGAGCCCGCCTGTGGCAGACACTCGTGTGGCTGGCCATCGCATCTCTCTTCCACTGGTCGGCTATTCCTGCGGCGCTGCTGCTGCTTGGCATCCGGTTTCTTCCGAAGGCCTCCACAAATTTCCTCGTGGGAGTGTGGGTGGTGTTCTCTCTGCTGTTCCTCACAGGACTCAACGCAACCTTGTTGGCGCCGTTCGCCTCCGGCTCGGAAGAACTCGAAACCTACACCGATCCTGAGAACGCCGATCTGTACACCGGCGGGACGAACAGACCGGACTTCTGGATTCTCGGGCTCTGCGTCCTCGTGATGGGCTATGTCGTGCTGAAGACGATCGATGGCCTGCCGGACTGGTACCGACAGCTGTTCCACGCCTTCATCATCCTCAATACCTACTACCTTGCATTGGGCTTCGTCTACTACAGCGACAGGGTCGCGGCCTATTCCTGGTCGATAGTGCCGCTGATCGTGACGATCCCCGTGCTCTGCCTGAAAGGGTGGAGACAGGGACTGGCAAGTGTCGGGCTCATGATCGCCTTCCTCGGCTGGAGCCAGTACATCGGCGCAATGGACAAGCTGCTCAATACCTGATGATGGACATGCTGCTCAACACCTGAGACCTGTGCTGAAGCAATGCAACGCGGGCGCGTGCCGATGCAACGTACCGCCAGCACGTGTCGATTCAGCGCATAGCCCGCCGGTTCGCCGCGGCGAGTAACCCGGTGAGGAGGAACAGCACTCGATGATCGAGCAGATTGTAGGCTGAGCCGAACAGCAGCTGAACGGGTCTCAGGCCGCGGGTGGCCACCCGCGTCGCTGCACTGCGATATGTCTTGGCCGCCGCCAGTTTCTCCCGCAAGGGGAGAGGGCACTGCCGGTGGTGGAGGTCCCTGGTTGAGGACACCGCATTCTTGGCCCGGATGTATCCGGCCGCGGCGATCAGCTCGGGCGAGCTCAGGTCCGAGGCGAACTGCTGCAGAGCGTCGTTGACGAGCATCAGCTCATCGTGCTTTCCGGGGATGAAACGCTTGGTCACCGACGCTGAATTGTCTTGCCGGTAGTAGTAGCCCAGCAGGGGCAGATGGCTCCCGATCGAAGCTGCACGGGCGAAGGAGAGATTGAACAGCAGGTCTTCGCCGAGGTGGACCCCGACGGGGAATCGCGCCCCTGACCGGGTCACAGCCGCACGACGGTAGGCCTTGTTCCATACTGTGTTCAATGATTCGTCGATGATCTTCGGGCTCAGATAGGTCGGATCAAGTACCCGCCTCGGCCTCGTGAGTCGGGTTTCACCGGCGACGCACCTGTGCCGCGCGAGGAGCGCGGCGTCGTGGGCATCGGCGATGTCGGTGGGGTTGCTGCTGGTCTCGAAGGTGACCACGTCGAGGGCGGAGTCCGAGGCGTCGGCTATTGCTTTGAGCAGACAAGGGCTGAGGAGCTGGTCGTCGGCGTCGACGAACATGACCCATTCGCCGCCTGCCTTCGCCAGCGCGGCATTGCGAGCCGCTGAGGCTCCGGCGTGATCGGTCTGCAGACGAATGATTCGGGGGTCCCGGGAGCTGAGGTCGTCAAGGATCTCCGGTGTGCTGTCGGTGGACCCGTCGTCGACGACGATGAGCTCAAGATGCTCATGGCACTGGGTGAGTACCGACCACAGGCAGTCCTGCAGGTACCTCTCGCCGTTGTGGACGGGGATGATGACGGAGATCAGAGCATCATTCGACATGAGGTTCTCTCCGCCGGGCAGACGTCGACGACACGGTGTGGACGAAAGTGGGCAGGAACTGCCGGATGCCATCGGCGGCATGTGAGTAATCGAGGAGGCCTCGGTCGAAGGTCAGGGGTCGGCGCAATCGTCCCGATTCCCAGTCTGCGGCGATCCGGGTGGCCAGCTCTTCTGCGTCGCCGTCGACACTCAGCTGAGCCAGAGGAATGTCACGCACGCCCTTGACGTCGAAGGCATAGCTGCCGCGGCCGGCTGCCAGGCTCTCCAACATGACACGGGGCAGGCCCTCCCACTGCGCGGTATGCACCAGAGCATGACTGTCCGCGAGCACCGCGGCCGCATCACCCGGACCATCTGCGGAGACGATCCCCGACAGTCCACGAGCAGAGATCTCATCACGGATCTGCGCACGAAAGACTCCCTCACCGAGCATCTCGAAATGGAAGTCGATTCCTCGTCGCTGCAGTTCGGCCGCTGCCTCCATCGCCAGATGCGGACGTTTGCGAGTGGAGAACTCCCCGATCCAACACAGTCGGAGCGGACCGTCGGGTAAGTCTCTGACGGGGTAGCGAGCCAGATCGAGTCCGACTCCGGCCGACAGATGCAGCCGGCGACGGCTCTCAATACGCTCGGCGAACCATGCCTGGTCGTCCGAATTGAGTGAGATGACTCCGGCAGTGCGCGAAAGGAGCATGCGCTCGAGGACCGGCCAGACCCGGTCCGAGATCGAGCGGAGCTCGTTCCAGTGCAGTCCGTGACAGAAGTAGACGACGGGCACTTTCGTTCCGGCCAGTCTCACCAGCGCCGAGGCGGTTGCCGAGTTCGTGACGATGACGTCGAGGTTCTCACTCCCCGACCACTGCCGCAGGCCGGCCAGGGCTCGAAACGTGCCCGGGTCGGGACGACGGGAGAGCCCGGGGATCAGCGTTGCCTGGTCCGAGACCATCGCTGACCCGGCGGCGAAGCTGACAGTGTGTCCACATGATCGCCACGATTGTGCGATCTCGATGAAGAAGGAATCCAACATCCCACCGGTGCTGGCCAATAAGCCGATTCTCACGCTGCTTCACCATCCCTGTTCTCTGCTCTCGCTGACGCTCTCAGACTAGGAGCACGCGGGACGTGAACTCGCCGAAATCACCGCGGTCTACGGTCATCCGCAGACTCCGTGCGGTCAACCGTCGAGGGCGGAATCTCGGGGCACGCGAGTGTCTGAGGGGCGGTGCGAGGGGGTTTGATCCACAAGTTCCAGGTCATTGCGGGTGACTGAGTATTGGGAGCCAGTGATGACCTGATCATGACAGAGTAGTGACACGTCGCTGTCCGGAGGTAACCCCCTATTGGCTGTGAGAGGGCTGGGGAATCCTGGGCCTCGTGAAAACAATGAATGAACTCCCAGCCCCTTTGCCGTCCGCCGCTGACAGTCCTCGTCGTCGGCCCTACTCCAGTGCTCTCGGTCTGGCCTGTCTCGACGGGTCGGCCCTCATCATCTCGTGGTTCCTCGTCGTCTCCCTGTTCGGGCGGGTCTGGGGCGGCGAGTTTCTTCTCCTGCTGCCGACACTCGTCATCGGTCAGATCGGCCTGGGCTACCTGCTCTCGCTGTATCGCAACCGGTATCAGCTCGGCTCCGACCGTGAACTGCGCAATCAGGGCGTGGTCGCGGCCATCCTCTTCACCGGCACCGCCGTCGTGGGCGCGGTGCCGGAATACCGGGAGGACATCCCCTGGCTGCTTCTGGCTCTGCTCTTCGCCCAAGCCCTCATGGTCTTCGTCAGACAGGTCGTTCGAGTCCTCCAGGAGCTGAGGATGGTGCCGGTGGCCGGTGAACCCGTCATCATCGTCGGCGCCGGTGACCTCGGGGCTTCGCTGGTCTCCCAGATGATGGCGGATCCGCTCAGCCCCTACCGTCCCGTGGCCATCATCGACGATGACCCGACCAAGGCTCGACAGCTCATCCACGGTGTGCCCGTCCGTGGCACTACTTCTTCCGTCGCCGAGGTGGTTGCCGCTTCGCATGCCGCCGGAGTCATCGTCGGCATTGCCGATGCACCGGCGCAGGTGTTCGCCTCCCTTGTTCAGCGACTGGAGCCGGAGACGACCTGGGTGCGGGCAGTGCCTTCGCCTCTGGATATGCTCTCATCGGACATCGGGCTCTCCGATATCCGCGATCTCGATGTCACCGATCTCATCGGCAGACCCGCGATCGAACCTGAGAGCGATCAGATCTCCCGTCTCGTCGAAGGACGTACTGTGCTCGTCACCGGAGCCGGCGGCTCCATCGGATCCGAACTGTGCAGGATCATCTCGCGGCACGATCCGAGACGACTGATCATGCTCGACCGTGATGAGTCAGAGCTGCACTCACTGTGCATGAGCCTTGAGGGGAGAGCGCTGATGGATTCCCCTGATCTCGTCCTCGCCGATATTCGTGACCCGCAGGCACTCGACCACGCCTTCGCCGAACACAAACCTGACATCGTCATCCATGCGGCCGCGCTCAAGCATCTGCCGATGCTCGAAAGCTATCCCGCTGAAGGGTGGAAGACCAACGTGCACGGTTCGTTGAACGTCCTGCGCGCGGCCCAGAAACACGGTGTCGGCCGATTCGTCAACATCTCCACGGACAAGGCGGCGAACCCCAGCAGCGAACTGGGACGGTCGAAATTCGTCGCCGAACGCTTCACCGCCCACTATGCCGCCGTCACGGGTCTTCCCTATGTGTCGGTGCGCTTCGGAAACGTCCTCGGTTCACGTGGGTCGGTGCTCATCTCGTTTGCCGATCAGATCCGGCGGGGCGGACCGCTGACCGTGACACACCCTGACGTCACACGCTTCTTCATGACCATTCCCGAGGCGTGCCTGCTGGTGCTGCGAGCTGCGGCCCTGGGCGGCAGCGGCCAGACGCAGGTCCTCGACATGGGCAAACCCGTCCGCATCGTCGACTTGGCGAAGCGGGTGATGGCCCTGACCGGACGGTCGTGTCCCATTGTCTACACCGGCTTGCGTGCGGGGGAGAAGCTGCACGAGGAGCTGTTCTCGCCCGATGAGCTTGACCGAACCTCGGCCAACGGGGTGTCTTGGACGGTCGAGGTCTCACCCTTGGACCCGACGGCGGTTCCCGTCCCGGGCGCTACCCTCGAGAACATCCGCGACTGCTATGTGGAGACCGTTGACGGTGTGGATGCGACAGCACCAGTCGCTGCGCTCACCTCGGCGCCCACCGTCTCGAACTTCGTTGAGATGCCTGCTGAGATGCCCGCTGTCGAAGTGGCCGGAGTCGGCCAGACTACGGGCAGGCTCGATTTGGCTGGGACGAGCTGGTCATGACGGCGATGCGTATTCCCCTGTGCATTCCATCTGTGGGGGCGAAGGAAGAAGGTGCGGTCGTTGCCGCACTGCGATCCGGGTGGGTGGCTCCGGCCGGTCCGCAGCTCGATGAGTTCGAAACACGATTGGCCGCCGTCACCGGTCGGTCTCATGCCGTGGCGGTGAGTTCTGGAACCGCCGCGCTGCATCTGGCCCTGCTGGTGCAGGGGATCGGGCGCGGAGACCGTGTTGCGGTGTCGACGCTCACCTTCGCCGCGACCGTCAATGCCCTCCACTACCTCGGCGCCGAGCCTGTGTTCATCGACTGCGATGATTCAGGTCTCATGGACGTCGCGGTGCTCGAGGCCGCTTGTGCGGATGCCCTGGCCACACGACGTCCGATCCGTGCGGTGATGCCCGTCGACCTCTACGGACGACCCGCTGACTACCTGCGCATCGGGCAGATCGCTGCGGCCTATGATGCCGTCGTCGTCTCCGATGCCGCCGAGTCATTGGGCGCCAGCCTGAACGGGGAGCCGGCCGGATCGTTCGGCGAGGTTGCCGCACTGTCCTTCAACGGCAATAAGATCATCACCACCTCCTCGGGTGGTGCGGTCCTCTGCTCCGACCCTGAGACCGCCGCCCGGGTTCGCTATCTCTCGACCCAGGCGCGGCAGCCCGTGGTGCACTATGAGCACACCGAGGTGGGATACAACTACCGTTTGTCCAACCTTCTCGCAGCTCTGGGTCTGGCTCAGCTGGATCGGCTCGAGGAGATCGTGGCGATCAAACGTTCCCATAATCGTGTCTACGACGAGTCGCTGAGATCAGTCGGCGGAATGCGAGTCCTCGACGCCGCTGACGGCAACTGCTGGATGAGTGTGCTCATCGTCGGACCCGAATCAGGCACCGATGCCTGGTCGCTGAGTGAATCACTGCTGCTGCGCGGAGTCGAAACTCGCCCGGTGTTCAAGCCGATGCACTTGCAGCCCGTGCACGCTGGCTGCGATCAGCGGTACATCACCGGCCGTGCGGAGGAGCTGTTCCAAACCGGGTTGGCACTTCCGTCGAGCACAGATCTGCCGTCGGAGGACCGGAGCCAAGTGGTTGCGGAGATCGCAGCCTACATCGATGAGGCGGTCAGAGTATGAAGAAGCAGACGATCATCATCGGGGCGGGCCTCGTAGTCTTCGCTCTCCTCTTCGTCGGAGCCGGAGTCGGTGCGTACACCGGGTATCTGGGGCTGTCCTGGGATTCTGGGACCGCGACGACGGACGATCCTGCTCTGGCGAAGCAGCTGCAGTCATCGAAGCAGCAGGAACCGAGCGCCGGGCCGGAGGCAGTCGACATTCTGTTCCTCGGCACCAACTCACCGGTTGCTGCCCCGGGCTCCACCGCCGCCACCGACTCCACGGCTTCCACTGGTTTTCCGACGGACATGATTATGGTCGTCCGGATTCCCGCCGACCGCAGCGGGGTCCAGCTTGTATCCATCCCGAGCGACACCTGGGTGAGTGTGCCGGGCCATGGGCAGGGCACGGTCGAGTCCTCCGTCGAGGTCGGAGGTCTGCCGTTAGCTGTACGGGCGGTCTCCGAGTTCCTCGCCATCGACATCGACCACGTCGCTGTCGTCGACCTCGCCGGGCTCAGTGACCTGACCGATCTCGTCGGCGGTGTCGATGTCGTGTCGTCGGCGGCATTCGAATCCGGAAGTCACGACTTCAGCGTCGGGCCCAACACGCTTGATGGGGAGGCGGCACTCGCATTCGTCTGCGAGCGCACAGCGTTCGCGAACGGTGACCTGCAGCGCATCCGCAATCAGCAGGAATTCATCCGAGCAATCGGTGCTCAGGTGCTGTCTGCAGACTATGAGCTCAACCCGCTGAAGATGTCTGAACTGGTCCGGGCGCTCAGCCCTTTCCTCACCGTGGACTCCGGCCTCAACGCCAGCACTCTGGCCCAGCTGGGTTCCGAGCTCAAGGGAATCAGCGCGGAGGATTTCGATTTCGTCACCGCTCCGGCAGAAGTTCCCGTCGTCCCTGATGACACCGTCTCCGACTACGGCTTCCAGGCGGAAGACAGACACCGATGATCGACCAGGCTGCGAAGAAGCTCACTGCTGCTGAGCTGCAGGCAAAATTCAATCTCGATGAAGACGCGGCGCAGATCATCCACGCCGCCAGCGGTGGTTGGGAGTCCTTCGCCGGTGTAGCGGTGTCGGCGGTCCAGACCACCGGACGGAGTCTGGACGAACTGCTGGGCTCGGCCGGGCTCGCGGACTTCGTCGTCTCGCAGACGGACGATTTCTCGCTCCCGCTGTCCACAGCCGATCAGCACGCGCTTGAGGTACTCTCGCTCCTCGACGGCTTCGACGAAGGAGTCGCTCGGATCGCGTTCGAAGTCTCGGCCGAGCGTTGGACTGACCCTGCGTGGGCCGATGTGCCGACCGTGCTGCTGCGCCTGCAGCTCTCGGGCGCGGTCACCGCGGGACCAGAGGAATCGCACTGGTCTGTGCCTCTGCTCATCGCGGCCTGGGCACGTAAGAGCCTGATCGAAGAGGGGCTGGAAGGTGTCACCGCGGCAGTCGAGATGTCCCTGGCAGAAGCATTCACCACACAGCTCGAACTGGCCAGCTCTCCCGATTCGCTGCTGGTGGACAACGCGCTCGTGCTGGCGCGGCGGGTGCGTGCGTGGGAGCTGCTCGACCGCATCTTCCTCGCCTGCGGATATTCGCTGTTCTACCGTTACCACCGCTCCAGCGTGGCTGCGTTCGCCCAGCTGCCAGCCCCTGCGCTGCGTACCGTCCCGGAGTTGAGAGAGGTCACCACCGTGGCCACGATGGTGCAGGAGGCGCTGCTCGACGCCGTCCCACCCACGGGGGTGCCGCCGAGCCTGCTGGTGCGCGAACAGGTCGCCCGTCTGACCGCTCCGGGAGCGCTGCGCCGTGACCTCGGGGCGGAGGACAATCCGGTCGGCCAGCTCGCTGAGCGAGTACTGCTCGGAGAGGCAGGGGCGCCGTCGCGGTTCCACGCAGTGATGAGTGAGATGGCTCGCCTCGGTGCAGCAGGAGCACATCATGCCGCGGCTGAGGCAGGTGCAGGCTGGGTGGCCAGCGGAGTGGCGCGCCGTCCGAGCCGAATCGTTCGTCTGCATGCCGCGATCCACAGTGTCCTCGCCTGTGAGCCGGGGCGTGCCCTGGCATTGCTGAGATCGATCGAGGACGAAGTCAAGGAAGACAGCGTGGTCGGGGACTTCCTATCACCTGCCGTCACAGCCTGGACTGCTCTTGCCTCCTACCTCGCCGGCGATCATGAACGTGCCGACACAGAGATCGTCGAATTCGCTCGCCTCGACATTCCACCGTTCGTGCAGGAACAGACCTTTCGACCGGCCGCACTCATCGTGGAGGCCTATCGCAGCATCGACAAGCTGGATCTGAGTGCAGCGGAGGAGACCGTACGCCGCATGCGCGACTACGCAGAGATGGGTGATCTGTGGTTTCACGTGCCGATCATCGAAAGGACGCTCTCACAGCTGGCGGCAAGCTCACGCTCGACCCTCCTGCGGTCGGAGGAATCCATCGATGTGCACGCTCATGGGGTCTGCGCGACAGGCGGTGCGGCAGAGATGCTCATGGCCTCGCGCATCGGAATGCTCATCAGCCTCGGCCAGCTGCATCGGGCCGAAATGCTGCTGGAGAAGCTGTCGGGAATCTCGGGAGTCAGCCAGGTGCTGTTTGCGCGCAGCGAGTTGGTGGCCGGACGCAACGAAGCGTCAGTCCGCATTGCCGAGGCACAGTACTACGAAAATCACGTTGACACCCGCGACCGAGCTGAACTCACGGGAATCAAGGCCGCGGCGCTGCTGCGCCTCGGCGATCTGGAGGCGGCGCGGCTGGCGTTTGTGGAGCTTTTGGAACTCTCCGTGCTTGTCGGTACCGTGCTGCCGATCGTGCGGTTGCCCATGGCTGAGCGGCAGGAGCTGATGCGGATGAGCGCCGAGGAGCCGATCTGGCAGAAGCTCACGGAGCTTCTCGTCCCCTTGGCCCATTCACCGAGTCGCCGATCGACCGGCAGCGATGCCCACGCCGTGGGCTTGGATAAGTTGGCCAGCCTCGGCGAGGCAGTGGTCGGGCTGGTTGACTTCCCAATGCTCGGACGCCGTGAGATGTCTCTGCTCGAAAAGCTCGATCAGGGGGCCAGCGTCGCTGAGATCGCCCGCGATCTGCTGTTGGTTCAGGGGACGGTGAAGAACAATCTCTCCTCCCTCTATCGGAAGCTCGGAGTCAGCGGACGGGAAGCGGCAGTGACACGCGCTCGGGTGCTGGGCTACCTCGGCTCAGTGGGAGCCTAGGCAGCGGAGAGAGGCACCACTGTCATCGGCATCCAGCTGTCGTCGACAGCAGGTTGGCGACGACGGGCATTGCCGTAGGACTCAGGATGCGGGCAGGTATGCACTCATCGAGCGTTTGACGAGGGTTTCGGTGACGAGGCTGTCGGCCACCGGACCCGCGAGCTGGATGATCCTGGCGACGCTCTCGATATGCCAGTAGGCCGCCTTCCCGTGATGGTGCCCGGCGATCAGCGGTCCGAGGACGAAGACGCCCGGTGCGGCCTGGAACTTCGCGTCGAGGGAAAGCCCCGTCCTCGATGCTGAGGCGCGGACGGTTCCCGATCCGAGCATCTGCCGCAGGAGAGGGGAACGGGTGTCCGTCACCCGTTCGAAGCCGGTTCCATTGACGATCACAGCGTAGCCATGGTCCGCATCGCCGCCCGGGTCGGGTGCCGCTCCTGGGAGCTGATCCACAACCGCGAACAGCATGTCCTCGCGCACTTGCGCTTCGCGAAAGCGACCGGGGATGCAGGTGATGGATCCGTCATTGATGCCCGCGGTGAGGAAATCGAGGGAATCGCCGCCGGCTCGGCGCAGCAGATCGGAGATGGCGACTCCATGGTCGGTGGCCATGGAGTAGAGCTCGAAATCGTCCATATACCGCAGGGATGAGCCGACTGCAGCGATGAGGGCAGCGATCGTCGAGTTGACGTTCTTCTGGGTCATCGCGGCGCTGAGTTCTGCACGGACGGCCTCATGCAGATCGCGGGCACGCAGCGGGGTTCCCGCCTCGGCGGTCGCGAACAGGCGGTCGAGGATCGGGGTTGAAGCCCGCTCACCCGGCCGATCATGGTGCCAGTAATGAGGCCGACCCCGCGAAGACAGGATGAAGAGCCGAGCGCCGGTTTCCTGCCTGAGCCTGTGTGAGGCGAGCAGGAACTCGAGGGCATCGGCATTGCCGCCGATGAGCAGAATTGTCCGTTTCTCCACCGGCAGCGCCTCAAGCCGACCTCTGATCCGCTCGATCACGTGCTCGATCTCAGGAGCGTGGATATCGGCGACCAGCCCCATATCGAGAAGATCGTCGGTGCTCGGGTGCTTTGCCGCGGAGACGGCGAGATTGCGCACCGGGGGAGAGCCGACGGCCAGCAGCAAGGAATGTGCGTGGAGCTCGAATCGAATCCCACCGTCGCTGTCGCGTTCGCGCAGATGGACCCCGCCGCTGGCCTCGCTGGTCACCTCATTGACATCGGCGTGGACGAAGTCGACCTCGACATGGCCGCGGGCTTCCTCGAAGGTGCGTTCGACGAGTTCCGACAGATACTGGCCGTAGAGCCTGCGCGGAAGATAGAGGTCGTCCCACTCTCCGGCACGCACGGCATCTTCATGGCGGAGGATCCAGTCCCGATCCATCAGCGTGGCCAGAGGCGAATCGGGGGTGCGACCGTCTTTCGCCCAGTCGAGCATGTCCGGCCGTCTGGCCTCCAACCAGTCGATGAAATCGCTGCGCTCACGATCGGGCAGGAAACTCTCCAGCGCCGAGATCAGCAGCGAAGAGCGACCGGATCGGTGACCATAGGGAATTCCAGAATGAAACTGCTCATCGCGATCGATCACTGTGATGCGGATTGGGTCATCGAAGGATGACCTCCGGTCGCGCAGCTCAGAGATGGTGCGCAGCAGCCCATGTGTTCCCGAGGCGCCGGAGCCGAGGACAGCGATGTCCACGTCAGGTGTTGAAGGGTTTCTCATCATTGGGAATGCTTTCGTCGAAGCGGCGCACGGTGTTCCCAGGATAGTTCCGACAGAGGTCATCTGGAGGTGACGAATTCATCTCGTTTCGGCCCACTCCGGGCCCGCGGGCCCAGCCTTCACGCTGTGATGAGGTTCCTGCGCCGGAACCCGAACACACCCAGCACCACGAGAACCGCGGTTGCCGCGGTCAGGGTCAGAACCGCCTCGGCGGACAGATCCTGGGCCGGGTACTGCCCGATGTGGACGAACACGGAGGTGTCGAGGACTGCCTCGTCGAGGCGCATCATCTGCCCGAACAGGGCCATCCCAGCGCTGTAGACGAAGAGAATCCAGACCAGTCCCTGCAGCTTCGGCGCGAGTCCGTAGAGTGCCAGTGCCAGCCCGAGCAGGACCCACACCGAGGCGGTCTGCGCGACGTGACCGAGGATCGCTGGACCCAGCAGCGACCAGTCGCCAGTCGATGCGGCCGCGCCCAGCCCCTCGCCCACACCAGCCAAGGCCATAAGCCAGAGCGAGCCGAGGAGCGTCACCAGCGTCCACGACAGCACCCAGCGACCACGCCCCACAGCGGCGGCGAGTACGGGTTCCGTGCGAAAGCCTGTCTCTTCGGCCCGGAGACCGAAGACGGCGATGATCGCGTAGGCGGAGACGATCATGGCGAAGTAGAGGGCCATGTAGCCGATGTAGCCGTCAACGATTCCGCGTGATCCGCCCATGAGATCGAGGATCTCCTTCGGCATTCCCGCCGCACCGTCTTCCATGGCTCCGGTGAAGGACCCGAAGATGAGCGCCATCGCGAAGATCCCGATCGACCACCAGGTCAGACTCGAACGCTGCAGGCGCAAGGCGAGCCCGGTGCTGGTCGAGAGGAACGAGGAAGCAGTGGACCGGCCGAGGCGGTCGGCGAAGATTCCGGCGGACAGGTCGCGGCGGGATTGGAGGAACAGACTCGACCCGATAAGGGCGAGGACGGCCGCCGCTGACAGCAGCAGCGGAGCCCACCTGTCGAGGGTGTAGGGAGCCGTCTGCTGTGACCATCCCAGAGGTGAGAACCAGGACAGCCAGTCCAAGTCACCGCCGGCCACGGCAGACATGTCGCCGAGGCCACGGATGACGAACGACGCGGCCAGCACCGCACCGGCAATGCCAGAGGCCGCGCGGGAGAACGACGTCAGCTGCACGGTGACCGCGGAGATCGCAGCGAACACGCACCCAGCTGCGGCGATGCTGGCACCGAAGAGGAGGGCGGAGGAGAGAGGCTCCGGATTCGCCTCGGAGAAGTAGAACGCCAGAGACATGAGGAACCCGGCCACGAGGTTCATCACCAGGGTGAGAATCAGCGCGGCGAGAAGCTGTGTGTGGCGCCCGGTGACATTCGCCCGGATCAGTTCCGCCCGACCGGTCTGCTCCTCGGCGCGGGTGTGCCTGGTCATCGTCTGGATCGACATGAGTGCGGCGCCGATCATGAGGAAGACTCCGTACATACCCACAACGAAGCGGGCGATGGTGATCTCGTCCAATCCGTAGCCCGGGCCGGTGATCAGCCCCATCACGGGGTTCTTCGCGAACACCACCATTGAGGCGAGCGTGTCCTCGTCCATGACCACCGCGATCGCATTCGCGAAGTAGGCGGTGAGGGCCGTGAGACTGAGAATCCAGATGGGCGCTCGCCACCTGTCCCGTCTGACCATGAGACGCAGGAGAGTCCACAGCCCTGTCACCTCGGATCCGGATCGGTCCTCAGTATGACGCCCATGACGAGTGGTGCTGAGCTGTTCGTCGTTGCGTTCGGCGGTGCTCTCGGCCCGGATCAGCAGATTCATGATTCCTCCCTCGTGAGGATTCCCTTGCCGGAGGCGTCGTCTGTCGAGCTGCCTTCGGCCGAGCTGCCTTCGGCTGAACTGCTTCCGGTCGGGTCACTGTAATGACGCAGCAGCAGCTGTTCGAGCGTCGGGGGAGTGGCGGTCAGTGACCGGATATCGTGTTCGCCGAGGGCGCGCATGATGGCGGGAAGCTGCGCGGTGTCGGCGCTGAAGTGCAGCTGCGTTCCCTCGCGGGTCAGGTCATGGACGCCGGACATCTCGGACAGGGCAGGAACATCGTGTTCGAGCCCGGCGGTGATCGTCGTGCGGGAGAGGTGGCGCAGATCCGCAAGGGCTCCCGATTCGACGATCGTTCCGGATCTGATGATCGACACACGATCGGCCAACGCCTCCACCTGCGCGAGGATGTGGCTTGAGAGGAGAACCGTGCGTCCCTCCTCCTTCGCTTCCCTGATGCACTGCTGGAAGACGGCCTCCATGAGCGGGTCGAGGCCGGCTGTCGGCTCATCGAGCAGCAGAAGGTCGACATGGGAGGCCAGCGCGGAGATCAGGGCGACCTTCTGCCGGTTGCCCTTGGAGTAGGTCCGTCCCTTCTTGCGCGGGTCGAGATCGAAGCGTTCGATGAGTTCATCGCGTTTGCGTGTATCGACCCCGCCCCGCAGTCGTGCGAACAGGTCGATGGCCTCCCCGCCGGTCAGGCTGGGCCACAGTTCGACGTCGCCGGGAACGTAGGCGAGTCTGCGGTGCAATGACACCGCCTTCGCCCAGGGATCCTCGCCGAGGAGTCTGATGCGTCCCGCATCGTGTTTGAGGATTCCGAGCAGGATCCGAATCGTCGTGGACTTCCCCGCACCGTTGGGACCGAGGAAGCCGTGGACCTCGCCGCGGGCAACGTCGAGAGACAGTCCGTCGAGTGCACGGACCCGGCCGTAGCTCTTGACCACATTCTGCATCGAGATCGCAGTGGAGTCGGCGCCGGCATTCGCCGAGGTGGACGGTGGGGTGTTCGTCATCGTGGTCATGGTTGATCGCCTCCAGAGGGATCGGTGGGGTCTTGGGCTGTACCGGCGGGAGCTGTGTTGGTGTCTGCGCCCTCGGGGATGGCTTCGAGGACGCCGTTGAGGTAGAGGTCAAGGAGGTGGGGCGCGAGGCGAGTCATCGTCCCTGCGGTGTCGTTCGTGCCCAGCGATTCCTGCAACCGGTGCTCGAGTATCGTCGGGGCCAGCGCCAGAGTCGCAATCGTCGCCGCCTGCCCCCGCGGATCCTCGCTCTGCCGGAACACGTATCCGGCGAAGCCATGGGCGATGTAGTCCTCGACGAGGCTGATGTAGTGCTCGAAATAGCGTTGGCCGTGTTCGCTGGGATCGAGCAGTGACTTCATGAGGTAGTTGATGTTCATGGCCATGTTCGAGTCTTCGAAGATCATCTGCATGGCCTGGGCGGCGTACTCGGCATTCGCGGCTTTGGCCTCGGCGATGGCGTCGAAGACGTAGTTGTCGCAGGCGGTGCGCAGTCCCTCCTTCGACCCGAAGTGGTGGATGACGAGCCCCGGAGAGACTTCTGCCGCCGAAGCGATGCTGCGGATCGTCGACTTCGTGAACCCATGCGTGGAGAACTCCCGGATCGCTGCAGTGCGGATACGGTCGGCAGTCTCCGGAGAAGTATTCGGGGAGCGTGTGGGCTTCGGCTCCGCGGCTCCTGGTGCCTCCGTGGCTCCCCGAGTCTGCGCAGCTGACTGCCTCTTCGGGGCGGACTGCTTCGAGTTCGATTCATCATGGGTTGAACGCATGTTTAATATTAAACGCGTGTTCAATCGTGGTGTCAATGAATGCAGTGAAAACTCTTAACGTACAACTATATGGTTGTATGATTTGAGGTATGGAAGCACTTCTCGACGATCAGGTGGATGCGATGTTTCAGGCGTTGGCCGATCGGACGCGTCGCGACATCGTGCGGCGGGTCATGGTCGAAGAGCTTTCGGTGTCCGAGCTCGCCACATCCTATGAGATGAGCTTCGCGGGAGTGCAGAAGCACGTTGCTGTTCTCGAACGAGCGGGGATCGTGTCGAAGCAGAGGGTCGGCAGAGCGCAGATCGCGCATGTCGAGATGGCGGCGATCCGCACCGTGCGATCGCTGCTGGGCGAGCTAGAGGACCTATGGCGTGCGCGAGTCGCACGCATCGATGACCTGTTGGCCGATGAGGAGGCCACTGGGCAATGAGACAAGCAGCGAAACGAATGAGGAGCAGTCATGCCAGTCATTGACACCACCCACGACGAAGAGAACCTGACTCTGACGCTGGTCGCCGAATTCGCGGCACCGCCGCAACGGGTCTGGGAGATCTACGCCGATCCGCGCCAGCTCGAGAAGATCTGGGGTCCGCCCACGTACCCGGCCACGGTCGTCGATCACAGCCTGACGCCCGGTGGCAGGGTCACGTACTTCATGACCAGCCCGGAGGGCGAGAAGTTCTGCGGTCTCTGGGAGATCTCCTCGGTCGAGGAGCCCTCACGGCTCGTCTTCCGCGACTATTTCGCCGATGAGGACTTCAACGCAGTCGAGTCGATGCCGGGCAGTACGAACACCTATACCTTCGCCGAGGTGGCCGCCGGCACCCGTGTCACCTACGAATCGACCTTCGAGTCCCTTGACGGGCTGAAGACCGTGCTCGAGATGGGTGTCGTCGAAGGGTCGACCGGCGCGATCAACCAGATCGACGAGCTGCTGGCCAAAGGCTGAAGCCAAACCCGTTGGCTGCGTCTGGCACCGCACTCGATGCGTCAACGGTTGGTAAGTTCTCTTCGAAGTTCGTTCGTGGATCGAGGAGAACTTACCAACCGTTGGCCACTTTCGGGAGGGGGAGTCCCATACCTCGGCTGCTCGTCGGCTCAGCCCTCGGCTTGAGACTGCATCGCCTTCCTTGGGGCATCTGGCCCGACCGGGATGATGAGGAGCAGGCCGATGAACAGCACGATGAGGATGCCCAGGGTGCCGGCCCGCTGGAAGCCGAAGATCGAGATCGAGACCGCGAACATGGCCGGACCCAGGAAGCTCACGGCCCGGCCAGTCGTGGCGTAGAGGCCGAAGTTCTCTCCGGCTCGCTCAGGCGGCGTGATCCTAGCCAGGAATGATCGGCTCGAGGCCTGCACCGGGCCGACGCAGAAGCTGAGGACAAGAGCACAGACCCAGAATACGGTGGGTGTGTCACTGAAGAGGATCGGCAGGCCGCCGATGAGGATGATGATGAGCCCGGCGATGATGACGGGCTTGGGTCCGAGCCGGTCATCGAAGACTCCGGCGATCATCGCACCTGCGCCGGCAGCGACATTGGCGGCCACACCCAAGATGATGATCTCCGAGGCGGAGAAGCCGTAGCTGCCTGCCGCGAGGACGCCGGCGAAGGCGAAGATCGCGGCCAGGCCGTCACGGAAGACAGCCGAGGCGATGAAGAAGCGCAACGTCTGATGCTCTTCCTTCCACATCCGCACGAGGCGGCGAACGAGCGCGGCATAATCAGCAATGAACGCCTTGACTGGATGCCCCTTCGCGGGGCCGGAGGCCTTGGCGCTCGGTGCGGTGAACAGCACCGGCAGAGCGAAGATCGCGAACCAGACCGCGGACAGGGCGGCGACGACGCGGAACCTCAGTCCCTCCTCATCACCGGCGCCGAAGAGTCCGACCTCGGGCTGGATGACGAGCACGAGCAGGACGACGAGGAGGACGAGGCCGCCGGCGTAGCCCATGCCCCAACCGAAGCCGGAGACCTTCCCGACATTGTCAGGTTGGGTGATGCGGACCATGATGCCGTTGTAGGACACCTCGGCGAACTCGAAGAACACACTGCCCATGGCGATGAGGAGCAGACCCAGCCACAGATACTCGGGGGAGTCGCGGACGAAGAAGAGGCCGAACATCGTGAGGATGACGATCCCGGTGTGGACGCCGAGCCATAGTTTGTGTCGTCCGCCGGCGTCGGCCCGGGTGCCTGCAGCCGGCGCCACGAGAGCGATGATCAGCCCGGCCGCGGCCGTCGACCAGCCGAGTGCCGACGAGCCCGCCTCCTCCGTGGCTGCCACGCTCTTCGTCAAGTAAGGGGCGAAGACGAAGGTGATGATGACGGCGTTGAAGGACGCCGATCCCCAGTCCCAGAGGGCCCAGCTGAGTATTTTCGAACGTGACCCAGCTGCCGGCCTCGGATTCGTCTCCATGACGCCACTGTACTGAATCTGCAGGTGTCCGAGGTGAACTGAAGGCCACCTCGGCGAGCACGTGATCTCAGCAGTGGACTGGGGACGGATCTGACAGGTGAGGACGGAAGGAATCCGGCCAGTGAGAATTTGGTGTGCACGGCGGGGACTGCTTCTGTCGCCTGGCGGAGACCGAGTAGTCTGGGAGCAACCGAAAGCGCACCGAATCCACCGACCAAGGAGCCCATATGCCCATTGCAAGCCCCGACGTGTATGCCGAGATGATCAACCGGGCGAAGTCCGAGGGCTTCGCGTACCCCGCGATCAACTGCACCTCCTCCCAGACGATCAACGCGGCCATCCGCGGCTTTGCTGAGGCCGGATCCGATGGAATCGTTCAGATCTCGACCGGCGGTGCCGAGTACATGTCCGGTCCGACGATCAAGGACCGCGTGCGCGGTGCCATCGCGTTCTCCGTCTTCGCCGCCGAAGTGGCCAAGAGCTACGACGTCAACATCGCCCTGCACACCGACCACGCCCCGAAGAAGGAGGTCGAGGAGTGGGTCAAGCCGCTGCTGGCGCTGTCGACCGAGCGGGTGAAGAACGGCGGCGAACCGTACTTCCAGTCGCACATGTGGGACGGTTCGGCTGTTCCTCTCGGTGAGAACCTCGTCCTCGCCGAGGAGCTGCTTGAGCTCTCGGCGGCGGCGCACTCGATCCTCGAGATCGAGGTCGGCGTCGTCGGCGGTGAAGAGGACGGCGTTGAGAACGAGATCAACGACAAGCTCTACACCACGGTCGCCGACGGCCTGGCTACGGTCAAGGCCCTGGGCTCGGGGGAGAAGGGCCGCTACCTCACAGCCCTGACCTTCGGAAACGTCCACGGCGTCTACAAGCCGGGCAATGTGAAGCTGCGTCCTGAGCTGCTCGGTGAGATCCAGACCGATGTCGGCGCGCAGGTCGGCAAGGACAAGCCCTTCGACCTCGTCTTCCACGGCGGCTCGGGTTCGAGCGCAGAAGAGATCGCCGAGGCGGTCCGTCACGGAGTTGTGAAGATGAATATCGACACGGACACCCAGTACGCCTTCACCCGTCCCGTCGTCGAGCACATGTTCCGCAACTACGACGGCGTACTCAAGATCGACGGCGAAGTCGGAAACAAGAAGATCTACGATCCGCGCGCCTACGGCAAGGCAGCGGAGGCCGGCATGGCCGATCGCATCGTCGAGGCCTGCCAGAACCTCGGCTCCGCAGGCACCAGCCTGAAGTGAAGGCACCAGCCTGAAGTAAGCGCCGCAACAGACGCGCGGTACGACGAGAGGTCCGGGACGCCATTGTCCCGGACCTCTCGTCTATTCAATTGTGTCTATTCAGCTGTGCCTTGCGGCGGCGCTCAGCCCTCCGCGACTGTCTCTCCTGCGGCGATCTTGGCGATGCGCTTATCCCAGAAATCGGCGTTCCTGATGTTGAGCGCCTTGGGATCGAAGACCGGGTCCAGCCCCTGCTTCGTCTGACGTTCGAAGTCCCGGAGGAGCTTGAATGCCGGACCCTGCAGGATGAGGATCGCGATGACGTTGAGCCATGCCATGAGCCCCACGCCGATGTCGCCGAGTGCCCAGGCGCTGCCGGAGGTCGACATCGCACCGACGGCGACGGCGATGAGGATGAGCACCTGCAGAACGCGCTTGCCGATGGCCAGCACCAGGGGGTTCTTGATCCGACCCAGCAGGTAGACCAGGTTGGTCTCGGCCATGTAGTAGTAGGCGACGATGGTCGTCAGGGCGAAGAGGAAGATCGAGATCGCGATGAAGCCGGCACCGAAGCCGGAGATCATCGTGTCGAGACCGGCCTGCGGCCACTTCTCGCCCGGAGTCGCGGCGATCTCTTCGACCATCTGACCACGACCCGTGCCGATGATGGTTGTGCCGTCTTCGCCGAACACCTTGTACATGCCTGTGGAAAGGATCATGAACGCAGTTGCCGAGCACACGAACAGGGTGTCGATGTAGACCGACCCGGCCTGGACGAGACCCTGCTTGGACGGGTGCGAGACCTCGGCGGCGGCAGCGGCGTGAGGCCCGGTGCCCTGACCTGCTTCGTTCGAGTAGATTCCGCGCTGGACACCCCACTGGACGGCCATGCCGATGATTCCGCCGAAGGCGGCCTCTGGTCCGGCGTCGATGCCGAAGGCCGAGGTGAAGACGAGCTGGAAGACCGGGATGATCTGGTCGGCGTTGATCAGGGTCACTGCGATCGCGGCAATGATGTAGATGACGGCCATGAAGGGCACAGCCAGCGAAGCGAAGTGCGCGATGCGCTTGACGCCGCCGATGACGATGAAGCCCATGATGACGGCGAGGATGATCGCAGTGATCCAGGTCGGAGTTCCCCAGGCATTCTCAACGGCGCCGGAGATGGCATTGGACTGGATGCCCGGGAGCATGAAGCTCATCGCCATGACGGTGACCGCAGCGAAGACCATGCCGTAGACCTTGAACAGGCCCTTGGCCTTGGTGTGGCGGTAGGCCTTCTCAATGTAATAGGCCGGCCCACCGCGGTATTCGCCGGTCTTGGGGTCCTGCTCCTTGAACACTTGGCCGAGAGTTGATTCGACATAGGAGGTCGAGGCGCCGAGGAGCGCGGAGATCCACATCCACACGACGGCACCTGGTCCGCCGAAGCCGATGGCGGTGGCGACGCCGGCGATGTTGCCGACTCCGACTCGGCCGGCCAGCGACATCGCCAGAGCCTGGAACGAGGAGACGCCTTCATCGGAGCTCTTGCCGCGGAACATCTGGATGAAGATCGCTTTGATCTGTCGGATCTGGACTGCGCGAGAGCGGATGGTGAAGTAGACACCGGCACCGAGGCACAGGTAGACGAGGGCAGAGGACCAGATGATTCCGTTGAGCCATTCGAGGACTGCGGACATGCTTCTCCTATCAGGGAGGCAAAAAGTGGAAACGAACATTCGGCGGGATCCGGCAGTTCGCCGGATCGAGCATTTTCATGGGCAATCAGCGACGAAAGCGTGAGTCTTCTCTGTGATTGACCTCATAAGTCAAACGGATTGTGACCCGCGACGCAAATCCGGTGGTCACGGCCCGGAAAATCGGCCCGGGCGCGGTTTTCTGCTCGGTCATCGCCAGGTTTCAAAGTGATGACAGAGTGGGCGGACTCATACTATTCAGTTCACTATTTGGGACGGCGGCCGTAAGATGTGGTGCGGATCTCTCCGAGCAAAGACGACACGGAGAGCACTTTGGATGACAAGGAACACAATGAAACGTCGAACTGGTGCAAAGGCAGTGGCCATCGCCGCTGCCGGCGCTTTGCTACTCTCGGCATGCTCGACCTCGACCACCGGCAAAGACGGTGAAGAGGGAGGTGGCTCCCTCACAGTGGGAACCACAGACAAGGTTGTCGCTCTCGACCCGGCCGGTGCCTATGACAACGGAAGCTCGCTCGTCGAGCAGCAGGTCTACCCGTTCATCCTGGCCTATAAGCCGGGAACCGCGGAGCTCAATCCCTCCATCGCGGAATCGGCGGACTTCAGCGAACCGACGAAGTACGAGGTCAAGCTCAAGGACGGGTTGAAGTATGCGAACGGAAACGAACTCACCTCCTCGGACGTGAAGTTCTCCTTCGATCGACAGCTGAAGATCCAGGATCCGAACGGACCGTCGTCCCTCCTCGGCGGCCTGAAGTCGGTTGAGACTCCGGATGACTCCACGGTCATCTTCAACCTCAAGCGCAAGAACGACCAGACCTTCCCAGGTGTGCTGGCCAGTGCCGCAGGGCCGATCGTTGACGAGGACGTCTTTGAGGCGGACAAGATCACTGAGAACCAGGCCATCGTCGACGGCAAGGCCTTCGCCGGTCCGTACACGATCGACGGATTCAAGTTCAACGAGCTCATCACCTACAAGGCCTACCCCGACTACAAGGGCTTCATCGAACCGGCGAAGACCGAGACCGTGCAGATGAAGTACTACTCGGACGCCAACAACATGAAGCTCGACGTCCAGGAGAACACGATCGACGTCGCCTGGCGTTCGCTGTCGGCCACCGACGTCGAAGACCTCGGCAAGAACGACGACCTCAAGGTGCACAAGGGCCCCGGCGGCGAGATCCGCTACATCGTCTTCAACATGGACACGATGCCCTTCGGTGCCAAGACCGACAATGCGGATGAGAAGAAGTCCCTGGCCGTGCGCCAGGCGATGGCGGACTCTGTCGATCGTCAGGCCATCGCCTCCCAGGTCTACAAGGACACCTTCACCCCTCTGTATTCGCATGTTCCCGACGGACTGCCGGGTGCCGACGAGCCCTTGAAGTCTGAGTACGGTGACGGTCAGGGCGGTGCGGATGTCGACAAGGCCAAGAAGGCCCTCAAGGATGCCGGTGTCAAGACACCTGTCGAGCTCAACCTGCAGTACAACCCCGACCACTACGGTCCCTCCTCGGGCGACGAATACGCCCTGGTCAAGGATCAGCTGGACAAGACGGGGCTGTTCAAGGTCAACCTGCAGTCGACCGAATGGGTGCAGTACAGCAAGGACCGCACCGACGACGTCTACCCCATGTATCAGCTCGGCTGGTTCCCGGACTACTCGGATGCGGACAACTACCTGGTGCCGTTCTTCTATGACACGGACGAGACACCGAGCTTCCTGGCCAACCACTACCGGGATAAGACGATGAACAAGGAACTGAACGCTCAGTCCTCCATCGACGACAAGGGCAAGCGCGCAGACGCGCTGAAGAAGATTCAGGGTCAGCTTGCTGAGGAGCTGCCGACCCTGCCGCTGCTTCAGGGCAACCAGATCGCGGTCTCGGGCAAGGACGTCAAGGGCGTCGATGACACCCTTGACCCCGCGTTCCAGTTCCGGTTGGCGCTGCTGAGCAAGTGAGAGCGCGAACCACGCACGTCGCCGACGACGTGAGAGTGCGCATGGCTACGCCGCGACGATCAACGACCTGATCGTCATTCGAGGTGCAGGTGAGCCGCCCGGCCCGCCTGCACCTCGTGGTGCGTTCGCATGACATCCCAGCATGCTTGCAACCGCAACTTGGCGTGTCCGCGAACGCATCCAGCGTGCCCGCAAACGCAATCAGCGTGCCTGCAAACGCATTCAGCGTGCCCACACTCTGTGGCACCGAACGAGAACCACGTCGACACTCGAGCTTTCTGAGCGTCGACGCCAGCAATGAAGGAACACATGTCTGCAGCCATCAGTGAACCAGGGGCGGAAGCCGCCGAGACTTCGGTCGCGGTGAAGAAGCCCTCCGGGGGCGGATTGGGACGCTATGTCGTCATCCGATTCCTCCTCATCATTCCCACCATCTTCATCCTCACCACTCTGGTCTTCTTCCTCATGCGCATCACCGGTGATCCGATCACCGCATCTCTGGGTGGACGCCTGACCAAGAGCCAGCTGGCCGAGCGCATCCATGCCGCCGGCTACGACCGGCCGCTCATCGTCCAGTACTTCGAGTACATGGGCAATCTGCTCAAGGGCGACTTCGGCACCACGGTCTCCGACGGCCAGCCCGTCTCGAGCATCCTGCTCAACTACGGAACCGCGACCGTCGAACTCGTCTTCTACGCCCTCATCGTCGCGTTCATCCTCGGCATCCCACTGGGTATGCTCGCCGCCTACCACCGGGACAAGGCCCCCGACGCCGCGCTGCGCATCCTCGCGATCCTCGGCTACGCGACTCCCGTGTTCTTCGCGGGCATGATCCTCAAGCTGGTCTTCGGCGTCTTCCTGCCCATCCTGCCCGTGGCAGGTCGCGGCACCACCGAGACCGAATACATCATGTCCGGCGTGGTCGGGCCCACCCGGTTCTACATCATCGATGCGATCCGCATCGGCAACTTCGAGGTCCTCGGCGATGTGCTCGCCCACGCGGTCCTGCCCGCGATCGCCCTCGGCGTGCTCACGGCCGGAGTCTTCCTCCGCCTCGTGCGCACGAACCTCATCGGCACCCTGGGCCAGCAGTACATCGACTCCGGCCGGTCCCGCGGCATCTCCGAATACCGCCTGGTCACCAAGCACGCCTACCGTCCCGCGCTGATCCCGATCATCACGGTCATGGGCATGCAGATCGCGCTCATGCTCGCCGGCGCCGTGCTCACGGAGACGACATTCGAATGGAAGGGGCTCGGCTTCAAGCTCGCCGAATACCTCACCGCCCGTGACTTCGTGGCCGTCCAGGGAATCGTGGTCTTCCTCGCCATCATCGTGGCACTGACCAACTTCCTCGTCGACGTCATCGCCGCCTTCATCGACCCCCGAGTGAGGTACTGATGTCCACTCCAGACAACACATCACAGTCCCCAGAGAATAACGAGAACTTCGCCGAGGCGGCCCCCGGTTCCGGTGTCCCCGCCCTCGCGTTTGATGACAAAGCCAAGAAATCCTTGTTCTCCCGCCTGCCGATCGTCTCCCATCTGCGCCAATCGGTGGGTCTGCAGCGAGGAATGCTCATCACGGGTCTCATCCTGTGCGGCATCGTCCTCATCTGCGCGATCTTCGCACCGCTGATCGCCCCCTACGGGTTCAACCAGCTGGGCACCTCCGAGGGCAACTTCGGATCGAAGCTGCCTCCAGGCGGGACCCACATCTGGGGAACGACAGTCGGCGGCTACGACGTCTTCTCCCGCGTGGTCTGGGGAGCCCAGACCGCGGTGGCCGTCATCATCGTGGCCGTGATCATGTCACTCTTCGCCGGTGTCATCCTGGGACTCGTCTCGGGCTACCTCGGCGGCTGGCTCGACCGCGTCCTCGTCGTCATCGCCGACGCGGTCTATGCCTTCCCGACCCTGCTGCTGGCCCTGGTCATGTCGATCGCAATCTCCGGCGGTCAATCGAGTGCCTGGGGCGGCATCGCCGCGGCCGCGTTCTCGATCACCGTGGTCTTCATTCCGCAGTACTTCCGGGTCGTTCGCGCAGAGACCCTGCGCCTGAAGGCAGAGCCCTTCGTCGAATCGGCGATCGTGCTCGGCGCCTCGAAGACCCGGATCATCTCGAAGCACATCTTCCGCAATGCCACACGGACACTGCCGCTGATCTTCACCCTCAACTCCTCCGAGGCGATTCTGACTCTGGCAGGACTGGGGTTCCTGGGCTTCGGAATCGAACCCACCTCGGCGTCGGAATGGGGTTATGACCTCAACAAGGCGCTGCCGGACGTCACCAGCGGTGTGTGGTGGACCTCGGTGTATCCGGGCCTGGCGATCGTGCTGACGGTCCTGGGTATCACCCTCGTCGGCGAGTCGATGAATGACCTCAACGACCCGCGTCTGCGGGTGCGGCGCAAAGCCAAGGGCGCCAAGACATCGAAGACTGCGAAGGCCTCGCAGGCTGGCGCATCGTCGAGCATCAATGAGACTGCGGAGGCCAAGTGATGAATGAGAACGTGAGAGACAACAGCACTGGCGGCTCAAGCAACGCAGCCGGTCGGGCGAATAGCATCCTCGATATCGAGGGTCTCGACGTCACCTTCTCCACCGACGGCGGCGACGTCCACGCGGTGAAGAACGTGACCCTGTCGGTCACCCCCGGGGAGGTGCTGGCCATCGTGGGCGAATCGGGCTCCGGTAAGACCGTGACGGCACGCAGCATCCTCGGCCTCCTGCCCGAAACCGCACAGCGGTCGGGCGCGGTCATCGTCTCCGGCAAGGACGTGCTCAGCGTCTCCGGGGAACAGCTGCGCAAACTGCGAGGAACCGATGTGTCGATGGTCTTCCAGGAGCCGTCGACGGCGCTCAACCCCGTCTACACCGTGGGGTGGCAGATCGCCGAGGGCTTGCGGGCCCACCACAGGCGTGCGAGCAAGGCCGAGCTCAAGGCCAAGGTCATCGCCGCGATGGAACAGGTCGGGATCCCCGATGCGCAGAACCGCTTCGACTACTACCCGCACCAGTTCTCCGGCGGGCAGAAGCAGCGCATCGTCATCGCCATGGCGCTCGCCCTCGGCGCCGAACTCATCGTCGCCGACGAGCCGACGACGGCTCTCGACGTCACAGTTCAGGCCGAGATCCTCGATCTGCTCCGTGACCTGCGCGATGAGACAGGGACCGCGATCGTGCTCATCACCCACAACATGGGTGTTGTTGCCGACCTCGCCGACAGGGTGGCTGTGATGTATCGCGGAGACCTCGTTGAGGTGTCGTCGGTCAAGCAGCTCTTCAGCGATCCGAAGGAGCAGTACACGCGTGACCTCCTCGGCGCCGTCCCTCGTCTGGGATCGACGGTTGCCGGCAGCCGTAAGGCCGCTGCCGCCGCAGAGCGAACTGGTGGTTCGAGTGCGACGGCAGGTGGCGACGCTACGGCACCGGCCGACGTGACGGCGGGTGGCGACGGGAAGGCCACGGCCACCTCGGCGGGGGAGAGCCCTGGCTCCGGCACGCCACGGGACGAGCGCGATTCCATCGTCGTGGCGCGCAACCTCGACATCGTCTACCCGGGAGGGTTCGGGCGATCGGACTTCCAGGCGGTGTCCTCGGTCAGCTTTGACATCAAGGCCGGCGAGGTCTACGGACTGGTCGGCGAATCCGGCTCGGGCAAGACCACGATCGGGCGTGCCATCGCCGGCCTGACCAGGGCCAGCGGGGGCAGCCTCACGGTGCTCGGCCACGAGATGGTCGGATTCAAGGAGAAGACCTTCTCTCCGATCAGGCGCCGGATCGGGTTCGTGTTCCAGGACCCGGCGGCCTCATTCAACCCGCACCTGACGATCGGTGAGTGTGTGGCGGAGCCGTTCGCCATCCACAAACGAGACATGACGGCTAAAGACCGTGAGACGAGAGTCCTCGAACTCCTCGACTCGGTGCAGCTGCCCAGCGCCTACGCTGCCAGGTACCCGCACGAACTCTCGGGCGGTCAACGTCAGAGAGCCTCCCTGGCACGCGGACTGGCCCTCGACCCGGAGCTGCTCATCGCTGATGAGCCGACCTCGGCACTGGACGTGTCGGTGCAGGCCAAGGTCCTCGAGCTGTTCGTTGAGCTGCAGAACAGGTTCGACTTCGCGGCCCTATTCATCAGCCACGACCTGGCCGTCGTCGACATGCTCTCCGATCGCATCGGGGTGCTGTTCCACGGCGAACTGCTGGAAGAGGGCACGGGCGAGAAGGTGCTGGGATCGCCGAGCAACGACTACACGAAGCGACTCATCGCCTCACTGCCTGTGCCCGACCCGGACGAGCAGGCCAAGCGCCGTGAACTGGCCCGCAGCCTGCGCACCACCGTCGGCTGAGCGGAGGTCAGAACCAGCCGCAAAAAATACCCGAAGGGACTAAATACGCGCGGCGCCGCGCGTGATTAGTCCCTTCGGGCGAGATTAGTGACCTGGTCAGCTCTTGTCGTCGGAGATGAAGTCGAGCATGCCTGCCTGGCTGATCGGCAGCGCCATGAGGCGGTCGAGCTCCTCACTGCTGGGATCGAGGCCCAGGATGCGCAGCGAGTACTGGGTGAAATCGCGTTCGATGACGTCCGGCGTCAGGTCGCCGGTGGGGCGGTACCAGAGCGAAAGTGAGTTGCAGATCGAGTGGATCGCACGTGTGACCAGCGGTGCGCTGTCGACGTGGAACGATCCCTCATCGATGCCTGATTGGACGATGTCGCCCATGATGACTCGTGCCTCGCGCTGGAGTTCTTTGACGCGGGCGGCGTTGTCGCCGGTGAGTCGTTCGGTGTCGCGCAGCAGCACTGTGGACACGGAGACGTTCTCCATGCGGTAGCGGGCGAGGTAGCGTACGGCCACGGTCAGCTGCTCGGTGGGATCACCGCCCACCTCGGCGATGGCAGCCCGGCTGTGCTCGCTGTACCAGGTGTATGCGGTGTGCACGAGCTCGTATAGCGCTTCCTGCTTGGAGGGGAAGTAGTAGTAGAGTGCGGACAGGCTCAGGCCGGCGGCCTGCGCGATATCGCGGATGGAGGCGCCGTCGAAGCCCTTGGCTGCGAAGGTGTCCCGAGCCGAGCGGAGGATGTTATTGCGGCCGTTGGTTGATCTCACGGTGCTTGGGCTCCTTGGCGGTCGGATATCGAACAATCTTTCACTTGCCAACCGAGAATACATGACGTTGGGCTGAGAATGGCCGCTTCCGCCCAGAATTCGGGGATCTGTGCCCCACCGTGTAGTGATTTGGGTCCGGCTCTCGCGACAGCAGCGCGGTGTCTGATGAGGTCTAGTCGCAGTTGAGCATGACAGCGACGCGTGGACCAATCTGACGGCGGCGTCAGGATTGATGTGATGGCGATCACTCCAGAATCTGGAATTATCAAGTTTTCAACCATGTTGTGCAAGCGTGGGTATACCGCAGAGGACTGCTGTGTGCCGAACGCCCAAGAACACCAATTATCTGACAGCGCATCTTGCCATCGAACAGAGGACGGACATGCTCAACATCGCCATCATTCCCGGAACTTCACGCCCACAGGCGCTCAACCCACAGGTCGTCGCCTGGGCCAAGGAGCAGCTGGCCGGTCGTGAGGATGTGCGCGCCGAGGTCGTCGACTTCGGTGAGTTCAACCTGCCGCTGCTCGACGAGGTCATTCCGGCCGGCGCGAACATGTACCAGAACGATCACACCAAGGCCTGGGGCGCCAAACTCAACGAGTTCGACGCCTTCATCTTCGTCACCCCCGAGTACAACCACTCGATCTCCGGTTCACTGAAGAACGCCCTGGACTTCGTCGCCACCGAATTCAACCACAAGGTCGCCGGCATCGTGAACTACGGCGCCGACAAGGGTGTGCGTGCCGCCGAGCACCTGCGCCACATCCTCGCCAACTACAAGCTGGCCGTCGTCCGCGACCAGGCCTCCTTCAGCCTCTTCACCGACTTCGCCGACGGCGTCTTCACCCCGACCGAGGTTTCGGCGACTCCGTTCGCGTCGATGGCCGATGACCTCGTGAGCTGGGGCGAGGCCCTGAAGTCCGTGCGTGAGGATGCCGCATCCGAGGAGCAGGCCGCCTGATCAACAGCTGACACGTCGAAAGCCCGTCGCACCGAAAGGTCGGCGGGCTTCGTCGTGCCCACAGCCCTGCGTTAAAGTCGAACCAACTCAAACGTTCACTCAGCGCTGCGAAGGACACTCATGGATCTCAACAACACAGTCGCACTCGTCACCGGCGGGGCCTCCGGGCTCGGCCGTGCCACCACGGAACGCCTCCTGGCTGCCGGTGCCCAGGTCGTCATGGTCGACCTCAACGCCGAGGTGGGTCAGCAGGTGGCTGCGGAACTGGGCGAGAGCGCCCATTTCGTCTCCGCCGACGTCACAAACGAAGAGCAGGTCCAGGCGGCCGTGGACACCGCGACCGGTCTCGGACAGCTGAGAGTCGTCGTCAACTGCGCCGGAGTCGCGACTCCCGGCAAACTCGTCTCGCGCAGGGGCCCACTGCCCCTGGACGCGTTTTCGAAGGTGCTGAGCATCAACGTCGTGGGCACGGTCAACGTGTGCCGCCTGGCAGCAGCGGCCATGCAGCAGCAGGAAGCTGCGGGCGAAGAACGCGGCGTCATCGTCAACACCGCCTCGGTCGCAGCCTTCGACGGACAGATCGGCCAGATCGCCTACTCCGCATCAAAGGGTGCCATCGCCTCCGTGACTCTGCCGATGGCCCGCGAACTCGCCTCCTCACAGATCCGCGTCGTCACGATCGCCCCCGGCATCTTCGAGACCCCGATGATGGCCGGTCTGCCTGAAGAGGCTCAGGAATCCCTGGCGAAGTCGATTCCCCACCCTTCGCGACTGGGCAAGCCCGCCGAGTACGCGCAGCTCGTCGAATCGATCGTGGCCAACCCGATGCTCAACGGTGAGACCATTCGCCTCGACGGCGCCATCCGCATGGCTCCGAAATGATCTGAGCTCGGCCGCTCAGCGCCGTTCGTTGACGAGCAGCGCCAACTGCACACGGGTGCTGACACCGAGCTTGAAGAAGATGCGCGCCAGGTGCGTCTTGACCGTGGCCGTTGAGACGAACAGCGACCGCGCCACCTGCGCATTCGTCATCCCCTGAGCGACTGCCTCGGCGATCTCCCGCTCTCGCGAGGTCAGGGGCTCCAGCGGGTCGGGCCCATTCGGAACTCCCGCACCGGAGGAGCCTGCGCCCGTCGTCGAATCACTGCCTGCCCCCGTCGCCGAGGTGGTGCTCCGTCCCAGCAGGGACTCCATGACTCCCGGTGACACGGCACGGGTGCCGTTTGCGGCGGCCCTGACCGCGTGGATGAGCTCATCGGGTGGGGTGTCTTTGAGGATGTAGCCGGCAGCACCGGCACGCAGCGCCTGGAGGACGAAATCATCGGTGCCGAAGGCGGTGAGGATGAGAACCTCCGGGTGAGAGGCCTGGGCCATGAGGGCCCGGGTCGCCTCCAGCCCGTCCATGACGGGCATGCGGATGTCCATGAGAATGAGATCGGGACTCAGCTTCCGGGCCAGGTCGATCGCCTCGGCACCGTGAGCCGCCTCGGCGATGATCTCGATGTCATCGGCCGCGCCGAGGAGGAGGCGCAGGCCCGAACGCATGAGTGACTCGTCGTCGGCGATGATGGTTCTGATGCTCATGCGCTGATCTCCTCCGTGTCTTGGACGGGGATGCGAGCTCGCAGCTCGAAATCGGGATAATGGCTGACGGCGAGGTCACCGCCCATCGCCTCCACTCTCTCCTTGAGGCCGAGAATTCCCAACCCGGAGCCGGCGATGTACTGCTTGCGATTGGTCTGTGCGGCCACGGTGGCGCCGAGGAGGCTGTCCGGATAGGGATTGCGCGCGGTCATCGTGAGGTATCGATGGGGTCTGTCTCCGTCTTCGCTGCTGGAGTCGCCGCCGATGGTGATGGTCAGCATCTCACCGGGAGCGTGTTTGAAGGCATTCGTCATCGTCTCTTGGACGAAGCGGTAGATCGTCATCCGCTCGAGGCTGCCTAAGACGTGAAGCGACTTAGACGTCAGCGGCTCCTCATAGACCAAGGTCACCGACTCCGGTCGGTCGGCGACGAGTCGGTCCAGATCAGGATCGATCACGGTGCCCTGGTCATCCCCACGCAGCATCGTCAGCACTTCTCGCAGCTCGATCCCGGATCGGCGGGCGCTGCTGGCGATGAGTCGGGCGCTTTCGTGGACCGCCTCGGGGTCGAGATCTCGGCGCACCGAGAGCGCACCGGAGTACATGGCGATGACGCTGAGGTGGTGCGAGAGCGAGTCGTGCATGTCGCGTGCGATGCCGCGGCGCACCTCGGCGACGGCACGATCCTGACGGGATCGTTCACGCAGCAGCGTCTGGGCTGCGGTGTCGATGAGGCCCTGTTCGCGGGCTCCGCGGATGACGCCGATGACGACGAGCATCGCGTAGAGGGTGCCGTTGACGAGGAACAGCGGAAGTTCGAACGCTCCGACCGCCGTCGGTGTGAGCGTATATGTCAGGCCCTGGGCGATGATGGCTGCCGCCAGGCAGGTGAAATCCAGCGACCAGCTGCGTCGTGCGGTGAGGGAGATGAGGATGACCAGGCCGGCGACCGCACCGAGAACGCCGATCGTGCCGGTGACGATGCCGAGGAGCCCGACGGCGACCGGAACCCACCCGCCTGGGCGGCGCTGCAGGGATTCGACGGAGTCGTCGGCGGTGAGGAACTCCTCGCCGCCGCGACCACTCGTGGTGAGGAAATCGCGCAGCTTCTCGGCCGCGATCACTTTGGGGCGCAGAGTCTTGCGGGGGGTCGTTCGCCCGTCGAAGGCGAGGACGATCGGCAGGCAGGCCAAGGAGATGATGCCGAAGCCGATGTGGATGAACAGTTCGGCGCTGAGTGCTCCGGTGCGGGCACCAGCCTCCTCGAACTCCGGCCATTCTGTTCCGATGATGATGAAGAGTGCGAGCACACCGATGGCCGCCGAGACGCCCGTCCAGAGGAGGGCATAGGTCAGGGTGCGCCGGTCGGGGTGAAGTCTCACCCTTTGAGGCTACCGTTCGCGTTCGCCCGCCGCTGTCGTCCGAAAGGATGAGATCATTCGAATCGATGGTCGAGCTCCTCCGCCGAGGTGGTGGGAAAGGCCGGAGACATGTCAACGCAATACGTTCGCCAGTTCAGATCTCACCCGCGACACGGGTGGTACAGCCCGTTGCTCGTCATGGCTCTCGCCGGCCTGTTCTGCGGGCTCGGTCTCATCGTCCAGTTCGGCGGCTTATTCTTCTGGGGGCTGGTCTGGAAGCCGGCATGGCCGTCTACATCGTCAACTACATCTTCGCACTGGGACTCGGCCTCCTCTCCGGAGCTGATCTGAATGCGACGAGCGGACCGACGATCGAGGCCCTCATCTCGATCGCCGCGCCGATCGTCTTCACCGGAATCGTCATCCTCGACGTCAGGCAGCGTCCCCGCGGGGACGCTCGCGTGACTCAACCCGCGGGCACGGTCGCGACCACCTCGAACCCACCATCGGCAGTCGGCCCCACCTGCAGCGTGCCGTCGAGTGCCTCGACTCGTTCGCGCATGCCCTTGAGTCCGAATCCGCCGCCGAGGTGGCCTCCGGTGGACCGGCTCGAGTCCGGTACAGCGTTGACGACTCCGATCGACAGCAGCGACTCATCCAAGTGAACTGTTACTCGAATCGGAGCACCGGGAGCATGGCGAAGGGCATTCGACAGAGCCTCCTGAACGAGACGAAACGCGGTCAACCCGGTCGTCGGGTTGACCGAGATCGGTCCCGTCGGGAACTCGAGCTCCACCTCGGCGCCCGAACCGCGAGTGGCCTCGATCAGCTCGGGGATGTCGTCGATAGTCGGCTGCGGTGCCAGATCGGCATCGCGGCCACCGCGCAGAATTGCCAGCAGGCCGCGCATCTCGGTCAGAGCCTGCCGAGCGGAGCCGGCGATGGAATCGAACTCCTCGACGCTGCGCGAATCGAGCTCGGGCAGCCGGTAGCGGGCCGTGGTGGCTTGGACGCTGATGACGGACATGCTGTGGGCGACGACGTCGTGGAGTTCTTGTGCGATCCGGTTACGCTCCTCGAGCTCCTGACGCTTGGCCAGCTGTTCGGCGCTGAGCTGGCGTTCGTTGGCCAGCTGGGTGCGGCCGCGAATCCACAGATTGCCGATCATTGCAACGATCGAGAGTCCCGCAGCCAGCGAGATCGTCGTGATGACATTCGCCAGCGCCCCCGACAGCCCTCCCGCATGGGGCATGGTCAGGCTCAGCGCCCCGAGCACCGCGGACAGCGACCACAGGATGACGAGGTGGAGCCAGCTGTGCCGCATCCCGATGATGAGATGGAGAAAGAGCAGCGCGAGGAGTGACGTCGCCGTCCACGGCCATACGAGACCGGAGGAATCGGCAGTGAGAACAATGCCCCCCGCCGCCGAGACCAGCCCGAGGATGATCGCGGCGACCGGACTGCGCACGGCGAGCACCAGGGCACCGCTCTGTCCGAGGGCGACGAACATCGCAAGGACGGTCGAGGACTCATACAGCACCGCAGTCACCGGCCATCCGACGGCCACGAGCACCACGCCCACGAAGATGCTGAGCAGCCAGAACCAGCCCTCGCCGGCGGACCGCGTCAGGAACGAACTGGCTGCCGATGAGCCGAGGGCTCCCGATGCTGACAGGGGCGCCGTGGCAGCCTCCACCGGATCGGAGCCCATCGGATCACCGGCCCGTGCTTTTCCCGCCGAGGTGGCCCCATCGTGCTCGGGCGCCAGCCCTGCCGTCACCGCCGCGATCTCCACCCGAGCCATAGCGTGCAGGACGAAGGGGAAAGTGACGAGGAGGATGAGTCCGGAGATGAACTGGACGGTCGCAATGGTGCCGAACTCCAAATCCACCAGCGAGGTGTCGTTCGAGGCAGCGACGATGAGCTCGATGAGTTCAGTGTTGCCGTCAGGCAGAAAACGTCCCCAGAAGAAGTAGGTCATCCCACCCAAAGCGCCGAAGAACCAGGGGATCACCACGGAGAAGGCGAAGAGGCGGATGGGCAGGGCGAAGACCATCTCGAAGAGCAGATCGAGCCAGCGTCGTCCCTCGGCCATGACCCCGAACCACCCGCTGATTCCGCGTCCACGGGGACGATGGACCACCTCGGCGATGGGAGCTCCCCACTGCCGGGCACGGGCCCGGGACAGGTTCGCGAACCCGGTCGCGACGTAGAGCGTCAACAGCAGGAGCAGGGCACCGATCCAGATGATGAGGGTGGCGATCGAGACGGAGAACATCGTGATGAGAACGACGAACCCGATGAGGGAGATGAAGAATCCGGGGAGGACGAGGATGGTGTCGCGGCCCAGGTTGTGCCACATGCGTGACCACCAAGACCGGGTCTGCGGCGGCGAATCTGGGGGACGGGGCACGTTCTCAGGGTACGTGCTCGGCCACGAAGACGCATCGGTGTATGAGGATTCGAGGGTCTGGTTTATGATCGGATTCCTTGACTATTGTGAGCCGGTGTTCGCAGCTCTGGTGAGAGGTGTGCGGGAACGTCTGCTGGGATCCGCCCTGCGGGGACCGATTTCGCTTCGAGGACGCGGGGGTGGAACTGCGAGAGCATCCACACCCCTCCGACTCCTCCGGCGGCGGCCAACAGCAGCAGGCCGACGGCCATGGGCGTGAGGCCCGAGTATTCGCCGAAGAAGGCGGCGCCGATGACCACCGCCACGATCGGATCGATGACGGTCAGTCCGGCGAGAACCGTTTCAGGCGGGCCCGAGGCGTAGGCGGTCTGGACCAGCCAGAATCCCACCGCCGAGGCGAGACCCACCGCGGCGAGCACCATCCACCACTGCGAGCCCATGAGGTCGAACCCGGGGAGTCCGCCAGCCACGACCGTGCGGGCGAGCACATGTGTCGCGGCCGCGACCGTGCCGAAGATGATGCCGGTCATGACGACACGGGGGATGTGGTCGGCCCGGCTGAGGGCGAAGAGTGAGCCGAAGACGCTGAGGGCGACGAGGATCGACAACATCCAGGTGATCGATTCCGTCGTAGCGACGAGTTCATGGGAGAACTGCGCCGAGGTGGCCACAAAGGTGAAGATCGAGAACATCGTCACCCCGATGCTGATGAGCAGCGGGGCGCCGAGGCGCAGTCCGAAGTACCGGCGACTGATGAGCGCGGCGAAGACGAGGGAGATCGCCCCGATGGGTTGGACGATGGCGACCGGTCCGAGGCCCAGAGCGATGACATTGAGGACGGTCACCATGCCCATGAGCCCCAGGCCGGTGATCCAGGTTGCCCGACGTTTGGGCCCGGGTGTCATGGTGGCGACGGCGTACTGCTGGAAGTGCGTGCCCAGCGCCAGGCAGAAGGCTGCGACCGTGGCGAGGATTATCGCTGTGATGATCATGCTGTGCACGCTAAGGACCCGGTGTCATGGGGCGCATCATACGAAGGAGTGATTGTATGAACCCGGGAGTGCTACTTTCGGATGAAATCGGCCACGACAGGGAGTCTTCCGCCTGATTTCACGGGCTTTCGAGGGTTCATGGCGGCGCTGGTCGGGTAGCGTGAGAGCATGCCAGAAGCAGGAGTGCCAGGGGCAAGTACCGCACCGGGCTCGACGCCGAGTGCCATGCCGGGCTCGACGCCGAGTCCCGCACCGGGGTCGATTGCGCGCGACGGGGTTCCGCCGCCGTCGTCCGAGACGACGCGGGTCGCCATCATCGATGACCAGGCCATGGTCCGTCAGGGGTTCGGAGCCCTCCTCGACGCACAGCCGGACATGAGCGTCGTCGGCAGCGCCGAGGACGGTTCGCAGGTCGTCGACCTCGTGCGCAGAACCGCGCCCGACGTCATCCTTATGGACATCCGGATGCCGAAGCTCAACGGTCTCGATGCCACTCGGGCCGTGTTCTCGATGCCCGGTGAGCACCCGAAGATCATCATGCTCACCACCTTCGACGCCGACGAGTACGTGTTCTCAGCACTGCGTGCCGGGGCCAGCGGGTTCCTCCTCAAGGACGCCACCGCCGAGGACATGATCACCGCCGTGCGCGTGGTTGCCGAGGGGCAATCGCTGTTGGCGCCGTCCGTGACCCGCCGCCTCATCTCCGAGTACGTGAGCGGACCCAAGGTCGCCAAGGACACCGCTGTGCTCGGGCAGCTCACTGACCGTGAGATCGACGTCATGACCCTGGTGGCCAAAGGCCATGCCAACGCCGAGGTGGCTCAGCAGCTGTTCCTGGCCGAGCAGACCGTGAAGACCCACGTGTCCCGGATCCTGTCGAAGCTGGGCCTGCGCGATCGCACCCAGATCGTCGTCGCCGCCTACGAATCCGGCCTGGTCGTCGCCGGAGGGTGAGCGTTGGGGGCGTGGAGCCTTCGGGGGATTGGGCCGTGAGCCTTGGGGATTGGCGCTCGGGCTTTGGGGATGGAGGAACCTTTGGTGCGGTTTTCATGGCCGCAACCACACCAAAAGTTCCTCCATCCGAGCCAGTGAGCCGCTCCGTTGCCATCCTGAAGCAGTCTAAGTCGGACGTTCTGGGCGGAAGAATCACTGGCGGACCTGACCAAAACGTCCAGCTAAGGTACGTCTGAGGTCCGGCTTAGGGCTGTGAGCATCCGCTGTCGATATCAGTTCCGGGCGAAGCGGGCGCCGAGTTCCTTGACGATCGTCTCCGCTGAGCCTGTCTGGGCACTGCGGTATCCGGTGCCGGCCCACAGGTGCAGGCCCTGCGGATCATCGTTCTTCTTCGCCTGGGCACGGAACGATTTCGTCAGGTGATGGACCGCCGGGTAGGCGTCGACCGCGATCGGATCGAACTTCTTCACGAAGTCATTGACCAGTGCGCGAGCGGGCCGACCGGTGAATGCCCTGGTCAGCTGTGTCTCGTTGAAGTCCTCGGACTGCAGTGCTGCCCGGTGAGTCGGTGCAGTGCCTGCCTCATCACTCAGCAGCAGAAGGGTGCCGACGACGACGGCGCTCGCCCCTGCCTGGAGCAGCTCGTCGACGGATTCCGGGCCGTCGACTCCACCTCCGGCTGCCACGGGCAGAGCCACCTCGGCGAGGACATCTTTGACGAGGTCGATAGTGGACCGATCCTCGATGGACCGTGTGGGATCGGCCGTGCCCGAATGCCCGCCAGCTTGAGGACCCTGGACGATGAGAGCATCGACGCCGCGATCGGCAGCAGTGCGTGCCTCGGCCGCGGTCGTGACAGTGGCGACCACCTGAGTGCCGACGGAATGGAGACGGTCGACCACCTCGGCGGTGGGAATGTTGAACGTCATCGACACCAAGGGCACGGGATGAGCGACGAGGAAGTCGACCTTGTCGGTGTAGTGATCGTCGTCCTCAACGGGCTCGGGATCGATGGCGACGCCGCGATCGGCCGCGACGGGCTCAAGCGCCGAGACGAAGGCGTCGAAGGCACCGCGATCGACGGGTACCGGATTCGGTGCGAAGAGATTGACTCCGAAGTTCTCGGCAGTCTCCCGCATGCGCTCGATCAGAGGGGCCAGCGCTTCGGCACTGAGGTAGCCACCGGCGACGAAGGGGAACCCACCGGCTCGGGCGACGGCCGCAGTGAGCTCGGGTGTTGTCGTTCCGCCTGCCATCGGCGCTCCGATGATGGGCAGATCAGTGGTCTCGAAGGCGATCGTCGTCATCGTTTCGTGCTCCTTGCTCGGGCGTCCTAGGTCTGGTGGATTCCTCAGCGGGTGAGGATTCCTCTGCCATTCTTGCACTCGCTCTGAGCGGTGGCGGTTCGGGGTGGGATGGTCTGGGGTCGGGGGAGTCGCCGTTCACTCGGAAGTACTGGTTGAGGGCGCCCAGGTCGAGACTCCGAGGTGATGTGGCGATGACAACCGCGCTCGTAGGTTCATTTCAGTCGCCCACCGCTGAACCGTTCAAGGAGTCATCATGTCACTCACCCTCGTCGGGAGTTCCGAAGCAAGCGAGCCGCCGGAAGCATCCGCGGCCGAACCCCACAGGCCGACCGAGCCGCCGGAAGCATCTGCGAACCGGGCCGCCGGCAGCCGCTCCCACCGCGACGGCGCCATCGACCTCATCCGGTTCGGCTGCCTCGTCGTCGTGGTGATTCTGCATTCGCTGATGGCCAGCGCGGTCCTCGGCGCCGATGGGGAAGTGGTGCCGACCGTGGCGCTCTCGGGCACCGTGGGCTTCACGATCGCCTCATGGTTCTACCAGATCATGCCGTTGTTCTTCTTCATCGGCGGATACGCCGCCATCAACGGGTGGCGGCGCACGCAGGCCACCGAAGGAACCTGGGCCGACTACATTCGCGCACGCCTGCGCCGCCTCGTCATCCCGGTCGCCGTGCTCATCGGTGCTGCCGGCCTCGGCCTGTCCATCGCCTCGGAAATGGGAGTGCCCACCGGCCTGCTCGCAGAAGCAAGCACGCGAATCGGACAACCCCTATGGTTCCTCGCCGTCTACGTCGGACTGACCTCCCTGGTGCCGCTGGCCGTGCACTTCCACGAAAGAGCGCCGAGGCGGTCGATCGCAGCGCTCGCCGGTGCCGTCATCGCCGTGGACACCGTGGTCGCACTCACCGGAGTGACTGGCCTGGGCTATCTCAACTTCCTGTTCGTGTGGCCCCTGATCCAGCAGTTCGGATTCTTCTACGCCGACGCCATTCATCGGCCCGTCCGAGTCGGACTCGCATGGACGACGATGGCTCTCGCATTGGCCAGCCTCGGCGTGCTCGTGGGACTCGGGGTCTACAGCCCGGACATGCTCGTCAATCTCAACCCGCCGACGGGGGCCTTGGTGCTGCTGGGAGTGGCGCAGATGTCCGTCCTGCGGCTGACCCATGCGCGGCTCAACGAAATTGTGGCCGGCGGACGGACGGGATCGGAGCGTGCACGCGAGTACCGCGCTCGCAGCTGGCAGCGCATCATCACCTGGGGCAACACCTACGGCATCCAGGTCTACCTGTGGCACATGCCCATCGTCATCACCCTTATCGGGTTCCTTGGCTTCGGTGCGAATCTGGCTGCCGGGGCATCATTCGGAGACGGCGTACCAGCGGCAGGCATCCTGCTGCCCGAGATCGAATCGGCGTGGTGGTGGCTGACGCGACTGTCTTGGCTGCTCACGGTGATGGTGCTGGCCGGAGCCTTGGCGATGGCAATGTCGAAGATTCCTTTCCCCGGCGAGGAACGACTGGCACGGTTTGGGCAATGGATTGCCCGAGTCGCCGGTGAGATCGTCGGTGAGATCGCCGGGCATCGGGATAGTCACCCCGCAGGTGAGACCCGGACAGGGGTCCGGGCAGCGGCGCGGCAGCTGCGTGAGCGTCTGTCGACCACAGTCAGCCGCGCCATCATCGCAGTAGCCCTGGCAATGGGTGGCATCGCGATCGCACTTCTCATCGGAATCGCCCCACTGATCTGGACACTCGTCTCTGTTGCTGCACTCGCAACGTCTCTGGTGCTCGCCGCCACCATGAAGGCACCGGAGTCCGAGAAGGCTGCAGCGAGTGAGGTGCCGGCAGCGAGCGAAGCGCCGGCGGATCGTGCCAGGGCGCTGGCCAGTCTCGGCTGAAAAAAGGTTAGGGATCGATCGAAGTTTCAGAGCTCCCGTTTGAACGTGGGCCCTGAAACTTCGATCGATCCCCAACGGGACTCAGCGCTGACGCGTGTGTCTCTGCGCGTGGCGCAGTCAGCGCCGCTGCGTCCCTGCGCGTTGCGCCGCTGCGCTCGCCTCACTCCACGGACTTCGCCAGCTGCTCGGTGACGGTGCCCCAACCGTCGAAGAACCCCAGCTCCTCGTGACGGGCACGCTGCTCGGGGCTGCCATGGCGGACGACGGCCTGATAGTCCGTGCCCTCGGCATGGTCGCTGAGAATGATCTCGGTGGTCATGGAGACAGGGTCGGGAAAGGCCGGGTGCCAGGAACTGTTGACCGCGTTGGTGAACACCAGACGGCTGTTGTCCTCGACGAGGAGGAAGACTGCGTCGACGTGCGGCGTGAAGGTTTCCCCGTCCTCGCTCATCATGGTGGAGAAGGCCCCGCCTGGGCTGAGTTCAAGGGCATCGATGCGAAGCGTCAGCGGCGCGGGTATCCACCATTGCGCCAGTTTGTCGGGCTCCGTCCAAGCAGACCAGATCGATTCCTTGGGCGCTCGGATCACTCTCTGGATTGTGAGGTCGAGTGCTGAGTCGAAATGTCGGGTGCGAGCGAGATGTGCTGTCATGATTCTTCCCTACTGTGATTGCTGCCGCTGGTGTCAGCGGCAGCGCCGTGTGCGATCCCGTCGTCTGGGGCGGTGTCGTCAGATCCCGCGCGGCCAGCGGCAGCGCCGGTGGTGACGAACCGCTCGAGGCGATCCGTGCTGGCTTCCCAGATGAGTCTCTGCTCGGCCAGCCAATCATTGAGCAGTGTCAGGCGATCGCGGTTGAGTACGCAGGTGCGCACCCGGCCTGTCTTCTGAGTTCGGATCAGCCCGCACGATTCCAAGGTGCGCACATGTTTCATGAACGACGGGAGCGAGATCGGCAGGGGCTCTGCCAGCTCTCCGACGCTGGCCGATCCGTGGCCCAATCGGCGGACCACCGCACGTCGTGTGGGATCGGCAAGAGCGGTGAACATCGCATCGAGCTGATCCGAATACTTAGCCATGAGGCTAAGTGTCGCATGGACTGGACGGAAAAGACCCGCGGATCGAGAAATTTTCCTATTCTGACTCTTTCGTGACGGAAAGTGACGCCGGAAGACCGTCATATGACGGTCGGTGACATCCGGGGTCACGGGCGAAGGCAGAACCAGCGACTGTGCGTTCACACTGGTGGAACTTCGGCAGCGAAGTCGAAGCGTCATCAGTGAAGGAAGGTCCCGCCATGAGTATCACCCAGAACGGAATCTCGACCCGCTCTGTGCATTCGGGGGCCAACCCCGAATCCCATACCGGTTCGGTTGTTGCCCCTATCTTCCAGACCTCGACCTTCATGATGGACACCCCGGGCCAGACCCGCGCCGGCTTCGACTACGCGCGCACCGGCACCCCGAATCGCAGCGACCTCGAGCAGGTGCTGTGCGAGCTGGAGAACGCCTCCTTCGCGGCGGCGGTGAACTCAGGGACTTCCGCCGAGGTCGCGGTCTTCTCCGCACTGCTGGGTCCCGGCGATGAGATCATCATCCCGCGCGACATCTACGGCGGCACCTACCGGCTGCTGAAGAACGAATACGAGCGCTGGGGCATCAGCATCCGCACCGTCGATCTCACCGACACCGAGGCGCTGGCGGCGGCGATCTCAGACAAGACCGCGATCGTGTGGGTCGAGACCCCGAGCAATCCCGGACTCGACATCGTCGACATCGCCGAGACGGCCAAGCTCGCCCACGCCGCGAACGCCATCCTGGCCGTCGACTCCACCTTCGCCACCCCGATTCTGCAGCGCCCCATCGAGCTCGGCGCCGACGTCGTCATCCACTCGACGACGAAGTTCATCAACGGCCACTCCGATGTCATCGGCGGTGCCGTCCTCGCCGGTGACGGTTCGACCTGTCCCCGTGCCGCCGAGGTTGTCGAACGTCTCGAGTCCTACCTCGCATCCGTCGGGCTGGGCATCGCCCCATTCGATGCATGGCTGACCCGCCGCGGTATCAAGACACTGCCGGTGCGGATGGCCAAGCACTGCGAGAACGCGCAGGCCGTGGCTGAATGGTTGGAGAACCGCCCCGAGATCGCCGAGGTGTATTACCCCGGGCTGTCATCCCACCCCGGTCATGAGGTCGCGAAGAAGCAGATGAGCGGCTTCGGGGGAGTGATCTCTTTCCGCACCGATACCGAGGCCAGGGCCCTGTCGCTGGTGAAGAGCACGAAGCTCATCACCCTGGCCGAATCGCTCGGCGGAGTCGAGTCACTGATTGACCACCCAGCGACCATGACCCATCTGGCGGTTGCCGACTGCGAACTCAGCGTCTCGCCGACGTTCATCCGCCTATCCCTGGGCATCGAAGACATCGCCGACATCCTCACCGACCTCGACGCGGCGCTCGCCGCTGCGGCGCAGACTCCGGACGGCGTGAGCGCCGGCGCGGAGGTTTCGAGCGCGGACGTTTCGGGTGCGGAATCGTTGGGTGCGGACGTTTCAGGTGCGGACACGTTGGGTACAGACGTTTCGGGTGCGGAGGCTACGGACGATGAGGCTCCAGTTGCCGACCTCGCACCGGCAGTGCTTAAACACCCTGTTGCAACGGTATGAATTGATACTCGCGGTGCCACGTGCTGTGCCAGCTGTTGTGTGTGGAGCTGCGGGTAGGAAAAGCCGCTAACGGTGCGGGTTGGGAAGGTGACAATCGCCGCTTACAGTGCGGGGGAGAAGGCATCAATCGCCGCAAGCATTGCGGAGCGGGTGTGCGCGTGGTCACCAGGCGTGGGGAAAACCCGACGCAGGGTAGGCGGTCAACGTGCTGTTGGCAGCGCGTCGACTCCCGTAGCGTAATTGCTATGAGTGAGAACACCCCCACGAACCCACACGATTCGGAGCCCCAGGGCGCCGACTCTCTGGAGTCCCAGGCACCAGAGGAAACGCCGGAATCGGACAGGCCAATCGGCGCCGCGGCGATCGTCAACGCACCCCCGACTTCAGAGATCTCCGAAACTTCCGAAGGCGCCGATGCGACTTCAGGAACTGTTGCGAGCCCTGAAGCTGATGAGAGCTCTGCGGCCGACGCGACAGTTGAGGCTGCTGATGCCTCCGAAAGCTCCGACATCGGCGAGACCGACGATTCCCCACGGGCGCCCTTGGCGACGGAGGCCGGACAGTTCCGGACAACACCGTTGGACCTGGAGGTTCCATTCAGCCGCGGTGCCGCTCAGCCGTACGACTCCACTCAGCAGAACGGATCTGCTCAGCAGCACGGTTCGGCTCCGGGCCCGCAGTCGCAGGCCACCAGCTATCCGACACAGCAGTACACGCAGGCCTACCCACAGACCCGCGTGATGAACGCGAACTCCCCGCAGGGGTTCTCGCAGCCAACACCCTCGCAGCCGGTGCCAACACAGCAGGCGCCAGCGCAGCAGCCCGCCCAGGCATACCCGCCCCAGCAGCTGCGCCCCGCCGGACCCGGCAGCCCCCAGCAGGTCGGCAATCCCCAACAGCCCGGCAGCCCCCAGCAGCCCAGCAGTCCCCAGCAGCCCGGCTACCAGCCGCGCACCTACGCCAACCATCCTCAGCAAAGCCACTACCCCAACCAGGGCCCGTACCTCGGACCCGGACCCAACGGGCAGATGCCGATGGGCCCGATGCAACCGATGCAGCCGCCTCGGAGGAAGAAGCCGAAGGCAGAGAACATCACATATGCACCCGTGACAGGGACAATGCCGCTGGCGCGAGACGAAGCGACCGAGATCCCGGCTGACGGGCCGATCGAATGGCCGAGCAGGCGAGTTGGAATCGTCGGCGTCGCCAACCTCGTGCTCTCTGCCGTAATGGCCGTGGTCTGGGCTTGGATCCCGCTCGGCCTGCTGTTCACCGGCATCGGCGGCATCTTCGCACTCGGCCTCGGCGTACTCGCCCTCGTCGTCTGGGTCGTCGTCCAGCAGGGTGCGAACGTGTTCGAACGCTACCGGGCTGAACTCATCTACGGGGACCGAATCCCGGTTCCGAAGATCGCACGCAGCACCCGCGAATCAGGCTTCGGCCGCTTCTTCCACAACCGGTGGCTGCACGTGAAATCCGGCTCGTTCTGGCGTTCGACCGCTCACCATTATGTGAAGCTGCTGCTGGGTGCGATCGTCGTCTTCGGTACCGTCGCCGGCATCTGCGCAGCCATTCTCGGCATCTTCAGCGCAATCAACCCGGAAGGCGTCACCACCTTCTACCTCGGTGAATCCACCGGCGGACTGGGGCGCATCGGTGTTGCCATCGGCTCGCTCATCATCCTCGCCAGTTCCGTGGCGATCCTGTGGTTCGCCCCCTACCTCGACCGGGCGCTGGATCGCAGCCTTCTTCCACCCGCACGGACCGCGGCACTGCAGGCCGAGGTCACCGAACTCGATCGCGCCCGCATGGCCGGGATCGAGGCGGCGGGCGCAGAACGACTGCGCATCGAACGCGACCTCCACGATGGAGCCCAGCCCCGCCTCGTCGCACTGAGCATGACCCTGGGCATGGCGAAGTCGAAGATCGACACCGATCCAGAACGCGCCAAGGAACTCGTGTCCGAAGCCCACACTGAAGCGAAGGGCATCGTCAACGAACTGCGGCAGCTGGCACGCGGAATCCACCCCGCGGTGCTCACCGACCGTGGACTTGATGCGGCTGTCTCCGCTCTGGCCGGGCGCTCAACGATCCCTGTCGAGGTCGATGTCCGCCTCGCCGGGCGCATCGATCGAGAAGCCGAAGCTGTGGCCTACTTCGTCGTCGCTGAATGCCTGACGAACATCGCCAAGCATTCGGAGGCAACCCACGCTCGAGTCTTCATCGCCCCGACCGAGACCGGAGTCCAGATCGTCGTCACCGACAACGGACAGGGTGGGGCCCGCATCGACAGATCAGGTCGGCACACCGGCATCGCCGGTTTGGTCGATCGCGTCGAAGCCGCTCGTGGGACACTGAACCTGACCAGCCCCGCAGGTGGGCCAACTACTGTCGTTGTGGAGGTGCCATGCGCATCGTAATTGCCGAAGACTCTGCCATCTTGCGAGCCGGACTCGAGAGGCTTCTGGTCGATGCCGGGCACGAAGTGATCGCCGCCGTGGCCGACGCCAACGAGCTCCTCGCCACCGTCCACAACACCCCGCCGGACCTCGCCATCATCGATGTGCGCATGCCCCCGACGTTCACCGACGAAGGCATCCGCGCCGCCGTGCTCATCCGCAAGCAGAACCCGGACGTCAAGGTGCTCGTGTTCAGCCAATACGTGGAAGAGCAGTACGCATCCGAACTCATCGCGGAGAACACCGGTGGCTTCGGATACCTGCTCAAGGACCGGGTCGCCGATGTCGAGGACTTCCTCGCAGCCGTCGACGAGGTTGCCTCCGGCGGCACCGTCTTGGATCCCGAAGTCGTCTCGCAGATCCTCGTGCGCACACGCAAGAAGGACGGGCTGTCGACACTCAGCCCGCGCGAACTCGAAGTCCTCCAGCTCATGGCCGAAGGCAAATCGAATGCCGCGATCGCCCGCACCCTCTACCTCAGCGCGGGTGCAGTTGAGAAGCACATCAGCTCGGTCTTCACGAAGTTCGGCCTCACCGCCGACACCTCGGACAATCGACGAATCCTCGCCGTCCTCACATTCCTCGGAGCCTAGAATGCCTGCCACAGTCCACGTCAGCGAATCCACCCGCACGAGCATGCGAGTGATCATCACGATCGCCGCAATCGTCGTCCTCTTGGTGCCGATCGCATTCAGCGTCGCCCATGGAGCCTCACGCCTCAACTACACGAACCTCGAAGTCACGAAGAAGCTGCCGAGCTCGACCAAGGACCTGAACTTCGTCCTCGACACCGGCGCCTCGATCGTCGTCAAGACCACCGACACCACCGAGCCTTCCGTGCGGCTCACGGCTACCGGACCTCGGGACGAGACGCCGAAGCTGCAGGTGAGAGGATCCGACAGAGCCTCGACCGTCTCTGTCGATGACCACAAGCACCTCGAGAAGTCCCGGATCGAGGTCCTCCTCCCGGCCGAGACCTCGAAGGACATGAAGCTCGACTTCAACGGCGGCTACGGAGCCATCAACATCTCAGGTGACTACCAGGACATCGTCGCGAAGACGGACGGCGGCGCTGTGGAGGTCAGCGGTTCGGCAGAGACTCTGCAGACCGCGACCGACTACGGCATGACGGAGCTGAGCGGAACCTTCGGCACTATCGAATCCAAGACCGGCGTCGGCACCCTCGACGGAACGAACCTCAATGTTCGCGACCACGTCGACGCCGTGACCTCGACAGGGTCGATCGACCTCGACTTCTCCAACGACATGGTTCCGATGTCAGGCATCGTGGCCAAGGCCGATGAAGGCACGATCGACCTCCGTCTGCCGCGCTTGGACCTGGCCCAGGAGAAGATGGCCGCCGAGACTGCCGCTTCCAAGGACGATGACGCCAGTTCCGAAGACGCCAAGGACCTCTTCTATCGCATCAACGCGAACTCGAATCAGGGTAGCGTGGATCTGGCCAAGGACCTCAAGAAGTACGATGCGTCGAGGGATTCCAAGGACGCCGACGGCAAGACCGTCATCCCGATTGCGGTAAGCGCTGATACCGGAGCGATTACCATCGAACAGAACTAGACTGGCTCATACGGTGCCCGTCGGCGCAACCGCCGGCGGGCACTGCCAATCCGTCAGCAGCCATGTGCCAGCAGCAGAACGGGCAACGGCCCACAGGCCCTGCGACTCGACACCGGCCGATCCACCGACAGCAGGGGATGAGACATGCAGATCACCGTTTATGGGGCCACCGGCACATTCGGCAGCAGACTCGTGGCACACCTGCGAGAACGTGGGCACTCGGTCATCGCCGCTCACCGCGGCATCGGGGTCGACACCTACGCCGGAGAAGGCGTCACCGAGGCGGCCGAAGGCAGCGATGTCCTCGTCGACTGCGTCAACTTCATGACGAACAACCGACACAAGGCCCTCGACTTCTTCTCCCGCAGCTCACGTTCGATCGCATTGGCCGCAGCAGAGAACCCGGGTGCTGCGATGGTGTGCCTGTCCATCGCGTTCCGACCCGAAGTCGCCAAGTCCAAGCTCCTCGGCTACTACCAGGCCAAAGAGCTGCAGGAACGGGTCTATCGTCGATTGATCCCCGCCGACCAGCTCCTGCTGTTCCGATCGGCCCAGTGGTTCGAGCTTGTCGACACAATGACGTTCAATGCAGGTCCGGTGGCATTCGTCCCGAAGATGCGAGTCCAGGCTCTGGCCGCGGACGAGGCCGCCCGAATGATGGCCGAGGCCATCGACGCAGGTGAGCGCGGAACCATCGAGGTCGCTGGCCCCGAGATCAGTGACTTCCCGACGATCGCCGGCCAGATCGCCGCCAGAAGTTCGAACGCAGATTCGGCTGTGAGTGACGGTGGGCGCTCAGAACGTGGCCAGAAGATCGTTCCCATCCCGATCCCCGGTCCGATGTCTGCCGATGGTCTCATCCCCGAATCGCCGAGGTTGTCGGCCGTCACCGTCGACGATTGGCTGCGCACCCGCTGAGCCTGCGCGCCCGCTGGGTATGGGTTCTCGCGGAGCCTGCGCTCGGCTCAAAGCGAGGTCGGCTCAGGGCGAGGGCCGAAGTTGTAAGATCCAGTCGGGAGGAAATGCATGGACTTCAGCTGGGCGGAATTCGGACTCGACGGTGTCGACGCGGTGCGGATCGTCGTGTCCTGTATCGCGTTCTATCTCGGCATCATCCTGCTCGTCCGCGTCTTCGGCCAGCGCACTCTGGCCAGTCTCTCAAGCTTCGACCTCGCAGCTATCATCGCCCTCGGCGCGATCATCGGCCGTGCGATCCTCGGCGACACCCCGACTCTCATCGCTGGTCTCTTGGGGCTGGCGACCCTGCTGGTTCTGCAGGCGCTGACCGGGAAGGCTCGTCGTTTCCACCGCATCGCCGGCATCGTCAACAGTCCCGCGGTGGTGCTCATGGCCGGCAGCGAGCTGCTGACCGACAACCTTGCCAGGGCCCATGTCGACCCCGCTGAGGTGTATTCGAAGCTGCGCATGGCAGGCATTCGCCAGCGCGCCGAGGTGGCATGCGTGATCCTTGAGCCGACCGGTCAGATCAGCGTCACCCGGAAAGGGGCGCCGATCGACGAGGAGCTGCTGCGCGGAGTCATCGGAGCAGAGAGAATTCCCCGCGAAGGCTGACCCCGCGGGGGACGACTCCGCGAACCACGCAGAGTGAGAGCTCAGCCCTCCAGTCCGAGGACCCGCGCTCCGTTTCGCCACAGCACCGAGCGCATCCAATCGTCGCCGAGGCCCAACCCGGCCAACCCTGAGACCTGATCGGCATAGGGGTAGGGGATGTTCGGGAAGTCCGAGCCGAGGATGACTTTGTCCTGCAGACCAGCCAAGCGATTACGGTAAGCAGGGTCCACCTCGGCGGGGGAGGAGAAGAATCCTGACACGTACATCGTCGTGTCCAGGTGCACACCGCTGTAATCCTCGGCCAGGCTCGCGAATGCCTCGTACTCGGGCATGCCCATGTGGGCGATGACGAACTGCAGGGACGGGAACCGTTCGAGGACGTTCGCCACAGCCTGCGGTCCGGTGTAGGTGCCGGGCAGAGGCTCGGACCCGGCGTGGATGACGACGGGCACCTGTGCCTCGGCCAGCGCTGCCCACGCGCGATCGAGCACACGGTCATCGGGGGAGAAGCCACCCACCTGGATATGGACCTTGAACAGTCGGGCGCCGGCCGCCAGCGCCTCGGGCACGTAGTCGGCTGACTCCGGCTCCGCGTAGAGCGTCGCGCAGTGGATGACGTCGTCGTGGGCGGCGGCGAACTCGCGGTTCCACTCATTGAGCCAGGCGGCCATGCCGGGTCTGTGCGGGTAGGTCAGGGCCGGGATGGCACGGACGCCCAGGTCACGGACGATCTGGAGGCGAGTCTCCGTGTCATAGCGGTAGTGGATCGGCCACGGGTAGCCGTAGCTGGCTTCGGCGGCGTCGAAGTATGCCCACACCTTGTCGAGCACGTTCTGCGGCAGGAAGTGGATGTGGATGTCAGCGAGGCCGGGGATGCCCAGCGCCTCGAGGTAGCCCGGAATGTCGGAATCGGTGCGTGGAGGTTCGGCCGCGGTCGCCTCGTTGCGATTGGCCGCGTCTTTGCGATCGGGAAGTGTGAAGTCGTCCATGCCTACCACTTTAGGCGGTGAGCGCTGAGCGGGCTGAAGCGGTGGGCAGCACCTGGGCGCAATGGCGCCTGCAAAGCGGACTTGTGTGCATCCAGGCCTCACCCATGACTCGAACTTAGACTGCCAGTATGGAGTTCACCGATCCGTACGAGATCGACGTCCCACCCGGCACAAGACAAGTGGGCAAGGGGCCCTTCTGGGCGCCCGGCGACACCGTGACCTGGTCGTTTCGACGCTTTGACTTCGATCGTGACCACGCCGAGGTGCGTCGGCCGATGCGAGTCATCGAGGACGGGCCGGCCGGTGCAGTGCTGTGGATGGCTGGAGGCACCGCGACCACCGACACGAGAATCGTCGGCTGGGAGGAATTCAACCCCCACGACGTTCCGCTCAAGGCGCGGTTCCGCCCGCCCGCCGAGGCGCCTCGACGGATCAAGGCGCCCGGCAGCTGGCGCGGGCTCGGGGTACTCAAGATCGTCCCGCCCGGTGTTCCGTTCTCTGTATGGGTCCTGCTCAAGCCTGGTGGTGCAGGGACTGAGGCCAATGACCCTGTTGTCAGCGACTCTGCTGCCGGCTCTGGTGCGATCCGCGCGGACTGGTACGTCAACCTCGAGGCCACCCACCGCCGCACGGACGATGCCCTCTACACGAGCGATCACATCCTCGACATCACCTTCCCCACCGACGGCATGCCACTGCACACAACGTCGGGTCACGCGCAGTCCCGGAACACGACGCCGGGGTACGCGCTTCTCAACCCGAACGGGGCGGTGTTCAAGGACGTGGACGAACTCGCCGCCGCGGCGAACTACGGCGCCTGGCCACGTGAATGGTCGGACAACATTCGACGCAATGGATCTGAGCTGCTCGACCACCTCGGCGATTTCACCTGGGCGTTTGACCCGAAGTGGGAAACGAAGGCTCGGGAGCTTGCGGCAGAATCGTCTGTCTCGGATTCTTCGCGAAATCAGGAACATCAACGGATCCGCAGTGGTTGCTACGACAAGGACTGGATCTAGGCGTCGCCGCTTCGGCGGCCAAGGGTTCAGCTCCACAGACACGCTACGACCGTGTGCATACAGTGCGCGGCGTCGATGAAAGGAAGCATCTCGATGACGACAAACCACAGAATTCGCCTGAATTCTCGTCCGGTCGGAGAGCCGAAAGCGGAGAACTATCTCCTCGACGAGGTTGACCTGGGGGCGCCGCAGGACGGCGAGGTTCTGCTCCGCACTCTGTATCTCTCACTCGATCCCTACATGCGCGGTCGGATGTCGGATGCGAAGTCCTATGCGAAGCCGGTCGAGGTCGGTGACGTCATGGTCGGCGCCACGGTTTCCGAGGTCGTCGAGTCCAACTCGTCCGAGTTCTCCACCGGTGACACCGTCCTCGGCTACGGCGGCTGGCAGGAGTACTCCGTCGAGAAGGCCGCACACCTGCGTCGCCTCGATCCGGAAGTCGCCCCGGTCAGCACTGCTCTCGGTGTGCTGGGCATGCCGGGCTTCACCGCATACTCGGGTCTCCTGGAGATCGGGCGCCCACAGGAAGGCGAGACCGTGGCCGTTGCTGCTGCCACCGGTCCCGTCGGCTCCGTCGTCGGACAGATCGCGAAGATCAAGGGCGCGAAGGCCGTCGGTATTGCGGGTGGACCTGACAAAGTCGCCCATCTGAACGAGCTCGGCTTCGACGTCGCGCTCGACCACAGGACCGGCAACCTGAAGAACGAACTCAAAGAGTCGGTGCCGCAGGGCATCGACGTCTACTTCGAGAACGTCGGCGGAGACGTGTTCAAGGCTGTGCTGCCACGCCTGAACACCTACGCACGCGTACCCGTCTGCGGTCTCGTCGCCAACTACAACCTGACCGAGTTGCCCGAGGGTCCCGACCGCTCGGGTGCGCTCATGGGCAACATCCTCACGCGGTCACTCAACGTCCGTGGCTTCATTCAGACCGAGTTTGTTGAGAAGCACCACGAGAACTTCCTGTCCGACATGAGCGGCTGGGTCAAGGAAGGAAAGGTCCGCTACCGCGAGGACATCCGCTCGGGCCTGGACAAGACGCCCGAGTACTTCAACGACCTGCTCGCCGGCCGTAACTTCGGCAAGATGGTCGTGGCAGTCGGCGCCGAAAGCTGACAGTAGCGCGGCGCGTGGCGCGATCAGCCTTCGTCGCTGACGGAGGCGCTCCCCGTCGCAGCAGCATCAACAGTCGGTAAGTTCTGGTCGACAATCGCGCGATTGTCGACCAGAACTTACCGACTGTTTCAGTCTCAGTCCGTCGTCCAGCGCACCCTTCAGTCCATCGTTCAGCCCCGAATGTCGCCGCTGGGTCAGCTCGTCTCGGGAAGATACTCGACGACGGGGAATGACCGTCGCGCGATCTCACGCAGATCCGACAAAGAGGCGTCCTTCGCCACCAAGCCAACTGCTCTCGCCTGGACGAGGAGGTTGCCGATCGCAGTCGCTTCGACTGGCCCGGCCAGGACCGTGCGACCGGTCCGGTCCGCCGTCAACTGGCACAGAAGTGAGTTCTGCGATCCGCCTCCGACGACGTGGACCGTGTCGACCGTCATTCCGGCTAACGTCTCGGCGGCATCGATAGTGCGGGCGTAGGCCTCGGCCAGGGATTCGAGAATGCAGCGGACCACCTCGGCGGGGGACTCGGGTGGGCGCAGGCCGCGTTCCGTGTACCATTCCGCGATCCTGCTGGGCATGTCACCAGGCGGAACGAACCGCGCATCGGCGGGATCGAACACTTCGAAATGGAACTTCACGGTTTCGGCCTCGGCCAGCAGAGACTGCAGGTCAGCACTGCGCTGAGCCTCGTTCGAATCGGCCTGCCAGTGACGCATCGATTCGCTGAGCAGCCACAGGCCCGAGACGTTCTTGAGGAATCTGACGGTGTCATCGACTCCGCCCTCGTTCGTGAAGTTCGCCTCCCGAGCCGCGGTCGACAGCACCGGTTCGTCCAGCTCGAGTCCCACCAACGACCAGGTTCCGCTCGAGATATAGGCCGATCGTTTCGAGGCGAAGGGCACGGCCACCACCGCCGAGGCGGTGTCGTGGGAGCCCACAGCCGTGACCTGGACATCATGATCGGCACCCAGCCGCCTGGCCGTCGCATCGGTGATCTGTCCGATAGCGTCACCGGAGCGGACGAGTGGTGGCAGGAGGCTCCGCTCGAACCCGAACTCGTCTAGTAGCCCGGTGTCCCAGGTCCGCGTTGTGACCGAGAGAAGTCCCGTCGTCGACGCATTGGTGACCTCAGCGTGTGAGCGCCCGGTCAGCCAGTAGGCGAGCAGATCAGGGATCAGCAGCACCTCGTCGGCCAGGTCGAGGAAGCCGGTTTCCGACTCCACCGCCAACTGGAACACGGTGTTGAAGTCGAGATGTTGGAGACCGTTGCGGGCGAACAGATCGGCAGGGGTGATCCGATTATGGACGAGCTCGACCCCTCGCGCTGTCCGCTCGTCGCGGTAGTGATGAGGTGATCCGAGCAATCGACCATTGCGCAGCAGACTGTAGTCGACGGCCCAGGAGTCGATTCCGATGCTGGTCAGACCGGGAGCGAGTCGCGCAGCTTCCCGCAGTCCGTCCTGAACCGCCGCATACAGGGATTGGATGTTCCAATACAAGCCTTCACCAGCGGCTGCGTCCTGCCCGTGTGCGAAACCCTGCACTTCGCCGTTGGTCTCCAACAGCGTGAGCGGCGTATTCGGAAACCGCGCCACGTGCTTCATCCGCAGCACGCCGTCGTCGATCCCGCCGAGGATCACGCGGCCGCTGGTCGCTCCGAGATCAACGGCCGCCAGCGTGAAGGTCGTCGATTCGTTACCGTGGTCCATCAGTTCACCCCTCAGCGCAGGAACGCGGCGGCAACGCCGGCGTCGACCGGCACGTGCAGTCCGGTCGTGTGCGAGAAGTCGTGGGTGCACAGAGCGTAGACGGCATTCGCCACGTTCTCCGGGACCACCTCGCGGCCGAGGATTGTGCGCTGGGCATAGAACTTCCCCAGGTCCTTCTCCTCGACCCCGTAGGTCTTCGCACGCTGAGCTCCCCACCCGCCGGCGAAGATTCCCGATCCGCGGACCACCCCGTCGGGGTTGATCCCGTTGACGCGGATCCCATGCTCGCCGAGTTCGGCCGCGAGCAGCCTCACCTGATGCGCCTGATCGGCCTTGGTTGCGGAGTACGCGATGTTGTTGGGGCCTGCGAACACGGAGTTCTTCGAGGAGATGTAGACGATGTCGCCTCCGAGCCCCTGGTCGACGAGGATCCTCGCGGCGTTCTTCGACACCAGGAACGATCCTTTCGCCATGACGTCGTGCTGGAGGTCCCAGTCCTTCTCTGTCGTCTCGAACAGTGACTTCGACAGGGACAGCCCTGCATTGTTGACGATCAGGTCGACTCCTCCGAAGGCCAGCACCGCCTCGGTGAGGGCCGCCTGCACTCCAGTCTCATCGGAGACATCCGCGGCCACGCCTATGGCCGTATCGGTCGAACCGAGTTCGGCTGCCACGGCTTCTGCCTTGTCGCGGTCGAGGTCGGCGATGACCACGCAGGCGCCCTCGGACGACAGGCGCGTGGCGATGGCCTTGCCGATTCCACTCGCGGCACCGGTGACGAAGGCGACTCGTGAGGAAAGCGGCTTGGGAGCTGGTTTGCGCTTGAGCTTGGCCTCTTCGAGAGCCCAGTATTCGATACGGAACTTCTCCGCCTCGGAGATCGGTGCATAGGTGGAAAGTGATTCCGCTCCGCGCATGACATTGATGGCGTTGACGTAGAACTCTCCGGCCACGCGTGCCGTCTGCTTGTCGGGTCCGTAGGAGAACATTCCGACGCCGGGGACCAGGATGATGGCGGGATCGGCCCCACGCATCGCCGGCGAATCAGAATCCGCATGGCGTGCGTAATAGGAACGGTAGTCCTCCCGGTAGGCGTCGTGGAGCTTCGGCAGTGCTGCGATGATGTCCTCCGCCGAGGTGGTCGCCGGCAGGTCGATGACCAGTGGCTTGATCTTGGTGCGCAGGAAATGGTCGGGACAGCTCGTGCCCAGTTCTGCCAGTGCGCCCAGCTTCTGTCCGGCGAGGAATTCGAGGACAGGCTCGGAGTCCGTGAAATGACCGACCATGGTCCTGTCCGCCGAGGCGATAGCTCGCAGGTGCGGTGCCAGAGCGGCGGCCTTGGCCCGGCGTTCGGATCCCGGCAGCGCCGTGAAGTCCGGACGGGCTGTGCCGAAGGGCTCGGGACGGCCATTGTCGTCGATGAACTTCGCCGCGGTGTCGATGATCCACCGGGAGTTGGCCTCGGATTCCGCCGAGGTGTCTCCCCATGCAGTGATCCCGTGACCGCCGAGGATGGTCCCGATGGCCTGCGGGTTCGCTCGCTTGATCGCAGCGATGTCGAGGCCGAGCTGGAAGCCGGGGCGCCGCCAAGGCACCCAGACGACCTTGTCGTCGAAGATCTGCTTCGTCAGTTCCTTTCCGTCGGCTGCCGTGGCGATGGCGATGCCCGAATCGGGGTGCAGATGATCGACGTGGGCGGCGTCGACGAGTCCGTGCATTGCGGTGTCGATGGATGGTGCTGCACCGCCCTTGCCATGGAGGGTGTAGTCGAAGGCCGCCACCATCTCGTCTTCGCGGTCGATACCGGGATAGGTGCCGGTCATGGCCTGCACTCGGTCGAGGCGGAGGACGGCCAGGCCCTCGGGCACCAGCGTTCCCAGATCCCCGCCGGATCCCTTCACCCACAGCAGCTCGACGTTCTCGCCGGTCACCGGATCGATATCGCTGCCCTTGGCTGAGGTGTTTCCTCCGGCGAAGTTCGTGTTGCGTCGATCGGAGCCCAACGAGTTGGAGCGTCGGATGAGCTCAGTCACCGTGGGATTGGTCGTGGTCATGTCTCTCCTCGGAGTGGTTTTCGTGAGGTTGGGGGAGGGCTGCGGGCTGAGGGGTGGCTGTGGGCTGTGTGGTGGGATGCGCGGCGCTGCTCAGGCGCCCCACCCGGCTTGGGTTCCGCCGACTCGATCGGACTCGATGCGGTCCTGGTAGCCCGATTCGCGGAATGCCTGGACAGGATTGGCTGGGAGCCCGCGGGACGTGCGCCATTCGGCCAGGGCCGGGCGGACATCGGTGTAGAAGGCGTCCATGAAGATGTCATTGGCAGCGATGACATCGCAGGATTCCTGTGCCGCTGTCAGGGCGGTGGCGTCGAGAAGCAGAGCCCGGGCCGTCATCTCCTGGACGTTGAGCACAGAGCGCATCTGCCCCTCGATCTTGTTCTCTACGTTGTGGCACTGGTCGAGCATGAACGCGACGTCCGGGTTGTTGAGACCTCCTCCGCGGATCACCTCGTGGATGATGCGGAAGAGCTGGAACGGGTCGGCGGCGCCGACCATGAGATCGTCATCGGCGTAGAAGCGGGAATTGAAGTCGAAGGATCCGAGCTTGCCCAGTCGCAGCAGCTGCATGACGATGAACTCGATGTTCGTTCCCGGAGCATGGTGCCCGGTGTCGAGGCAGACCTTGGCCTTGTCGCCCAGAGCGGCCACCTGTGTGTAGCTCGTGCCCCAGTCCGGGACGTCTGTGTGGTAGAACGACGGCTCGAAGAATTTGTATTCGAGGACGAGGCGCTGCTCCTCGCCGAGGCGGTCGTAGATTCTGGCAAGTGAGTCGTGGAGTCGGTCCTGACGGCCTCTCATATCGGCCTGGCCGGGGTAGTTCGACCCTTCGGCCAGCCAGATCTTGAGATCGCGCGAGCCGGTCGTGTCCATCACGTCGATGCACTGAAGGTGATGGTCGATGGCCTTGGTGCGGATGCGTTCGTCGACATGGGTCAGAGCGCCGAACTTGAAGTCGTCGTCCTGGAAGGTGTTCGAGTTGATCGTTCCCAACCGCACACCGAGCCCGGCAGCGTGGTCGGCGAGAGCCTTGAAGTCGCAGAGGTCCCAGGGGATGTGCAGTGCGACCTGCGGAGCGAGCCCGGTGAGCTCGTTGACCTTGGCCGCGTCGGCGATCTTCTCGAACGGATCCCGCGGAGTTCCGGGAGTTCCGTACACCTTGAAGCGGGTGCCCGAGTTGCCGAACGCCCAGGAGGGCAGTTCGATGGACTGCTCGGCGAGCTCATCGGTGATGTCGTTGAAGCCTGTGGGTGTGGTCATGTGCGATTCATCGTCCTTTCGAAGATGCGGGTGCCTGATGCGTCAGATGCTGGGTGCATGAGGTCTGTGGTGGTTCACTGGGTGCGCTGGGCCAACTGGTCCTCGAGGTGAAAGACCTCCTGTAGTCGCAGCGGCCCTTCGTCGAAGGACCCTCCGGCGGCGAAGAGCTCGGACATCGACGCCTGCCATTTCGCGTTGATGTCCTTCAGCTCCATACCTCGTTGGGCCGCCTCATAGTCCTCGGTTTCGAGGTAGCCGATGATCATTCCGCTGGGGTCGGCGAAGAGCGAGTAGTTGCTCCACCCCGTCTCCTTCAGCGCTGCGAGCATGTCCGGCCAGACCGCGCGGTGACGGTCGATGTATTCGCCGAGGTGGGCTGGATCGACCTGCATGCGGAAGCAGACGCGTTCCATCGATTTCAGTCCTTCCTGAGCACGGATGCTTCTGCGTCGGCCGCGACATTGCCGGCGGCAACCTCGTCGTCGACATCAGCATCGAGAAGTCGTCCATAGCGCTCGATCTCGATCTCTTCGAGAGTCTTGTCCTGGGTTTTGGGTGTCCAGATGACACCGATGAGTAGAGCGGCGACGAGGAGTCCGAGGATGAGGAAGCCGACGCCGTGAAGTCCCGTCTTGTCGAGCATGAGCGGAAACCACAGGGAGAGGATGCCGACCATCACGCGAACGATCATGAACATGAATCCCTGCGCCGAGGCGCGGTAGCGGGTGGCGAAGAGCTCTGCCGCCCACAGCCCGTAGAAGGCCTGTGCACCAAGTCCGGAGGAGATGCCCCAGCCGATGGCGAAGACGAGGAGTGAGAACCAGCCCGCGGGTCCGTAGATGAGGACCGCCCAGGCGATGATTCCGAGTCCCGCGCCGATGCCGTAGAGCCAGCGGCGGGAGACCTTGTCGCCGTAGCGCATGAAGCCGAAGAAGGTGGAAGCGCTGGTCAGGCCCCAGACCAGGACCTGGAGCAGGTATTGCGAACGGGCATCGGTGAGGCCGGTCGCCTCATAGATGCGCGGTTGGAAGATGCCAGCCTGTCCGGCAACGGTGTTCCACAATCCGTAGACGCCGATGAGGAAGAGCAACGCGATGAGGTTCTTCTTGTTCGTGAAGAGTTCGAAGATGCCGCGATAGGTCCCGACCATGTTGGGATTGGCGTTCTTGGCCTTCCAGCGTCGTGACTCGGCTAGTCCGCGACGGACCCACCAAGTGATGAAGGCGATGACGAAGAGGTGGGCGAAAATGATGCGCGAACCCAGCAGTCCCATGGGCTCGAGAAGTGCGGCAAGCAGGAACCCGATCATCGGTCCGATCGACCAGGCAAGCTGGGCGACACCGACGTGACCGGCACGTCGACCGTCCGGTGCCTCCTCGGCGATATAGGTCCAGGCTGCGGTGACTCCCGCACCGACTGCGATGCCGGTGAGGACGAATCCGATGAGCAGCATCGTGAAGTTCATGGCGAAGACCGCGAACAGGGTGCCGAACATGTAGAGGAGCAAGTCGTAGGTGTAGATGAACTTGCGGCCGTAGCGGTCGCACAGCGGACCGCCGATGGCGGCACCGATCGCTGCGCCGAAGGCGTTGGCGCTCAGGGCGCTGAGCAGGCCCACTGCCAGGCTGTCGAGCCCGAACTCCGTCTGCCACAGACAGGCTCATGCTTGTGGCGATTGCGATGATGGATCCGGCTTCGATGTAGTTGGACATGGCCACCGCGATGGTGGCTTTCCATTTGGACGACGTCTTTGTGTCCCTCATGTGTCTCTCCGAATTGTCAGTGGCGATGTGTGGTGATGTGGATGTCGATCCGCCGGGACTGCCCGAGGATCTGAAACGAATTGAAACGTTTCAATAAGGCTGTTGGTGACAGTATCATGTCACTTGGATCACATCAAGATAGTGTTCGGAAGTCGGGCAGAATAGGACGGACCCGCTCACGCAGAAGCGCTCAGACAAGAGCGGGTGTGAGATGACATGTAAGGGAGGGCCACTTGGCCAAGGTGAGTATGCGAGAGGTTGCCGCCCATGCGGGTGTCTCCGTGGGCACGGTCTCACATGTCGTCAATCGGTCCCAGAAGGTCTCCGAAGACACGATCGCCAAGGTCAGCCGGTCGATCGAAGCACTCGGCTTCGTCCGAAACGCCGCCGCCAGACAGCTGCGTTCAGGCAGGAGCAGCAGCCTCGGTCTTGTCGTCCTAGACACCTCGAACCCGTTCTTCGCTTCGGTCGCCCACGGTGCCAGAGAGGCCTGCGACGAAGCAGGACTGTCGCTCCTCATCGGTGATTCGGGAACGGAGGAGGCCAGAGAGTCGAAGTACCTCGACCTGTTTGCCGAGCAGAGGGTCAACGGTCTGCTCGTGACACCTTCCGGCGCCGACCTGAGCAAATTGGAGGGAATCGCAGCTCGGGGAACCCCGGTGATGCTCGTCGACCGCGAGGCCGGTGACTACTCGCTATCCTCGGTGACCGTCGACAATGTCGCAGGTGGACGAATGGCGCTCGACCATCTCATCGCAGGCGGGTGCACGAACCCGGCCTTTGTCGGAGGGCCATTCTCACTTCCGCAGGTCAGCGACCGTGCCGCGGGAGCACGAGAGCGTGCCGCAGAGTCCGGTCTCGACCTTGCGGTGTTCGAAACCGCTGAGCTGACGATCCTTGCAGGTCGCTCGATCGGAGAGCGCATTGTTTCGCTGCCCGAAGACAAGCGCCCCGGTGCTGTCTTCTGTGCCAACGACCTGCTGGCGGTGGGTTTCATGCAGGCAGTCATCATGTTCTCCGCATTGCGCATCCCTGAGGACCTGGCGCTCATCGGCTATGACGACATCGACTACGCATTTTCGACGATTGTGCCGTTGACCTCGATTCGGCAGCCAGCGGACCTGCTCGGGCGTACTGCTGTTGAATCGCTGCTGGCGGAGAACGCCTCGGGCGAGCAGACTCACCGGGATGAGAAGTTCACTCCCGAGCTCGTCATCCGCCAGTCGACGAGGGTTGTCGGCGCCGAGACCTGAGGCAACCCAGCGGCGCTGTAGGTTGCTCCAACAGTCGGTAAGTTCTGGTCGAAAATCGCGCGATTTTCAACCAGAACTTACCGACTGTTTCGTGTATCAGCGTTGAAGCTGTCGCCGATCAATGAAGGCAACGCTCATGCGAACGTCGTGAACACCTCGGCGGGGTCGAGGCCGAAGCTCAGGGCCAAGGTCAGGACGATGCGGGCCTTGCGGGCATCGACGATTCCGGCGGGGATGAGCCCGGACTCGAGCAGCCCGATCTCACCGCCCGGATAGCCGTAGGTGTTCCTCAGGCTCGCGCCCGAGCTTGGCCGTGATGCTAGGACGATGGGCATCGCCTCGCCGAGGCGGGCCACCGCTGGCAGCAGATGCTCGGGGACGTGCCCGCCCCCGACCCCGGAGATGACGGCACCGGCGAAACCGGACTCGATGAGCTGGGTCAGTGTCTCCTCGGGTTCGCCCATCCCCACCTCGGCGAGGGCGACTTTGGACAGCGCCTCCGGGCGGGGCAGGCCCGCGAATGGGGACGCATCCGCAGCCGCGGGTGCGTGGGGGAGACGAACAGTGTCTTCGCTGATCCAGCCGATCGCGCCGAGGACCGGGCCGGAGGAAAACGCCGCAGTCGAGGTCACGTGGGACTTGCGGACGAAACGCGGATCATGGATCTCGTCGTTGAAGACCAGGCTTGAGGGCAGTCCACTGCTCAGAGGAGAGAGTGCGGTCAGAGCGGCGGCGCGTACGTTCGCGGGGCCGTCGGCGCCGGGCAGCGTCGGATTGCGCATGGCTCCGGTGGCAGCGATGTGAGTGGCCGAGTCGTTGAGCAGCCAGAGGACAAAGGCGCTCTCTTCGAGAGTGTCGGTTCCCTGTGTGAGGACGATGCCGTCGGCCTCGGTGGTGCGCGCGAGCTCGCGGACGTCGAAGAGCATGTCGAGGGTGACGTTGGCGCTCGAGACCTGCGATACCTGGGTGAAGTCGGCCTGCAGATCCGGCCAGACCTGGTCGAGGCCGGCGGCCGCAGCGATCTCGGCTCCGCTCAGGGCCGGGGCGACACCCCCGGACTGGTTCGAGGTCGAGGCGATAGTGCCGCCGAGGGCGGCGACGAGGAGATGAGGCGCGTTCTCTGACATGGGCACGAGTCTATCGGGGTGTTTCGGTGCCCAGGCCCTGATGCCGACGTTCTGTGTCATGGCCCTTTGCTAGTCTCCGAACATGGATCCTGACTCCGTGCTCACCTTCGCTCATGACCAGGCTATCCAGTACCCGTCTGTGGAGATCGAGCATCCCTTCGGGCCCGAGTACAACGTGTACAAGGTGCGCGGGAAGATGTTCCTGATGGCCTTCGATCTGCGCGGTGTGCCCAGCCTCAACCTCAAGATCGATCCGCTGGACGGGGAGGTGCTCTGTGATGCCTATGAGGAGATCACTCCCGGATATCACATGAGCAAGAAGCACTGGATCACCGTGGCGGGAGCCGGCACGGCCGAAGACGGGATCGAAGGCGGGACCGAAGGCGAAGGTGCTGAGAACGAAGACGAAGGCGCCGAAGGCAGTCGTGACGGATCAGGGAACGTCCTTGATGCCGAGCTTCTGCATGATCTCGTGCTCGAGTCCTACTGCCTCGTCGTCGCGAAGCTGCCGAAGAAGGACCGACCCGTCGACCCGAAGACCTTCGGCGGGAGGGATGAAGAATGAGTCGGTAGACGCTCTACCCCTCAGGACACGCTCCACCCGTCAGGAGGACACGCTCCACCCGTCAGGAGGCCTCGACGAGTGCTGTTTCCTCACGCTGCTCGGCGGCAATCGCATCGGCTTCTTTGCTCTGCTGAGCTCGCTTTCGTCGGTTCCCGGTGACCCAGGCACCCAGAGTCACGGAAGCCCAGCCGATCACCATGCCGGCGATGTCATCGAGGATGTAGTGCCAACCGAAATAGAGCGTGGCGATCACGGTGGCCCCGAAGAATATCCACGTCACTGTCTGCCACAGCGGCTTCTGGTTAGTTCGCATCATGAACAGGGCCGCGGCGAATGTCACAGAGACGTGCAGGGAGGCGAAAGCGGCCACACCCTGGATCTGCCCACTGCCCACGGGGTCGACAAGGACGTCAAGCCGAGTTTCGATGAGTGACTGCTGCAGCTCGGTGACTCCGGTGTCGGCCAGGCCGCGGTAGAGCTCGGGTCGGGCAAATGCAGGCCCAAGAGCGGGCAGGATGTAGTAGCTGACTGTGCCCAGCACCCAGTTGAGACACAGCGTCGTGGCATACCAGGCACCGATGGCGAGGTTGCGACTGAGGATGAGCACAGCGCCGAGGCTGATGGGGATGAGCGGAAGATAGGCGAGATAGACGACGGAGAGCACTTCTGCCATGAACCCGGTACCGAACAGATCGTGCAGGAACACAGCGGGGTTGATTCCGCCGCTGAACCACAGGTCGGTATGCGAAAGCTCGTGATCGTAGAGGACTCCTTCGCGATAGGTAGGAAGGTCACTCTTGAGGTTTCGGTAGCTGAGGTAGCAGATGTAGAAACTCATCATGCCCGCGGTGATGCACAGGACCCGACGGAGGCTCCATTCGTTTCTCACGACTTCGCGCATTCCGTTGGACAGATGCTTCCAGCCGCTCATTCGCACGGCGTCCACGACGATGCCCACGCCGAAGAACAGCAGAGCCAGCAACGGCATCCGGATATAGGCGGGTCCGAGGAAGCCGTCCGGGTCCCTGAGTGGCCGCCCGAGGTAGATCGAAGAAGCAAGGGCGACCAATGCGACAGCTATGGAGAGCATCGTGGCAAAGGTGTAGGGCCATCGTCGTATCCGAGTCATCGGCACACGATATAACGATTCGATATCGGAATGGCGAATCCAGTGGCGAGTGTCACGAGCTGAACAAAGCATGAATATTGGACCAATGATCGGCTGTCTGCAAGCCGCCCGAAAGCGACCTGTGTGCCGCCCGAAGATGAGCCGTGCGCCGTGCGCCGTGCGAGAGACATGCGAGATGGCCCGCGCACCCGAAATTGGCAACAGGCCCCACCGGCGCAGACAATAGGGGACATGTCCGCCCTCAGCTCCGCACTCGCCTACCGGCGACTGCTTGATACGAATGCCACTCTGCGCATGCTGCGGGCTGACCATCTCCCGGTCATGGCAGCGACACTGGGCACTCACCTGGGCAAGCCGGGCACCCGAATCTCCACCGAAGACCTGCACGAGTCCATCGACTCGGATCTCGAGGAGCTGCGCGACCACTTCGACCTGTCCACGCGGACAGCGAAGGCCTACTGTGACGACTGGCGTCGGGCGGAGATTCTTGTCCGCCGTCCGGCCACCTCGGCGAGGGGCGAGACCTACGAACTCTCCGCGGCGGGATTCGATGCCATCCGCATGCTCGAACAGCTGCGCACCCCGCCGCAGACCGCGACCGAATCACGACTGGTCAGTCTCGCCCAATCGGTGCGGCAGCTGGCCATCGACACCGACCCGGACAGCTCCCGCCGACTGGAATCCCTGCGAGCAGAACGCGACCGTATCGATGCTGAGATCGCCCGCGTCCGCCGCGGTGACCCCCGTTCGATCGTCCTCGACCGGCGCCGGGCGAATGAACGAGTCAGCGACATCCTCCAACAGGCGCAGGGCCTGCCCGCCGATTTCGCTCGCGTTCGCGCCCGCTTCGAAGAACTCAACCAGGAACTGCGGATCTCGATCCTCGCCGCCGAGGACTCCCAGTCCCAGGTACTGAACGAAGTCTTCCGCGGAGTCGACCTCATCGAATCCTCCGACGAAGGCAGAACGTTCTCCGCCTTCTCCCAACTCGTCCGCGACCCCGAGCAGGCCTCGGCCTTCGACGAGGACATCGCAGCGATCCTCGACCGTGACTTCTCTGCCACGCTGACGGCCGAGACTCGCCGCTCACTTCGCACCCTGATGCGGCAGATGAAGGACGGCTCGCGCGAAGTCTCCGACATCCTGTCCGAATTCGCCCGCGGTCTGCGCCGTTACGTCCACTCCCACGAATTCCAACGCGACCGCGTCATGCGCACCCTGATCCAGGATGCCCTGGCCGCGGCGGCCCCGGTCTCTCAAGTCCGCAGACCCTACGACAACATCGGCGTGGATCTCGAGCTCTCGAGCGTTGCATTGGGCAGCGTCGGGGAGGTCGTCCTCCACGATCCCACCGAGTTCGATGCCGGTGCCGAACTGGGCGAGGCGACCGAGACTGAGGTCGACTTCGCCGAGCTCATCGCCGTCGCCCGGGAATCGGAGATCGACTTCTCCGAACTCTCCGACAACGTCAATCAGGCCATTCACGGTACCCAGCAGATCTCCGTCGCCGAGGTGCTCGACCAGTTCCCAGCCTCACAGGGCCTGGCGAGCGTCGTCGGTCTCCTGTCCCTGGCCAGCACCTACGGACATGTCGATTCCGAGGCCCGGGATCGACTCGAATGGGCCGGGGTCGACGGAATTGTGCGCAGCGCCACGATCCGCCGCCATTACTTCACCGAAGGCATCTCACTATGAACGATTCCGCAGTTACACCTACCGAGGCTGACGAGTCCGCGCACAATCCGAGTGGGCTGTGGTTCCAAGACACCGGGACCTTGGGCGAGCGCACTCGCCGGGTTCTGCTCGAACTGCTCAAGGGTCCCTATGTCTCCGGTGCACAGAGCCCGCAGCTGTGGTCGGCGCTGGTCGCCGACGAATCCATTGTGCGTTCACGGCTACACGACCTGTTCTTAGACCTCGTCATCGACAAGATCGACGAATTCGCGTTCACCCGCAAGGTCGTCACCGAGGAGATCGACGTACCCGCGGCTGTCCGCAGCGAACGGCTGACCTTCCTCGATACCGCCATGCTTCTCGTCCTACGGCAGCTGCTGCTGGCTGCCCCCGGCGAGCAGCGTGTGATCGTAGATCGCGAGGAGGTCTACGAACGCCTCGCGATCTACCGCACAGGCGACGAATCGACATTCCAGCGCAATCTCAACGGTGCATGGAGTCGGATGAGCAACCGTCTGCGTGTCCTCCACAAGGCAGGTGAAGAGCGCTTCGAAATCTCACCGATGGTGAAGTTCCTCATCGACGAGGACCAAGTGCGTGAGCTCATCGACGTCTACGAACGCATCGCCTCGGGCGAGGCCAAGGGCTCCATCGCCGAGGCGGGGCTCAGTTCCGATGACACCGATCCAGAAGATCGCGACGACGACACCGAGGGGGACGAAGCATGACCGAGGCCCTCTTCCCGCTTGATGCCGCACTCATCGCGGACCAGGCCCGTGCTCGTGGGGCAGACCGTCCCGATGTCGGCAGTCAGTGGCGGCTGTCGGAGATCCAGATCGCGAACTGGGGCACCTTCGACGCCGACATCCACCGCATTCCGGTCTCCCACAAGGGCCACCTCATCACCGGGCCCTCAGGCTCGGGCAAGTCCTCGCTGCTCGACGGCATCGCCGCCGTGCTCACTCCAGACAAGTGGCTGCGCTTCAACGTCGCCGCCCAGACTGCCGGCAGCCGGGTCGATCAGCGCAGCCTCGTCAGCTATGTCCGCGGCGCGTGGACTCGCACAGCGGATTCCGATGAGGACCGTGTCGTCAGCAAATACCTGCGTCCGCGGGCCACGTGGAGCGGCATCATCCTCCGCTACGACAACGGCACCGACCGCCCCCTCTCGTTGGCCAGGCTCTTCTTCATCAAGGGCTCGGGCACGAAGATGACCGACCTGTCCGACGTCTGCATCCTCGAACGGGCCGGCCTCGACCTCGCCGATCTTCAGCAGTACGCCCGCACCGGTCTCGAGACGAGGAAGCTCAAGACCGAGCATCCCGAAGCACTCATCACCTCGAACGGGTCCCATGCCAGGTTCTACGCCCGGATGCGCAAGGTCTTCGGCATGGCCAGTGAAGCGGCGCTGCAGCTGCTGCACAAAACCCAGTCGGCCAAGAGCCTCGACAGCCTCGACCGCCTCTTTCGCGACCACATGCTCGAACCCCCGGTCACCTTCGACCTGGCAGAGACCGCGGTCAACCAGTTCGGCGACCTCAAGGACGCCCACGACCACGTCGTCGAACTCCGCCGCCAACGCGACCACCTCCTGCAGCTGCGCGAGGCCTCGAACCGTTACGACACCGCCCACGAGACCGCGGCGAAGTCGATCGCCCTCAACGACGCCCTGCTGCCGTTCCAGAAACGACGCGAACTCGACCTCATGCGCTCCGACCTCTCAGCCCAGCGCCGGGAACTCGTCGAAATCGAAGTCGCCGCCGACCGGGCCAAGAAGGACTACGACGCTGCCGTCGACGAATACGACCTCGCCCGTCGAGCCACCCTCGACCTCGGCGGTTCGGAGGCCGAGCACCTGCAGCAGCGCATCGACACGGCCGAGACCGAACGCAGGGCAATCGCCGATAGGTGGGCCAGTCTGGAGCGACAGCTGAAGCAGGCAGACATCGATCAGGTGCCCACCTCGGCGGCGGAATTCGCCGAACTCCAGGCCCAGATCGCCACCACCCTCGATGACGAGACTCAAGCCGCGGGCCCCAGCCATGCCGACCATGACCGCTTCTCGAAGGCCCGAGCACGAGTCAGGGACCTCGAAGCCGAGATCGACTCACTGCGTCGGTCCGGCTCGACCGTGCCGGGTAACCTGCTCCAGATCCGACAGGAACTGGCCGAAGGCACTGGACTGAGTGAGAAGGCGCTGCCCTTCGCCGCCGAACTCATCGAAGTCGACCCCGACCACGCAGCCTGGACCGGGGCGATCGAACGCGTGCTGCGTCCGCTGGCTCTCACGGTCCTCGTGCGCAGCGAGAACCTCGGCGCTGTTCGCTCCTGGGTCGACTCCCACCGGATCAAGGGACGACTCGTCTTCGAAGAGATCCCCGCCCAAGCTCCGAAGCCCAGACCCGTCAACAGTGTGAAGTCCCTGGTCAACAAGGTCACTGTCGCCGAAACCGGGTTCGGAGAGTGGGTGCATTCCACCCTGTCCGAACGCTTCGACTTCGCCTGCGTCGACAGTCCGGACGAACTCGACGACCACCCCCGGGCCGTGACCCTCAAGGGACAGGTCAAGACCTCCCGAACAAGGTATGAGAAAGATGATCGGCGTCGCATCGACGATCGCAGCCAGTGGGTGCTCGGTGACCGGGAGAGCAAACTCGAAGCCCTCGTCGCCGCGCTGAAGGAAGCCCAGGCGGAACTGTCTGAGGCCCAAGCCATCGTCGACGCGGCAAACGCAGAGACCGCGCAGGCACACCGCCGGAAGGGCATCCTCGCAGGAATCCGTGAACAGTCCTGGCGCGATGTGGATTTGGCCGGAGCCAAGGAGGCGATCGCGGCCCTGGAGAAGGCACTGCGCGAACTCGAGGACGCAGACGGCGACCTGCAGCAGGCGATCGGCGCCGAACGCGAAGCCCGTGCGGCGAAGGAGACGGCCGAGACCGCGACCCGAGACTGCGACTACGCGCTGCGTCGGGCGAATGAAGAGATCACCGGTCTGCGGGCTGGCCTCAGCCGACTCGAGGACGACGTCAACGCCGGACGCATCCCCGAGGTGGATCCGACGATCGCCGAACAGCTCGAGGCCCGGTTCACGCGTATCCAGCGCAGCATCAAACGCGAATCTCTGCCCGAGATCGGCCAGCAGGTCTCCCAAGCTCTGCAGTCGGAGAAGGACAAGGCACAGGCCGTGGCGAGCGAGGCAGGCCAGGCAGTGACCCGGCTGGCCGCCGAGTTCAAGGCCGCGTGGTCCTCCGTCGCCTCCGACCTCACCGCCGATATCGCCGATCGGCACGACTACTTGGCGATGCTCGATGAAATCCTGGCCCACGGTCTGCCCGACCATGAGAACAGATTCCGAGATCTGCTGCGGCAGCGCTCCCGCGATCTCATCGGCGAACTCCTCAACGAGATCCATGCCGCCCCACGTGAGATCGAGGACCGGGTCGCACCGATCAACTCCTCCCTGCTGCGCTCCCAGTTCGACGAGGGCCGCTATCTGCGGCTGAAGGTCAAGACCCGTCGCAGTGAGACCGTCAACGCCTTCATCTCCGACCTCCGCAAGGTCGCCGGCGGCACCTGGGGCGAAGAAGATATGGAGACCGCGGAGGATAAGTACGACACCCTCGCCGAGGTGATGCGCCGGTTCTCCTCAAGCGAGCACGTGGACAAGATGTGGAAGAACCAATGCCTCGACACTCGACTGCACGTGTCCTTCCTGGCCGAGGAGATCGACGACCACGGTCGTGCTCACGCCACCTACGATTCCGGTGCGGCGATGTCCGGCGGTCAGCAGCAGAAGCTCGTGATCTTCTGCCTCGCAGCGGCCCTGCGCTACCAGTTGGCCGATCCCGACGAGGCGATCTCGAAGTACGGCACGATCATCCTCGATGAGGCCTTCGACAAGGCCGACACGAGATACACACGCATGGCGCTCGACATCTTCATCGAGTTCGGTTTCCACATGGTCCTGGCCACCCCGCAGAAACTCCTGCAGACCATCGAACCCTACGTCGGCGCGGCGACCTCGATCGAGAACCCGAGCCGCCAGAAGACCCTGGCTTCGACCATGGTCTGGGCTGAGCAGGGCGGTGATGCCGGCGAGGAGAGCGGTGATACCGCTGCGGACGAGGGACCTGTCGGTGCTGACGAAGTGGCCGCCGGCGAAACCGCAGGCACAGTTGAGACCGACCATGAGAGCTGATCGGGTGAGGCGTCGATGACGATGCTCTCCGTCGCCGAGGCGCGGGCGAAGTCGCGTATCCGCCTGCGCTCATCGATGTCGACCTGGGCCACCCAGTCCGACTCGATCAGCGTGAGTTCAGACGACGGCTCTGATACCAGCACCCCCACCTCAGCGGTCGTCGAGATCGCGCTGCACCCGCCCACAGAGAAGCAGGTGCTCGACGATCAGCAGGCCGCAATGGAATGGGCAGCGAGCTGGCGAAAGGTTGCCGCGCCCGATGGCAGTGGCGAAAAACTGGACAACTCGAGCAGTCCGGTCATCGACTGGGCCGAACGTTCTTGGGCGCGAGTCGGGCGCCAACAGATCCCACTGCGCCTGCGACTTGGTGCTCCAGAGACTGTGGCGAACTTCGTCGGTGGAGACGAAGCCGAGCAGTGGCGTCGGCTGCGGGACCGGGCCGCGACGATCCGGTCACTGTTCGATAATCAGCACCCGGCCACTTCGGCGCGCATCGACCAGCTGGCCTCGGCGATCAAAGCTCATGCGAAACGGATCCTCGGGCTCGGACAGGCAGAATTCGACACGCTTCTCGATGTCGTCGCATGGTTGCGCGATCACCCGGTGGGTACCCTGCGGCCCAGGCAACTGCCGATCCGCGGTGTCGACTCGAAATGGTTTGAAACACACCGCGCCCTGGTCACAAGCCTGCTGGAGGCAATAGGCCATCCCGAGGCGGTCGACGTCCTCGACGCAGAACCGAGAATTCGAATGCGCATCCTCGACCCGAAACTCGCACCCTCAGGACTGAGCGACATCGCTGCGCCGGTGACTCAGATCAGCGATCTGGCAATTTCGCCGCGGCTCGTCTTCGTGTTCGAGAACCTCGAATCCGTGCTCGCCATGCCGACCTGGACCAGCGCGGTGGCTGTGCACGGCTCGGGATATGCCGTGGACAACGTCGCCCGCCTGTCCTGGGTGCACGGGACGTGTGTCATCTACTGGGGTGACCTCGACTCGCACGGATTCGCGATCCTCTCTCGGCTGCGCAAACACTTGCCGCACGTGGAATCGACGCTCATGGACGAGGCCACACTCACCGATCACAAGGACCTGTGGGTGCAGGAACCGAAACCACACACCGGAGCTTTTCCGGAACTGACTGGGACCGAGACACGGGCGCTGACTCGTCTGCGTGCCGAGGGCGATGTGCGCCTCGAACAGGAGCGGATCCCCTGGAGGGCAGCGCTGGAACGGTTGACCACCTCGGCGGCGGAGTCTGCACCGAATCCGGGGGAGCCTGAGTGACCGACCGGCCTCGCGGGGGACTGGCAGCGCTGTGCATCGCCGAGCTGTGCAGCTGGGGTCTGCTCTACTACTCGCTGCCGGTGGCGGTGACGCGCATCTCTGCGGACACGGGATGGAGTCAGACGACCGTGACCGCCGCACTGACCGTGGGGCTCATCGTCTCCGCGCTCGCCGGTGTCCGCGTCGGCAGAATGCTGGATTCCCGCGGGCCACGCACACTTATGAGCCTCGGCACGGTCATCGGCATCGTCGCACTGCTGCTCGTGGCGGCGGCGCCCAACCTCATCGTCTTCTTCGCAGCCTGGGTGCTTGCGGGATTCGCGCAGGCGGCAACGCTCTATCCGCCGGCCTTCGCCGTCGTGACCCGCTGGTACGGAGCGGACCGGGTCAAGCCGCTGACGACGATCACTCTCGTCGGCGGGCTCGCCTCAACCGTGTTCGCCCCGATCATCGCCTGGCTCATCGACGCCTGCGGATGGCGCACCACCTACGTCATCCTCGCCGGTATCTTGGCGCTTACCGCACTGCCGATGCACCTGTTCTTCCTCAACCGGAAATGGACCGACGAGGCGGCGCAGGAGTCGCGGACACCATCACGGACAGAGATCCGCACGGTCACACGATCCAGTCGCTTCATCATCCTGCAGATCGCAGTGGCACTGTCGACCTTCACCCTCTTCGCCGTGACGATCAACATCATCCCGCTCCTCATCGAACGCGGCGCCGCATACGGGCTCGCAGCCATCGCACTCGGGATCGTCGGCTTCGGTCAGGTCGCCGGTCGATTCCTCTACCCCGCACTCGAACGCCACACCACTTCAAGGGCCAGAACCATATTGCTGTTCGCGTGCGGGGCGATCGGCCTATGGCTCCTGGCCTTCGTCCCGGGCCCAATCTGGCTGCTCATCGGCATCGGCATGATCACCGGCGGAGTGCGCGGATGCATCACGCTGCTGCAGGCCACGGCAGTCGCCGACCGGTGGGGGACCGCCAACTTCGGAGCGATCAACGGAGTCTTCGTCGCACCCATCACCGTCGGCACGGCGCTGGCTCCCGTTGCCGGTCCCGCACTGGCAGGTTTCGTCGGAGGCTTTCCGATGATGGCGATCGTGATGGCCGCACTGCTGACCGGGGCGACCGTGCTGTCTGCGCGGACGTGAGCTGGGCGGTGCTCGACGTCGTCGATTATGGGCCTGTTTTAGACTGGTTGCCATGTCGATGCGCGAGGTAGAGCCAGTGCAAGACCACCGACCACCGTTGCGTCGGCACCAACGCGAAGCACTCGAAGCGCTCCTTGAATCCGCAGGCGCCGACTCTCGCCGATCGTGGGTCGTCCTGCCGCCGGGTGCGGGGAAGACCCGAGTCGGCATCGAGCATGCGCAGAACCTGCTCGACGGCGGACATGTCTCGAAGGTCGTGGTCTTCGGCCCCAACACTGCTATCCAGACACAGTGGGCGAACGCCTGGGACGAGCTCCGCACCTACGCCGATCGGACCGACCGAGTCGACCACTCCGACCACGCCGAGCACTTCGACCGAGTCGAGCACTCCGACCACGCCGAGCACTTCGACCGAGTCGACCACTCCGACCACGCCGGAATTGACCGTGCACTTCCAACCCATTTCACCGCACTGACCTACCAGTCACTGGCCGTCTTCGACGATGACCGCAGCAACACGAAGAACCTCCTCGACGAACTCGCCCCGGGAGGACGGGCACTGGTCGACCGCCTCGGCGATGTCGGTCCTCTGCTGCTCATCCTCGACGAATGCCACCACCTGCTCGACGTATGGGGCAGCCTGCTGACCGAACTCCTCGACCTGCTTCCGGAGGTCTGGGTGCTTGGACTCACGGCTACTCCTCCCGGAACGATGACGACAGCACAGTCAGAGCTGGTGACCGGCATGTTCTCCGACATCCGCTACTCCGCTTCGATCCCCGCAGTCGTCAGAGAAGGCGACCTGGCCCCATTTGCAGACCTCGTCTGGGTGACGACCCCGACGAACGAGGAGAACAGCTGGCTGTCCGCGCAGGCCACCCGCTTCACCGAACTCATCACCGGAATCCTCGACCCTGCGCAGGGCACTGTGCCGTTCCTCGAATGGGTCGACAAACGCTTCTTGGGCACCCGAGACACGGTTGTCAGCTGGGCGGCCATGAGCCGCTCGAACCCGGAACTGTGCACAGCTGCACTGCGACTCCACCACGCGGATCTGCTCAGACTGCCTCCGGGTGCCAGCGTCGCTGAGCAGCATCGTCGTGACCCCGATGCCCACGACTGGGCGCTGCTCATCGATGATTGGATGCGCCACCACCTGGTCGCCTCCGAAGCTGCAGAAGACATGGAACTCGCCGAGGCGATCCGTCGTGCCCTGCCCGCCATCGGGTACCGCTGGACTCGGTCCGGCATTCGGGCAGGACGGTCACCTGTTGACCGTGTCATCGCCTATTCGGCGTCGAAGCCGCAGGCAGCGAGCGAGATCATCTGTGCCGAGGCGGCCACCCTCGGCCAGCAGCTGCGAACGTTGGTGCTCTGCGACTTCGAATCAGTGACAGCCACCCTTTCCGCCGATGTCCGTGAAGTGGTTGACGAGGATTCCGGTTCGGCCCAGCTGGTCCTCGAAACACTCGTCTCCGACGCCCGCACCACAGATCTTCGACCACTTCTGGTTTCGGGCAAGACTGTGGCCGGGGCACCTGAGGTGCTCAGCGATCTGTGTGCCCGGATCGCAGAATCCGATGAGTCTCTGGCCGCCCGCCTGCGAATCGGCGAACCGGTTGCAGGAGTCAGCCGCATGGAAGGACCGTGGAGCAGTCGGGCCTGGGTCCCGTACGTGACTGAATTCTTCACCACGGGAAGATCGCAGGTCCTCATAGGCACTCGTGCCCTCCTCGGCGAGGGATGGGACGCGCCGGCCATCACCGGTCTCATCGACCTGAGTACCGCAACCACACCGACAGCGGTGACGCAGACGCGTGGCCGAGCCCTGCGGCGAGATCCGAAGCAGCCGGGCAAGGTGGCGCTCAACTGGACTGTCGTCTGCGTCAGCCCCGATCATCCGCGCGGTGACCAGGACTGGGGACGTTTGGTGCGCAAACACGACGGATTCTTCGGCACCGACTCCGAGGGCGAGATCGTTGATGGAGTGGCTCATATCGATTCCGCTTTCTCTCCCTACGAGCCACCAGCGGTGGACCTGACAGAGGAGATCAATGCGCGGATGATCACTCAGTCGCAGGACCGTGCAGAGATCGCGCGACGGTGGAGTGTCGGCAGTGACTATAGGGATGAAGAACTGCGTTCGGTGCGGATCCTTGCCGACACCGGTCCGCGTGGTGCGGATGCGTTGGCGCGGTTCGAAACTGACACCGCTGACAACGACGAGATCGGAGCGATGCCGCGCCACCTCGGCGGGGATCCGGGACGCATCCTGCCCTTCGGGATCAGAACTGCGACCATCGTCCCCTGGCTGGGGGTAGGACTGATTCTCCTTCTTCTGGGCGTAGGGCTTGGAGGTGCCGGTGGGGCGGTTCTCACGGTGCTCAGTCTTGTCGTCTGGCTGAGTCTGCCTGCTGTTCTGTCCGTGGCCGGGTCTCGACGCACTCGTCTCTATGCGAAGCCGCCGACAGTTGGCCAACTGGCTGGCGCCATTGTTGAGGCACTGCAGCAGACGGGCCACAGCAGTGTCGGGTCCGAGGCGGTGCGTATCCGGGTGGACGCGCGCGGGGATCTGCGCTGTCACCTTGATGCGGATGCGCGGTCCGCGGAGGCTTTTGCTCTCGCCCTCGACGAGGCGGTGTCACCGATCGCGGATCCGCGGTATCTCGTTCCCCGGTGGGCATTGCCGCACCCGCAGGAGGGAATCCGGGTACTGGCGGAGCGGCTGAGGTGTGGATGGTCGTCAATGCAGCAGAGCGATCCTGTCTGGCACGCGGTGCCGTCAACTCTGGGCACACGACGAGAATCGGCACTGGCATATGCACAAGCGTGGGACCGGTGGGTCGGCGGAGGCGAGACAGTCTACACACGGAACCCGGAAGGGGCCGGGATCCTCACCGCCTATCGCGGAACGAACCCGATGCGCATGTCATCGGTGCTGCGCACTTCCTGGCACTGAGGTGGTGTGCGGGGCACCGCAACGGAAATCAGTGTGTTGCTGATGCAACCTGCTTCAGGGTGCTGCGAATCGCATTGACCGCGGGGTTCCTGTCGCTGCCCGCCCGCGTGGATGCGGTGATGATTCGCGATTGATCGATTGAGACTGTCTGGAATGAGCGTAACGGGTCAAAGGTAAGTTGAGGGAGAAAAGCAGCAGCGAGACCACGCTCAACGATCTCTGAGTGAAGGTTGAGGTCGGATGTCTCGAAGTGGACCTGAGGTTCGTATCCGGCGGCACGGCATGCGGCCATTGACCATGCGCGAGCGGCGGTGCCGGGATGTTCCATGACCCACGCCGCCTCGGCTAAGTCGGCAAGGCTGCGCGCCGACCAGTCGATCGGGAAAGCGAGGAGCAGCGGATCGGTCAGAAGGGGCTCTGAGCTGACGCCGGGGTGCGGTGGCGGAGGACTGCCGGGATACTGCTCAGACAAGACCAAGTCGTAGTCGCGTGCGATGAGTGCCGGGATTGCCGCCTCCGCGTCGACATGAGCGAAGGTCACGGACAGACGGGGGTGGTCGTGCGCAAGCTGCTGTATGACGTCGAGGACGAGGGTCTGGGCAGCGGTTTGGAAGGTGGCGATGTGGACGGTGCCGGTGATCGAGGTCCGGCTGGCGGCAATGTCGGCCTCCGCACGTTCGAGCTCGCGCAAGATCGTTTCGGTGTGGGCAACCAGTTGTCTGGCTGCTGCGGAGAGGCGGACGCGGCGACCGGCGGGTTCCAACAGCCGTGTGCCGGTTTCGCGTTCGAGAATGCCGAGCTGGTGCGAAATGGCAGAGGGGCTGTAGCCGAGGGCATCAGCGACTGCTGCAAGGGTTCCGCGGTGTGAGAGTTCACGCAGCAGTCGCAGCCGATGCAGGTCATACATTGCCGCTCTCACTCATCTCTTCGAATCATCAATATTTTTCACTGGTATCAGTCGAACCCATGCTATCGCTTCGTCAGTCACATGTTCGTACTGTTGTCATAGAACAGACCATTGGGTTGTCGCGACGACGAACCACTCAATCTATGGAGGAGGCGATGACCGCAGTGTCACCGAACAGAACTGTCCCGGATCTACTCGACATCAACGGCGACCGGCTGTGGTCCTCATTAATGGAGCTGGCGCAGGTCGGTTCCTATGAGGATTCAGAGACCGGTTTGGTGGGCGTGAATCGACAATCCCTGACCGATGCGGATGCCGAGGGCAGGAATCTGCTGGTGGGGTGGATGGAATCGGCCGGCCTCGACGTATGCATCGATGAGATGGGGACGATCTTCGGTCGCAGGGAAGGCCTTGACCCGACATTGCGTCCGGTGGTGGCCGGCTCGCATATCGACTCGGTCGGCACCGCTGGAGCCTTCGACGGATGCCTTGGTGTGTTGGGGGCGCTGGAAATCGTGCGTTCTCTCAATGACCAGGGCATGAGGACGCGACGGCCGCTGGTGATCGCTGCGTGGACTGAGGAAGAAGGGGTGCGCTTCGGCACCGACATGCTCGGCTCCGCTGTAGCAGCGGGCAGGCTCACCCTCGACTATGCATATGACCTCGTCGATGCCGAGGGGCTGCGATTCGGCGACGAGCTCGACCGCATCGGATTCAAGGGAACACAGCCGGTCGTGTTGGAGCCACCTCACGCCTATGTGGAGTGCCACATCGAGCAAGGTCCAGTGCTGTTGCGTGATGACGTTGCCATCGGCATTGTGACCGGGGTGCAGTCGATCTCTTGGCAGAAGGTCATACTCCACGGTCGCGCTGCACACGCAGGCACAACACCGACTGAGCTGAGGGTCGACGCAGGATTGGCGGCTGCACAGATCGTCGTGAAGGTTCGCGAGATGGTCGACTCGGGCAGTTACGGGCGACTGCGGGCCACCGTCGGTCACATCGCGACTTCTCCGGGCCTGCCCAGTGTGGTTCCAGACCGAGCGGAGCTGACCGTCGACCTGCGCAATCCCGACGACGAACAGATGGCCGCGGCAGAGAGGGACTTCGCCGCATTTCTGGACACGCTTCCCGAACTGCAGCCGTGCTCGGGGCTGAAAGTAGCGACGAAGAGAATGGCCAAGACGAGCCACGTTCCTTTTGACCACCGCGTGCAAGACGTCATTGCCAAAGCCGCAGCTGATCTGGGGCATCAGCCCGTGACATTGATGTCGGGCGCAGGCCATGATGCACAGGAGATGGCGGCAATAGCTCCGACAGCGATGGTCTTCGTGCGGGGACAGCACGACGGGATCAGCCACAACCCGCGCGAGTATTCAACTCCCGACGACTGTGCAGCCGGCATCACCGTCCTCGCCAACACGCTGCTGAGACTGTCAGACGAATCGGCCGACGAATCACATGATGAACTGACCGAACCACTCACCGACGAAACGGATGATGTATGACCACCTCGAAGACTCCAGTCCCACTCAACAGGACTGCTCGCGCTTGGCGTGCCGAACCATTGGCGAACTCGCCGGTAGATTTCCACCGGTCGCTGCCCGGATACGCACCGACCCCGCTGATCAGTCTGCCCGAGGAAGCGGCGCGTCTCGGAGTGAAGTCGGTGCTGGTCAAGGACGAATCTCAGCGACTGGGCCTGCCAGCGTTCAAGATCCTCGGAGCCTCGTACGCGATCGCGTGCGCGCTCTCGGAGCGGTTCGGAGCCGGCGAAGTGCTTCGACTTGAAGCACTCGCGAAACGGCTCGATGCGGAGGCAGGGCTTTCGCTGGTCGCCGCGACGGACGGCAATCACGGTCGGGCTGTCGCTCATGTCGCCAATCTGTTGGGGCTGACCTCAACGATCTATGTCCCACCGGGTGTCTCCGAGGCGGCGAAGGACGCGATCGTCGCTGAAGGCGCGGAATTGGTCGAGTTGAATCTGACATATGACCAGGTCGTCGCCGAGGCTGCCAAACAATCCGGGCCGGGTCGTCTGCTCATTCAGGACACCTCGTGGAAAGGGTACGAGGATATTCCGCAGTGGATCGTCGACGGATACACCACCTTGGTCGAAGAAGTCGACGAACAGTTGGCCGATATCGGCGTCGATCGCCTTGACGCGGTCTTCGTGCCTGCAGGCGTCGGATCGCTCGCTCAAGCGGTCGTCCACCACTATCGTTCCTCCAAACACACGCCCGCGCTGTTCGCAGTCGAGCCGGATACGGCGATGTCAGTGACGGCAGCCCTGTGCGCAGGGCGGGTGGTGCCGGTCGACACCGGCGATACGATCATGACCGGACTGAACTGCGGCACAGTCTCCGAAATCGCGTGGCCCACACTGCGCGACGGAATCGATGCACCCATCACCGTCACCGACAGTCAGGCGCTCGCCGCCGTTGCCGATCTGACCGACTTAGGCGTGGATTCGGGTCCGTGCGGCGCCGCCAATCTCGCTGCACTGCGTGTGCTGATAGCCGATGACGAATTGTTCACGTTCTCAGGTCTTGGCCCCGGCTCCGTCGTCGTACTGCTGAGCACTGAGGGTAAGGCTGCGAATCCCCAGGGAAATGGGAACACCGAAGGCACCGCGAACCGCGAGGGAATACAGCGATGACTGCACCGAACCCGGACGAGCGGCCCGCAGAAACAGCAGTGATCGGCGACGCACTGTCTCCGAAGGGCCCCGACCTGATCCGTTGGCGTCACCATTTGCATCAGCTGGCCGAGACCGCCTTCGGCGAGTACCGCACGGCGTCATTCGTCGCTGACATAATGCGGTCGTTGAACATCGATGTCACGACCGGGATCGGCGGAACCGGAGTAGTGGGCACCTTGACGCGTGGTACCTCCCGACGCTCGATCGGATTGAGATCCGATATGGACGGTCTGCCGATTCAAGAGCGAACGGGGCTGGAGTATGCATCCCGTCAGGAAGGAAGCATGCACGCATGCGGACACGATGGGCATATGACGATGGTGCTCGGAGCGGCGGCGGCACTGGCAGAAGATGAAAATCTCGACGGCACCGTCCACTTCGTATTCCAGCCTGCCGAGGAGCCGGGAGAAGGTGCTGCGGCCATGATTGCCGATGGTCTGTTCGACCGGTTTCCGATGGACGCAATCTTCGGTCTGCACAATATTCCAGGTCTGCAGGCAGGCCAACTGGCTACGCGTGCGGGAGCGATTATGGCGGGGGAGGACAACTTCGTCATCACCATCACCGGCAGAGGCGGGCACGCATCGGCCCCGCAGCGCGTGATCGATCCGCTCGTCGTGTCTGCTCACATCGTCATCGCCCTGCAGACGATTGTGGCTCGGAGTATCGACCCGGTGTCCTCCGCGGTCGTCTCCTGCACGGATGTCACGACCGACGGCGCTCGCAACGCGATCCCGACTGTCGTTCGCATCACCGGGGATACACGCAACTTCGAACCTGAAATCAGCAGCTTTCTTGAACGTCGTATCCGGGAGATCGCCGAGCACACTGCGCGTGCACACGGCGCGAACGCCGAGGTGGTCTACACACGTGAGTTTGCGACGACCGTCAACCATCCTGATGCGACGGCCATGGCCATTCGAGTAGCCGCCAGCGTCGTCGATGCTGAATTCTGTGACGCGAATACTCCACCGATCATGGCCAGTGAGGACTTCGGTGTCTACGCAGGCCACGTTCCGGCGAACTTCACTTTGATCGGCAACGGTGTCGACGGGGCGACGGGCGGGTTGCCGCTGCACAGTCACGACTATGACTTCAACAATGCCGTGTTGCCTGTCGGAGTCCGCTACTACTGTGGCCTGGTTCGCGAGATTCTGTCGTAAGAGATGTCTGAGGTGTGATCCGGTCCGTCGGTGCTGTCTCTGACTTCACACCCACAGACCGCTGACCTCGGGGATAGACTGAAACCGCGGTACCAGCCTGTGTCGGCACTCTGACTGGGATGCTGACGGAGGTCCACCCAGGAGCTGTGAGAGCTCCACGTGTTCCAACGGAAGGAATCCTATGCCCACCGTCGCCGGAAACATTGTCGATACGCTCGTGGCCAGCGGAGTCAAGAGGGTCTACGGGATCCCCGGAGATTCGCTCAACGGCTTCACCGATGCGCTGCGCGTCAACCCGCAACTCGAATGGGTCCACGTCCGCCACGAAGAGGCAGCATCCTTCGCCGCCAGCGGTGAGGCCGCACTGACCGGGGAACTCGCCGTCTGTGCAGGCAGCTGCGGACCGGGAAACCTCCACCTCATCAACGGACTCTACGACGCCCAACGCTCCCGCGTGCCGGTGCTCGCAATCGCCGCTCACATCCCCAGCGATGAGATCGGCTCAAACTACTTCCAGGAGACCCACCCGACCGAGCTGTTCCGCGAATGCAGCGTCTACGTCGAACACGTGGCGTCCGCGGAGCAGATGCCGCGCCTGCTGCGCATAGCCATGCGCGAGGCCATCGAGAAGCGCGGGGTCGCGGTCCTCGTCATCCCCGGTGACGTCGGACTCACCGATATCTCTGCCGCCGCCGAGGTGGTGCGGTCCTATGCGCCCCGTGTGATCCCTGCCGAATCCCAGCTCGAAGCGGCCGCGAAGGCGCTGAACAAGAGCAAGAAGGTCACGATCCTCGCCGGTGCCGGCACCGAGGGGGCCCATGACGAACTCATCGCCATCGCCGCCAAGCTGCAGGCACCGATCGTGCACTCGCTGCGCGGCAAGGAGTTCATCGAATACGACAACCCCTATGACGTGGGGATGACCGGTCTGCTCGGCTTCTCCTCGGGCTACCATGCGCTCAAGGACTGCGACACTCTGCTCATGTTGGGCACCGACCTGCCTTATCAGCAGTTCTATCCCGATGACGCGACAGTCATCCAGGCCGACGTCCGAGGGTCCCAGATCGGCCGGCGTACCCGTGTCGACATCGGTCTGGTGGGCACCGTGGCTGACACCGTCGGCGAGCTCCTGCCGCTGATCAAACCGAGTCGCAGCAGCGCTCACCTGAAGTCGATGACGAAGCATTACGGTAAGACCCGCAAGGATCTCGACGAACTCGCAACCCCGTCGAAGCGGACCATCCACCCGCAGTACCTGACTCGCCTCATCGACGAGATGGCCGATGACGATGCCGTGTTCGTCCCCGACGTCGGATCACCTGTGGTGTGGGCCGCCAGGTATCTGACCATGAACGGCAAACGCCGACTGATCGGGTCCTTCAGCCACGGCTCCATGGCCAACGCCCTGTCCCAAAGCGTCGGCGTCCAGGCCTCCCATCCGGATCGGCAGACGATCGCGCTCGCCGGTGACGGTGGCCTTGCCATGCTGTTGGGCGAGCTCATCACCCTGACGCAGAACAAGCTGCCGGTCAAGACCGTTGTCTACAACAACTCCTCGCTGAACTTCGTGGAGCTGGAGATGAAGGCCGCCGGCTTCGTCACCTTCGGAACGGAGCTGTCGAACCCCGACTTCGCCACCATCGCCGAGGCGGTCGGCATCAAGGGCTTCCGCGTCGAGAAGTCGAAGGATCTGCCGAAGGTCGTCAAGGAGTTCCTCGCCTACGACGGTGCCGCGGTACTCGACGTCGTCACCGAACGTCAGGAACTGTCCATGCCTCCGACGATCACCGCCGAACAGGCCAAGGGCTTCGCGCTCTACGCCGTCCGCACGGTGCTCTCCGGCAAGGGCGACGAACTCATCGACCTGGCACGAACGAACATCCGCCAACTCTTCTGAGCTTCGCTGGACGCTGGAGGCCTGCCGCTCAATCCTGTGCTAATCAACGGTTGGTAAGTTCTTCTCGACCCGGAGCTCCGGATCGAGAAGAACTTACCAACCGTTTGCCTATTCAACTGTCGGCAGTTGCAGGTTCAGGCAGGATTGTTCAGGTGGGTGTTGAGGAGCTTCCCAAAGGTCGCTATATCTGTCTTCTTCGTGACTCGGAGGACGGCCCATCCCTCGGCTTCCAACAGTTGTTGCCGTTCGATGTCAGTGTTGAATTGCCCCGCTGACGATCGATGATGGTCTCCCTCATATTCGATTGCCAGCTTGAACTCTGGATATCCCAAATCGGGTTGCAGGATCGCATTCTTGATCCGGCAGAGAACTTGCGGGTGAACTACAGGTTCGGGAAAGCCGTTGTCGATGAGCCACAGCCGCAGCCAGGTCTCACGAGGAGAGTCAACGGTCAGGCGGATGAGCGAAAACGCCTTCTCTATCCTTCGGCGGTTGCGGACCTGGCGGCGAGTGGCGAGTTCGGTTTGAAGCGATTCGACAGTGGTCTTCGGCCCACCGAATCGCTTCGACACCGCTGCATCGCCGAATTGCACGAGTTCGAGCAGACTGAGGTGAGAGCCGAGTTCGACGAGAAGGTGCGGAACCGTGACCAATTGCAGGTCGAAGAAGTCGATCTGCTTGAGCTGACGATGTCGATGAAGAATGACTTGTCGCATATTGACTCGGGTGCAGGCCGTGTCCCCAGCGACGTGTAGATCCTGGTCCCGGATTCGGCTCGGCACCGGCAAGCCATAGAGACGAGCCGCAGTCCAGAATGTGCCAGCCACGTCGGGGCGTCGCAGACGAAATCCTCGCAGCAGCGTCGCAACCCTCTGCCAATTGGGTCCTGCCCAAACCGGTGTGGGAGTCACGGTGTCATCGGTTCTGTCGATCCAAACACCGTGGACCAACTGGATATAGCGAGGATCATGCTGCAGCGCATACGAAGTGATCTTCCGAGCGGCTAAATCGGCGCGGGTGAATGGAGTCGGCATCTGCCTGAACGTCATCGGTTTCGAGTGCCAATACGACATGCTGATCAGTATCGGGCGGCCAGAGGCACACTTTCCAAATGGCTCGGGAGCATTGGGGATAACGACCCGGCATCCCCAGGGGAACTACGTCGAAGTCAGGTTCAGCTGTGGACAGATTCATACTCGGCTCAAGCAGCGATTTCCGCTGACCCTGAGCGGTGTTCCCGTTATCGCAGTTGTTGTGATCGCAGTGGTTGCCCGCGGCCCCAGCACGTAAATCTCAGTCTCACATTGTCCCAACGCTCGGGGTCGTCCACAATGCAGAGCGCATGAGTCGACTTTCGCAGGTCCGGCGAAACGGAAACCCGACCTATCTGCGGACTCTTGCTGAAACGGTTGGTAAGTTCTTTGCGATCCCGAGCTCAGGATCGCAAAGAACTTACCAACCGTTGGCGTAGGGAGCCACGGTTGTGCCCACTGCCGTCTGACTAGCCACGCTCACGTTCGCAGCGGCGACTGGCCGCTTCACAGTTCACGCGATCGGATACTCAGCCAGAGCCTGCGCGGTGACCAGAGCGGCGGTCATTGCCTCGTGGCCTTTGTCTTCCTGCGAGCCCTCGAGCCCGGCGCGGTCGATTCCCTGCTGCTCGGTGTCGCAGGTCAGCACCCCGAAGCCGACTGGTTTGCGGGAGTCGATGGCAACGCGGTTGAGTCCATCGGTGGCGGCTTGGCAGACATAGTCGAAGTGCGGGGTGCCGCCGCGGATGACGACGCCGAGGGCGACGACCGCGTCGAAGTGCGGTGCCAGTCGGGCTGCGGCGATGGGCAGCTCGAAGCTTCCTGGGACCCGCACCAGGGTAGCTTGGGCGCCGGCCTCGGCGGCTGCCCGCTGGGCACCGTCGACCAGGCCGTCCATGATCTGTGTGTGCCAGGATGCTGCGATGATGGCGACTCGAGTATCGGCCGCAGAGACGGTGAGCTCGGGTGCTCCGGAATGTGCCATGGGTGGATCCTTTCGTCGCGGCCGTGATAGCCGCAATAGTCAGTGTTGAGGAGTGCCTGTAAGTGAAGTGTCTGATCAGCGGTGGTGCCGGTCAGCAGCAGAACTGCTCAGCAGTGGTGCTTCTCGGCGATGGTCGCCGAGGCGGTGGCGCTGCCGACGACTGAAGGCAAAGTCAGGGTGTGGTGCATGCGTTCACGCTTGGTGTTGAGGTAGTTCGAGTTCTCCGGCCGCGCAGGAATCTCAAGCGGAACGACTGCCTCGATCGTGATCCCCAGCGACTCGAGCGCCCGAGTCTTATCCGGGTTGTTCGTCAGCAGGCGGATGCGAGTCAGGCCGATCGAGCGCAGGATCTCCGCGGCGGCACGGTAGTCGCGGTCATCATCGTGGAAGCCGAGTTCACGGTTCGCATCAACGGTGTCCAGCCCCCGATCCTGCAGGGCGTAGGCGCGGAGCTTGTTGCTCAGCCCGATGCCGCGGCCTTCGTGGCCGGTCATGTAGATCACGGCGCCACCCTCATCGGAGATCCGCTGCAGCGCCAGATCCAGCTGCTCACCGCAGTCACATCGGTGCGATCCGAAGACGTCCCCGGTCAGGCACTCCGAATGCACCCGAACCAGGGGAGCGGGCCCGCGCAGTGAAGGCTCCTGACCCGCCGGTTCATGGGCAACGGCGGCAGAATCGATCCCGGAGAACACGCCGAGGTGGTCGTGGCCGTCGATCGTGAATGCGCGGGCGCTGAAGCTCCCGTGCTTGGTCGGCAGCGGCACCTCCGCCGAGGCTTCGAGCGCTCGCGGGTTCGTATCCGACTCATGAGTTGAGCTAAGACCCGCTGATCCGGCATCCGGCCGTTCGGCATTCACAGAGTCTTCGCGATCCGCCTCATTGAGGTAGTCGATGAGTCCTTCGATCGAGACCATGACGAGCTGATGGGCATCGGCGAATTCGCGGAGGGAGTCAAAGCGCATCATCGAACCGTCGTCATGGACTACCTCGCCGATCATCGCCACGGGAGTGGCACCGGCCAGCCGAGCGAATTCGACTCCGGCTTCCGTGTGTCCTGGGCGTTCACGGACTCCACCGGACTTCGCGATGAGCGGGAAGACGTGCCCGGGGCGGGTGATCGATGCCTGGTCTGGGACTGCTGCGGCAAGGTGACGTCCGGTCAGGGCACGCTCGGCGGCGCTGATGCCGGTGGTCACGCCGACAGCGTCGCAGCTGATCGTGTAGGCGGTGCCCTTCGGGTCTTCGTTGGCAGAGACCATGGGCGGCAGTTCGAGTGCGGCGGCACGCTCAGCATCCATGGGAGCACAGATGACGCCCGAGGTGTAGCGAACGAAGAATCCCATGGTGGCAGCCTCGGCGAACTCAGCGGCCATGATGAGGTCGCCTTCGTTCTCGCGGTCCTCGTCATCGACGACGACGATGGGCTGGCCCGCGGCGAATGCGGCGATTGCCTCGCTGATCGGATCGAGTCGAGCAGCGCTCGGGGTGGTCTCAGTCATGGTCGGCTCCTTGTCGAGTGCTGCTGTCGGTTGAGTTGAAGACTGTGGTCGTTTCCGCGGCGGTTTCTGTGCGGAACGAGAGCAGGCGGGCGGTGTACTTCGCGAGCACGTCGACCTCGACGTTGACCGGATTGCCGGGCGACAGGTCGCCGAACGTGGTGTGGGTCAGCGTGGCCGGGATGAGCCCGACCTCGACCCAGGCGCTGGACTCGGAAGGTTCGGAGACTGCGGTCAGCGTCAGGGAGACGCCGTTGAGGGCGATGGAACCCTTGACGGCGGTGTAGGGCGCCAGAGAGTTCGGAATGCCGATGCGCAGGGTCGACCACTCAGCGAAGTCGTCTCGGCTCAACAGCTCACCGCACCCATCGACATGTCCCTGCACCACGTGGCCATCGAAGCGCCCTGAGGCGGGTGTGCAACGCTCCAGGTTGACCCGGTCCCCGGTGCGCAGAGCCCCGAGGCCGGTCAGGCGCAGGGTCTCGCCCATCACCTCAGCGGTGAAAGGTCCTTGCACCTCGGCGGTGAAGGCGCCCTGCGGCGAGGATGATTCGTCCCTGACCGAGGTCAGGCACACGCCGTTGACAGCCAGCGAGCCGCCGAGGCCGAGGTCGTCGACGAGCCCCTTGGCGTCGATGGTGATGACGGCAGAGTCATCCAAGTGGTCGATGGCTGCGACGGTGCCGAGCTCCTCGATGATGCCGGTGAACATGTGCCCTCCGAATGGATTGTCGATAGTCAGTTGGAGATGAGTCAGATGGTGTAGTTGTCGGTGTTGCCGGAACTTGAGCCGGAACTCGAACCGCTGCCCGAGCCGGTGACGAAGTGCAGCAGGACGTCGGGGCCCAGCTGTGTGATGGCGGGTTCAGCAGTTTCATCGGAAACCAGGTTGACTGCCTCGCTCAATGTCGATGTGCCCAGACCCGACAGGCTGGATTTTCCCGCCCCCACCAGCAGAGGAGCCTGATAGCAGAAGACCTCGTCAACGGCGCCAGCGGTGAAGAAAGCGCCGAGCACGCTGGGCCCGCCCTCGACGAGGATGTGGCGCAGACCGCGGGCATGCAGTTCGCCCAGCGCTGCAGTGACATCTCGTGTGCGCAGGTGAACCGTGTCGGGATTGAGTGCGAGGAAGGATTCCGGCGGCAGGGAGGTCAGCCCGAGCACGATGGGCACCGGCTGGGATTCCAGCGGTTCACCACCCGGGCCTCTGGCGTTGAGTCGGGGGTCATCGGCGAGGACCGTTCCGGTGCCGACGAGGATCCCGTCGACGCGGGACCGGTACTTATGTGAATGCACTCGCGAAGCCGCCGAGGTGATCCATTGGCTGGTCCCGTCGGACGCCGCAACCATGCCGTCGAGACTCTGCGCGATCTTCGCGGTGACGAACGGACGCTCGGCATCGACAGCACGACGCCACCTGGCATTGAGAGCCGAGGACTCGTCACGGCCCAGGCCCGAGCGGACCCGGACCCCTGCCTCGGCGAGGGTGGCTCCACCACCGGCGGCAACACCGTTGGAATCGGGCAGAGCGAAGACGACCTCGGGAATGCCGGCATCGATGATCGCCTGGGTGCACGGCCCGGTCCGGCCGATGTGATTGCAGGGCTCCAGGGTCGCGAACAGGGTGGAGGCGGTGAGGTCGACGCCGAGGTCGATGGCCGTGGTGATGGCGTCCACCTCGGCGTGGGGGCTGCCTGCGCCGGCATGATGGCCGACGACGATCTGCGAGTCCCTCGTCAGGATCGCGGCTCCCACCAGCGGATTCGCGCCGCGGTGACCGTTTCGCGCAGCCTGCAGAGCCGCGGACATCGCGGTCGTTTCGAGTTCGGTGAACTCTGCCTGCATGAAAAAACCTCCCGAGCCGATGCCGGGAGGGAGGATATTGCGGGTGCAACTATCAGAGCGTGCGAACGTGTGCGCCAGTGCATTGGGATGCACCGAAACTCAACGACTGCGGTCGCCATGCTCCTCCCATCCAGACTCTGACTGTCGGTCTCGGAATTTCACCAAGTCAACCATCTGCACGAATGCAGCCGGCTCGCGGACTATCACCGCCGGTACGGATTTTCACCGTCCCCGGAACATGTGACCACAGATTAGCACGCACCTCGCCGAGGCGGCCATGACGTCCATCACATGAGAAACGCTGGTGCCCTGCCGCAGTCCCGCCAGGGCGGGGCTGCAAGGGGTGACGCGGACTGTCGAGGCTTCGGTGGCGTGACACAGCCCTTGCGAAATTACATAACCTAGGTATATACCAGAGTTATGGATGATGTTGATTCGGCAGAGCTCGTCTCTGGCCTCGTTGTCGTTTCCTCCCGTCTGACCAGGGCGCTGAGGCGAGTGATCGGTGACGAAAGTGACCTGGTCACATTGCGTGGCCTCGGCGTGGTCGAGCAGTACCAACCTGTTCGGGTCGGACATTTCGCACAGGGCTACCTGTGCTCTCAGCCGGCTGCGACGAAAATTCTGGCCCGTTTGGAAGAGGCGGGATATGTGGTGCGCGAGGCCAGTGCGAGCGATCGAAGGGCATCGCAGTTCTCGCTGACCGATGCCGGCCGCACAAGGCTGGCCGAGAATCGCAACATACTGGCCGAGCGGATGGAACCCTACTTCGAGGCGCTGACTCCCGAAGACAGGCTCAGCGTCCATCGGGCGCTGGGGTTGGTCTCGCAGTACCTGCAGGATCAGCATCCGGTGGATGCCGACGAGGTTCAGCCTGACGACGAACGGAACGGCTGACGATGAACCACCTCGGCGGCAATCACATTGAGCCGGCGAGTCACATCAGACCAACGACAGAGAACCACAACATATCGACGAAAGGGTGCGCAGGAACAGCAATGAGCGTGTCACCAGGTAACGAAGCACAGTTGAAAGATGAGGAGGGCGCGGAAGCATCTATTCTGCGTCAACCACGAGCAGTATGGGCAGTCGCGTTCGCCGCGGTCATCGCGTTTATGGGTATCGGTCTGGTTGACCCGATTCTGCCCGCGATCTCCGAAGACCTCAACGCTTCACCGTCACAGTCGATGCTGCTGTTCACCAGCTACCTCTTCATCACCGGCGCCATGATGTTCTTCACGAGCTTCCTCTCCTCGCGCATCGGTGCGAAGAAGACCCTGTTGATCGGTCTCATCCTCATCGTCGCATTCGCGGCACTGGCAGGATTCTCCGGCTCCGTAGATCAGATCATCGGCTTCCGCGCGGGTTGGGGCCTGGGCAATGCGCTCTTCATCTCCACCGCGCTCTCGACGATCGTCGGTGCCGCTTCGGGTGGTGCTGAGAAGGCGATCATCCTCTATGAGGCCGCGCTCGGCGTCGGCATCGCCACCGGTCCGCTGTTGGGAGGGCTGCTCGGCGGAATCTCCTGGCGTGGGCCGTTCTTCGGCACTGCAGTCCTCATGGCCATCGGCTTCATCTCAATCGTCGTTCTTCTTCCCGGTGGAAAGTCGGGTCTGAAGACCAACCCCGAGCCCATCAAGCTCAGCGCCACCTTCCGCGCTCTCGCTCACCCCGGAATCCTCGCCCTGGGCATCTCCGCGCTGCTGTACAATTTCGGGTTCTTCATCATCCTCGCCTACAGCCCTTTCCCGGTCGAAGCGGCGGCCGCGAAGATGGGGATTGAGAACTTCGGTGCGATGGGCCTGGGCTTCGTCTTCTTCGGTTGGGGCATCAGTGTGGCGATCACCTCGGTCTTCGGCGCCCCGATCCTGACCAAGCGGATCGGTCGTCGGCGCACTCTCGTCGCCACTCTCATCGCGCTCGCAGCCATCCTCGTGGTCATGTCGTTCATCGTCGAGTCCTTCGTCGGGATCATCATCTGTGTGATCCTCGCCGGATTGGTCCTCGGTGTGCTCAACACGGTCTTCACCGAGTCTGCGATGGAGGCCAGCGATCTGCCCCGTCCGGTGGCTTCGGGAACGTATTCGGGTGTGCGCTTCATCGGCGGCGCCGTTGCTCCGCTGGTGGCCGGACCGGTCTCAGAGGCCCTCGGCGTCGGGGTCCCGTACCTCTTCGGTGCGGCTACTGTGCTGTTGGCGGTCGTGGTCCTCAGCGTCTCTTGGAAGGCGCTGCGTCGCGTCGATGGCCACATCGAGGAGGCTCCGGTCGATGAGGCCTATGCTCTCACCGGCGGCGACGCCTGAGGTGAGAGCGTTGCGGGAGAGGGATCTCCTGCTCCGAGCGTTCGTCTGAGGCGAAGCGTTGATGGCGCCCGTGAGGCTTGATCCTCTCGGGCGTCTGTCGCGTCATGGCATCGGCGTAACGGTATCGATGGGCCATAGATACACACTGTTCATGTCACGTTCCAGATCTGGAACACCGGGAATGCGAGGATTCCGGTCACTGTGTAGCACAATTGATATCGCACTTCCTGTGCAGAGACGATATTTTTCCTAACACGAAGGTCACCATGTCCTACGACGCGAACAACGCATATCCCGCAGGCCCCGGTGCCACAGGTCCAGGAGCCATGGGCCCTGGCGCTGGTGGATTCGGCGGCCAGCCTCGCGGAGCTGCCAGCCCCGACGACCTGTCCCTCCCTCTTTATGGCGCGTCGTTCGGCCAGGCTGTCAAGCGCTTCTTCAAGAAGTACACCCATTTCTCGGGCCGCGCCTCGCGCAGCGAGATCTGGTGGGTGGCGCTGTTCGGATTTTTGGTGCAGCTCATCCCAATGATTCTGGCCATCGTCGGTGCAACCATGGCGGCGAGTTCCGCGGCGATGGTGGATCCCTACGATCCGACTGCTGCACAGGCTGCCATGTCGGGTCCCGGAGTGATTATTGCTGGGATCGGCTATGTCATCGGTGGTCTCATCGGACTCGCAATGCTCATCCCGACCCTGGCGATTATCTGGCGTCGACTGCATGACGGGAACTTCGCGGGACCGTTCTTCTTCCTCTACTTCATCCCCGGCGTCGGCGCGATCATCCTGCTCGTTCTGCTGCTCTTGCCTTCGAAGCCTGAAGGTCAGCGCTTCGACGTCTGATCATCTGAGCGTTCTCGATTGAGCGAGGCTCATATCGAAGAGTCCTCAACACGAACGAACTGAAGCTGCCGCATGCATACCCTGCATGCGGCAGCTTTTTGCTGTGCGGGAACAGTCTGAGCATCGTCGTAGGCGTTGCTTCGCCGACTCGTACACGCCAACTCATACACTCAGTGCTGTTCCGCACCTCGCCTGCTAAGTCGCACCGTTCCCGCTACCTGATACAGCTAGTTTCACTCAGCGACCTGGGGCTGCCAAAACCTACCGTTGCAGATGTAGGGCGTGAAACTGGCTGGGCGTATTGCTCCAGGGCAGTCCGGCTTAGCTCGCCGCCGCACTCAGCTTCTGCGACGCCGATCTTACCCGCCCCGTAGCAACGCACTCACCCCGCAGCTGAACCAGAAGAGCTCTTCGCGCTCGTGGACTTCACGAATGACCAGACCATCGCAGCGAAGACGATCGCCCAGACTGTTAGTGCGATCCAATACCACTGAGCGCCGATCCAGGAGATGATCGGCACATCGTCGACCTTGCCTACGTTCGTGCTCGCCACAGAGTACATCCCCAGTGGGAAGACCATGCTCCACAGCCCGGCCGAGTAGCCCAGGGGGAAGCGATGGCCGAAGTGTCGCCACAGGCCGGCGATGACTAGTGCTGGGATGAGCCAGGTCGAGATCGACCACAGGATCGCCGAGGCGCCCGCGATGATGACGGTCGTCGCCGCGAGGATCGGGGCAGTCCCACCCTCGAGGATCTTCGAACCTGCGACCACCGAGATCGCCAGTGCGCCCATCATCACCCAGTACGGAGCATCGAGGTCTTCCGGGCCGATGCGGTGGAGCAGCGCCCTCATCCCGACGAAGGCGGCACAGAGGAAGTAGAGCCCGATGCCGACGCTCCAGGCGATGACAGCGATGACGGCAAGTGCAGAGTTGAGGTTGATGCCAGACGCAGCCTCCGGGGTCGGCAGGTGCGCCATCAGCCCGGACGCGGCGACGGCAACAGATTGAGCCGCAACCACGCAGACGAACCAGGTGCCGTTGACCTGTGTGAGGATGGGTGATTTCGACGAGCCGAGCACGGCGGAGAACGGGATGAGGTAGCCCAGGATCAGCCAGGCAACGAGGCCGACGCTGAAGATTACGAGGGCAATGCGGAAGTGGGCTTGGCCTTCAAGAGCGGTGGCCAGGACATTGGTGGCTGCGACGAAGGTGAAGAATCCGAAGGCCTTCGACGGGTTGTGGAGATCGGCACGCAGCTCCTCGTTGTGCACGCAGGCACGCCAGATGACGAGCGAGAGGAAGAAGACGTAGAGGACTACGGCCAGCCAGAAAAGGATCGCCGCGAGTGCTGTCAGTCCCTTGAGGTGCGCGCCGACGGACATGATTCCCGTGGCCATGACAGACGCGAAACATCCCGGTGTGACCGTCCCTGGACTCAGCCCCCACCTTGTCTGCAGGTGTGCCAAGCTCGTCTGTCCATTGCTCATTTCTCCATTATCGACTTTTTGTGGGATTCGAGACATTCGCCGCATTTTGACGACGACAAGCAATTTCGGGCACTATAGTTACTTATGAGTAACTTGACCCGGCGTCAGGCGGAACGGCTTCGTACGAGCCAATGTGGCGTAACGTGCTTGGCAGCGGAGCGTGCCTGAACCGCGTTCCCAGCGTCAACGGCCAGCGCAATGGGTCGACACAGTCGCACACTTTGGGGGCAACAGGAATGCAGAGCACTTCACAGACGCTCGTCGATGAGACAGAACAGGCGGTCGGCCACGTCAGTCTTCGCGGATGGGGGCTGTCGGGAAAGCAGGGAGAGGTATTCTCCGGGCTCGACCTCGACGTCCCCCGCGGTTCGGTCGCCATCATCCAAGGTGCAGCCGGGTCCGGCAAGACATCCCTCCTGCTCTCGATCGCTGGACGCATGCGCGTGACTTCCGGCGAGGGCCATGTGGGCGAACTCGATATCCGCAAGCAGCCCCGCCTCGTCCGCGGGCAGGTGACAGTCGGCCACATCGCCGGTCTCACCGACCTCGAGAACGACTTCACACTCGCCCAGCACATCGCCGAACGGCTGATCATGCTCCAGCCCTGGTACAAACCCTGGGTCTCGAAGTCCTCCCTGCGCGAGGTTATCGACGTCATCCGCGAGACTTTCGCTTCCGCCACCGAGGTGATCGACCGCCTTCCTGAGGGTACCTTCTCCTCATCTGACGCCAAGGACGCCGATTTCCTCATCGATGACGAAGGCAAGGCCTTCGTCTCCGAACTCAGCGAGCTGCAGAAATTCCTCCTTGAGTTCGGTCTTGCCAGCCTCGCCCAGGCACCGGTCGTCGTCCTCGACAACATCGACTACCTACGCGAGCGCGAAGACCGTGCCCGCGCCTGGGCGGCCATCCTCATCTACCAGGAGCTGCGCAGCAAGCGCGATCCCGAGAATCCGCTCACGGTCATCGCGTCCTGCGAGGATTCCTCCGATGTCGACCTGGTCCTCGACGCGTTGTCCACGGAGGTCTCACCCACCTCGGTGAGCACACTGCAGCTCACCCAGCATCCCCGACACTGAGCCGCCGAACTCAGTCACCGAGGTGGGTGACCTGACCGTAGCCCGCTTCCACCAGCTTTTCGAATCTGTCAACGACAATAAGGTGCTTCTTCGATGTTCTCTCTGCCTTGGCTCGAACTCAGCCGCTTCAAACGGCATACGATCACCCGCCTGGCGATCATCGTCGTCGCGGTCATCCCCGCGATCTACGGTGGACTGTACCTGGCCTCGAACTGGGCTCCGACCGACAACCTCGACAAGCTCCAAGCAGCCGTGGTCAACACCGACGAAGGCGCAGAGAAGCCTGACTCCGACGGTGAGAAGCTCCAGGCAGGCGATGAGCTCGTCGACAAGATCACCCCCAAAGGTGAAGGCGGATTCGACTGGCAGGAGACATCACTGAAGGAGGCCAACGACGGCCTGGCCGAAGGCAAGTACTTCGCTGTCCTCGAGATCCCATCGAACTTCTCAGAACGATTGGTCTCAACAGGAGGGGACGATCCCGAGCAGGCAGGACTGAACCTGCGCACCGACGATGCGCACAATTTCATCGTCGGACAGATGGCAGGAACAATCCTCAACGAGATCAAATCGGGACTGAACGAGACCACAACGGCCGAATACGTCTCCGAGGTCTACCTTGGCTTCAACGACATCCACTCCTCGACGAAAAAGGCCGTCGACGGGGCGAGGCAGCTCAACGACGGTGCGACTGATCTCCACGACGGGTCAGGCCAGCTCTCCGACGGCGCGCATACCCTCGACAAGGGAGTCGGCACGTTGCAGACCGGCATCGGCGACCTCGACGAAGGGGCCGGTGAGCTGGAAAAGGGCAGCGGCGATCTGAAGACCGGCGCAGATAAGCTGGCGAAGAGCACGACCGAGGCGAAGAACGGTTCGAAAAAGGTCGCCGACGGTGCCGGGCAGGTCGCCGACGGAACGGGCCAGCTGCGCGACACCGCAGACGAGGCCACGGACAAGGCCGAGGACCTCAAAGACAAGGCCGACGACCTCGTCGAGGGAACACGCCCCAAGCTCACCCAGGCCGAAGATGACTTCGACTCGGCGCGGAACACGGTCAACGGTGATATGGACGACCGGGTCGCGCAGCTGCGCGAAGACTACCCAGATGACCCGAATGTGCAGAAACTCGCCGACGACATGGACAACCTCGGCGGGGATCTCGACAAAGCCCACGGGCGGGCATCGAAGGCCGCAGACGAGGCCAAGGATCTCGAGGACCCAGTCAAAGACGCCGTCGACGACGTCATGAAAAAGATCAGGGAGGCCGACAAGAAGATCGGCAAACTCGACGACGGTGCACAGAAGGTGGCCACCGGAGCCGATGACCTGCACTCCGGGCTGATCAAACTCGACGCCGGTGCAGGCGATCTGGCCAAAGGTGCCGGAGACCTCAACGACGGTGCCATCCAACTCAAAGACGGCACCGAGAAGGCCAAGACCGGTGTCGCCGACCTCAAGGACGGATCCTCACAGCTGGCCGACGGCGCCGACGAACTCGACAAGGGCGCGAAGAAGCTCGTCGACGGTTCGAAAGAACTCGCCGACAAGCTTGCCGACGGGCTCAAGCAGATCCCGACCTATGACAAGTCGGATCGTGAGAACCGCTCGGACGTCGTGGCGGTGCCCGTCGACGCCGAGAAGATCAAGGACAATGCCGTGGACGCCTACGGTGAAGGTCTCGCAGCATTCTTCGTGTCCCTCGCCCTGTGGATCGGCGGAATGATCACTTATATGGTCATCAATGCGATTCCGTATCGCGCGCTGATGTCATCGGCGAAATCCTCCCGCATCGCCTGGGCCGGCTACGTGCCCGGCATTCTGTTCGGTGTGGCTCAAGTGGCTGTGCTCTATGGGGTCCTCTCCTTCGCCCTCGACTTCTCCGCCGGCAGCTGGCTGTGGACGCTGCTGTTCTCGATCCTCGTCGCAGCCAGCTTCCATGCGGTCCATCAACTCTGCGTCGCGGCCTTGGGCGGTGTCGGCAGGCTGGTCGCGTTGGTCCTGCTCATGGTCCAGATCGCCTCAGCAGGAGGCACCTACCCGGTGCAGACGGCGCCGAGCATCTTCCAGATCATCTCGCCATTCCTGCCGATGACACACGCGGTCAACGGCCTGCGGACCCTGATCGCCGGCGGGGACATGTTCATCGCGGCACAGGCGGCGGTCGTTCTGCTGCTCATGACCGCGATCTGTCTGGTGGCGACCATGTTCGTCTGCGGCCGGAAGCGGATGGTGACGCTGACTCAGCTGCACCCGAGCCTGACGCTCTGAGCCTCGGCCCTCGCCGAGGCGGCCGTGCGTTGGCGCGCACCGCCACCTCGGCGAGGAAAGATGTTCACGAGGAGAGGCGTCTAGTCGTCATCGAAATATCGTAAGTACCGCTGCGGTTCATGGAGGAAGCGTCTCCAATGGTCGACCATGTCGAGCCGATCCCATGTGGATTCGCGCAGCCCCCATTCGCCGACCTCGACGAGCTTGGCCCCCTCGGCCCGGGCGAGGATGGGGGAGTGGGTGGCCATGATGGTCTGCAATCCTGCGCGATGTCGCTGTCGGATGAGCTGCAGCAGTGTCAGCGAGGCGGTGAAGGACAGTGCGCTCTCGGGTTCGTCGAGAACCCACAGCCCTAAGTCCATGAACTTCCCCGTCAGCATCTCGATGAACATCTCACCGTGTGATTGCTGCGAGTAGTGGTGGCCGCGACCGGCGCCGATCTCCATCAGGTAGGCCATGTTCTCGTGCATTGTTTCGGCGCGGAGGAAGAATGCGCCTCGCTTCGAAGCGGCACCGCGCACGATCTGCACGTGCTCGCTCAGCTCAGGAACCTCCTCGGCGTGGTCGCGCACTTCCCATCCCGTACCGCCACCGTGCGGGAGGTCGAGGGCGGTGGCCAGCGCTTCGATGAGCGTTGACTTGCCTGAGCCATTCTCACCGACGAAGACGGTGGTGCGCTCGAACTCGAAGCCGTCCAGACAGTCGCGCACAGCAGGAAGCTCACGCAGCCAAGGGCTGAGCTCTGGCGGAGAATGCGCATGTCTGGTCACCGACCGCAGCGGTAGATCTACCCGGGAATCCATGTGTCCGAATGTAGACGTCGGCACAGACATGGCATTTCTGGACAAGGGTGCCGAGGCGTCTGGCGTGCAGAAGTATCGCAGCAATCTGCTGGAGCGCTTGATCGCAGTGAATTTCACTCCCGACGCCGGCCAATAGACTGGCGACATGGACGAGCGAGCAATCGCGCTGCTGCGTGCGCGTGGGTGGAAGCCCGGCGAAATACTCGGCTCAGGCATGGAAGGCACGGTCGTCGACCTGTCTGCCGACGAAGTCGCCAAGGTCTGGCATGAACGACGTCCGGCAGACCTCGAACCGCTGCTGCGCTTCGGTTCGGCATTGGAGCAGTCGCCGATTCCGTTCCGTTGCTCTCGGACGATCGAGAGCCTCAGCGAGGACAGTCTCACAATTACCATCGAGCAGAAGGATACCGGTCGCCCTCTGCGTCTAGACGCCATGACGAACGCTCCGGTCGTGACCGATGAAGAGATCCGACTCATGAGCGAAGCATTGGCTGGACTGTCCCAAGCGGACGCCGGAGATCTGAGTGCCCTACCGATCCTTCCTGGTGAGGAACCGTTTCTCTGCACGAAGAGCTTCGGAGGCTCATTGGCGGATCTTGCTGGGCGGCGGTTCACAGCACGTCCAGAATTGCTGCGGCAGGCGATCGGCGATATCGACAAGATCTTTGAGACGCTTCTGCGAAGACTGCGAGACCTTCCCGATCCCGAATCGAAATGTCTGATTCACGGGGATCTCATCCCTGCCAACGTGCTGATCGAAGACGGCGAAGTCGCGGGAGTCGTGGATTTCGGGTTCCTGACCACTGTCGGCGACCCGCAGTTCGACGCGGCGATCGCTGCGAGCAGCTTCGACATGTACGGGCCGAACGCTCGTCGCTCCGAGAATGCCCTGAGCAAAGCCTTCAGCACTCGGTTCGGCCATGACCTCAGCGCCTATGGCCTGTATCGCGCGGCATACGCGGTGATCACAAACTCCTACTTCGCCACAGACAGCCAGGACGGTCACTTCCGGTGGTGTGCGCAGATGCTCAGACGCGAGGACGTCAGAGACGCAATAGCCAACCCCAGCAACTAACCCCTACCCGAACGCCAATCGAGCGGCCAAGATCACCAACACCACGGCGATGAGCACGTCGAGAACCTGCCACACACGTGGCCGGGCGAGGTAACGCGAGAGGCCACGGGCGCCGTAGCCGATGCCGAGGAACCAAGTCAGAGATCCGAGCATCGCCCCGATCGTGAACGGCAACGTTCCGCCGGGCCCCTGCTGATTCGCCAGATTGCCGAGCATGACGACGGTATCGAGGTAGACCCCAGGATTGAGGAACGTCAGCGCCAGGGTCGTTGCGATGATGGACTTCAGACTGCGTTGATGCGTATCCGCCTCCAGCCCTGATGCCTCACGCGCAGATTTCAGGCTGCCCCACGCGTACCAGAGCAGATAGGCCACACCCAGCCACCGCAGAATCTCCAGCGCCCACGGTGCCAATAGCACGATCGCACCGATGCCCACCGTGCCAGCCCCGATGAGCAGCACATCGGCGAGGATGCAGATCGTGAGCACCACGCCGAGATGCTCACGCCGAATTCCCTGCCGCAGGACAAGCGCATTCTGCGGACCGACGGCGATGATGAGCGACCAACCGGCGAGCGTTCCGCTGATGAGATGAGTGAGCACTCGAAAAGACTATGACGCGCAGGAAGATAAGAAAAACAACATAATCTTCATGTGATGCACAATTGCTTCATGAACATCGATCACGTCAAAGCGCTGGCCGCAGTCGTCGACGAGGGCACGGTCGAAGGCGGAGCCTTCATCCTGGGCGTCACACCATCGGCGACGAGTCAGCGCATCCGCACTCTCGAATCCCGCATCGGGCAGGTGCTCATTCGCCGCACGAACCCGATCACCGTCACCGAGGCGGGGGAGGCGGTCCTGAAATATGCGCGGGAGATCGAGCTCCTCGAGTCCGAAACCATGGACCGCCTGCACGGTATCGACATCGACGCTCCCGACGGCATCGGCAAGGACGCCTGTGCAGTGCCCGGCCAGAGAAGGCGAGTCCCGACGGTGCTGCGCATCGGTGTCAACGCCGATTCGCTCTCGACCTGGTTCCGCCCGATCTTCGCCGAGGTGGCCGGCTGGGACGATATCGTCATCCGCATCGAGGTCGCCGACCAAGACAAAGCCCTGCCGCTGCTGACGTCGGGCGAGGTGCTGGGCACCATCACCTCGGCGGCGGTCGGCGGTTACGGCACCCAAGTGCAGAAGCTCGGTTCGATGCGCTACGTCGCCGTCGCGACGAAGTGCCTGCTCGCGAAGTACGGTGCCGAGGTTGGGGGCGGATCATTCGCCGAGGTGGACCTCGGGTCCCTGCCCATGGTGAACTTCGGCAAGGACGATGACCTGCAGTTCACCTATCTCAGGCGCACTGGAGTGACGACGATTCCGCCGATGTCGGTGGTGCCCAGCTCGTGGGAATTTGCGGCCGCAGTCGAGGCAGGGGTCGGATGGGGGCTGATCCCCATCATGCAGCTGGGAGATCTCAGCAAGGACCTCGTGCCTCTCTCATCCGAACCGAACATCGACGTCGCGCTCTATTGGCACCATTGGAATCTCGCCTCGGAGAAGCTCGGCCGACTTACCGGAGCCCTCCACCGAGCCGCAGCTCAGATGCGCTGACGTTCGGCCTGGCCGGCAGGTTTACCGCTGAGCTCCAGGTGCCGGTTCGAGGACCTTCGCGATCATCCACCTGAGCTGATCCAGCGCGGCATCGACGGTGACGCGCTCGGGGGTCACGATCGAATGCAGAGCCAGCCCATCGAGCATGGTGAACAGAGCAACGGAGATGGAAGCCACCTCGGCGGGGTCGATATGACCCTCCTCGGACAGGATTCCGAGCCACCGATGCAGGCATTCATAGGTGAAGTCGTGGCCATACTCGAGGAGCCGGCGAGACACTTCGCGCCGGTCTGGGCCGAGTGCACTCAGGTGCATCGTGAACCACAGCTCGAGCTGCATATCGCGGTGCTCGTGTGTGGGGAGGAACTGCGCGCAGCACTCGAAGAGACGATCAGCTGGATCCAGCTCGGAATCAGAGATCGAGAAGTCTTTGACTGCCGTCTTCATCGAACCCCGGGCGATTGCTTCGTGCAGGTCAGCCTGGGTGGGGAAGTAGTGACGCAGCGTCGAGGCACCGATCCCGGCTTCCTTCGCGACTGCCCGCACGCTGAGGCTGGTCTGCCCGGGTGGGCCCTGCTCGGCCAGGCGGATTGCCGCAGAGATGATGTCATCGCGTCGTGACATTGCTGCTCCTCTCGGTCTCGCACTGCAGTGTACCTTCCTGTATAGTACAGCGTACTGGCACACTGTGCTAGAAAGTCGGGTTCCAGGTCTGAAATGGATCGTGGGGTCGGACGCATAACCTCGACCGTGACTCCGCCCTAGTGAAAATGGAGCCCCAGAATGATCGAATCCATCCAGAACTTCGCCGACTCGTTCCCCGACTGGCTGCAGTGGGCCGGGGTGCTGCTCGTCTCCGCGATCCCCTTCGTCGAGTCCTACTTCGGTGCCGTCATCGGCGTCGCCATCGGTCTGCACCCTGTCGTTGCGATCCTCGTGGCTGTCATCGGCAACGTGATCTCAATGCTCGCCTTCGTCTACGGTGCCGGGGCCATCCGCGACAAGGCAACGAAGAACAAGGGCGCTGAGCCTTCGCAGAAGCGCCAGAGGCTCAAGCGCATGTTCGACAAGTTCGGCGTCCCCGGAGTCTCCCTCCTCGGGCAGACACTGCTGCCGTCGCAGATCACCTCGATGGCCATGGTCGGATTCGGTGCCAATCGCAACGCCGTAGCCTTCTGGCAGATCATCTCGATCATCCTGTGGGGCGTGCTCTTCGGCGTCCTCGCCACCTTGGGCATCGAGCTCGCTCTGAGGTGATGCACCAGGGGCCGAGCGGACGGGCCAGGGGCTGAGCGGCTGCGTCAGTGCTCCCGCCTAGACTGGGTCCATGACGGAATCCACCCCGAGCACAGCGACCATCGAGGCCGACGAATTCGCCGTTCAGGCTCAGCGGATCCTTTCCGAGCTCACCGCGAATCCCGACGCTCAGTTCCGCGACGGCCAGCTCGAATCGATCCGCGACCTCGTGGTCGAGAAGAAGCGCGTCCTCGTGGTGCAGCGGACAGGATGGGGCAAGTCGGCTGTGTATTTCGTGGCAACCAGAATGCTGCGCGCGGCCGGTACCGGACCCAGTCTCATCATCTCCCCGCTTCTGGCCCTCATGCGCGACCAGATCGCAGCCGCCGAACGCGCCGGAGTGCGCGCGGCCAGCCTCAATTCCTCGAACGTCACCGAATGGGACACCGTCCTCGATGACCTCAGGGCAGGAAATCTCGACGTCCTTCTCGTCTCGCCCGAGAGGCTGAACAACCCGCAGTTCCGCGACGAGGTTCTGCCGCAGCTGCTGGCCTTCCTCGGCCTCATCGTCGTCGACGAAGCCCACTGCATCTCCGACTGGGGCCACGATTTCCGCCCCGACTACCGACGCATCGGACACATCCTGTCCGAACTTCCGGGCAACACCCCCGTCCTCGCCACGACAGCCACAGCCAACTCTCGGGTCGTCACCGACGTCGCAGAACAGCTCGGCCAGGACACCACCGTCGTCCGCGGCGAGCTCGCCCGCGACTCTCTCCGGCTCGGCGTCCAACCCGGGCTCGACGCAAGCGCACGCATCGCCTGGCTGTCTTCCCGCCTCGGTGATTTCACCGGTTCGGGAATCATCTACACACTCACGGTCAGCGCAGCGGAGGACATCACCCGAATCCTACGCGACCAGGGGCATGAGGTTCGTGCCTACACCGGCCGCACCGACGCTGAGGAGAGAGCCGAACTCGAGCAGCAGCTCAAGGACAACCGGATCAAGGCACTCGTGGCCACCTCGGCGTTGGGAATGGGCTTCGACAAACCGGACCTCGGCTTCGTCGTCCATGTTGGTGCTCCGTCCTCGGCCGTCGCCTACTACCAGCAGGTCGGTCGTGCCGGCCGCGCCACGGACTCCGCGGATGTCCTGCTCCTGCCCGGAGCCGAGGACCAGGAGATCTGGAACTACTTCGCCACCGCTTCGATGCCCAGCCAGACCGATGCCAACGCCGTGCTGCAGTCCCTCGCCGAGGCGGACGGCCCCCTGTCCGTGGCTCGCTTGGAGACGCTTGTCGGCACCAAACGCACCAGACTGCAGCTGCTGCTGAAGACCCTCGAGGTCGAGGACGCGGTGACCAAGATCAAGGGCGGATATGTCTCGACGGGCCGAGGCTGGACCTACGACCAGGAACGATACGAGAAGGTCGCTGCAGTGCGCGCGGCCGAAGCTCAGGCGATGCTTGACTACGAGTCCACTGGCGAATGCCGGATGGAATTCCTCATCCGCCAGCTCGACGACCCCGAACCCAAGCCCTGCGGACGCTGCGACAACTGTGCCGGAGCCTGGTGGTCTGCCGAGATCTCGGATGATAACAGGCAGGCCACGGTAGGCACTCTGCATCGCATCGGTCTTCCCCTTGACCCACGCAGCACCTGGCCCAGCGGTATGGCCAATATCGGCGTCCCGCTCAAGGGCCGTATTCCCGCGGGAGAGCTGGCCGCCGAAGGACGAGCCATCGCCCGGCTCAGCGACCTGGGGCAGGGTCAGACCCTGCGATCCTTCCTCGCTCCGGACGCTCCCGATGCCGAAGTACCCGCGCAGATCGGCAAATGGTGCCTTGAGGTGCTGGCCCAATGGGACTGGGAGATCCGCCCCGAAGTCGTTGTCTCGGTGCCCAGTGCGCGCAGGCCTGCGACAGTGAGATCGTTGGCGGCGAATCTGGCTTCAGTTGGCAGGCTTATCGATGGGGGAGAGCTGTTGCAGGTCCATGACCATGGCAGCCCCGAGGTCAACAGTGCCTTCCGAGTGAAGGATCTCTACGATGCCTTCGTCGTCCCGCCCGAGGTCGAAGAGGCAGTGGCCGGGAAAGCGGTGCTCCTCGTCGACGATGAGGTGGTCTCTCGTTGGACGATGGCGATCGGGGCGCGACTGCTGCGACAGGCGGGAGCAACAGCGGTGCTGCCATTCGCACTCGCACTGCGCGCCTGACGATCAGTGCCTTGAAGTCGTGACTCGAGGTACCCAGTGCGCCTGAAGTCAGCCTGCCGCGCGCATGTCCTTGACCAGCTTCGGCGTCCTCCAGCGACCGATCTCTGAGGCCCACTGCGTCCACGGATAGGAAAGCCGGACGAGGTAGTAGTTGACGTACTCGGCGATTCCGAACGCCCACACGACGATGACGACCACAGCCGCCATCTGCGTCGATGGAAGGTTGGCGATCACTCCTGCCAACCCGACGAGCAGGACCAACGGGTTGATGATCCGCAACCCACGGAATATCCGTGCAAGCTGCAACGGCATTCGACCGGGCACGATCCATGTCCGCGCGAGCAGCCAATAGACCCCTGCCTGGATGAGAACGAATTCCAGCGGAACGAGGGCGAACCACAATGCCGCGCCCGCTCCCGCAGAGTCGAGTCGCTGCTGCAAGACGAAGGCGGCCGCCGCAAACGCTGCGACGGCCGCCAGCTCGCCAAGTCCCAGGCTCAGATACTTCCGCCTCAGCCTGGAGAAGCGATCTCTCACGGATTCTGCTGGAGCTGGAAGGTTGCCCCTTCCGGATCGGTGACGGTGGCGATGCGACCATAGGGCGAATCCTCGGGGCCTGCGAGCACCTTGCCGCCGAGCTCGGCCACCCGTGCTGCGGTGGCATCGGTGTCCTCGACATTGATGTAGTCACGCCAGAAGGAGACCTGTGTCCATTCGCTGGCGTCGCAGATGCCGGCCACGGCATTCTCCTCGGCGCCATGGGTCGAATAGGGGAACCCCTCCATCGCCACGATGTCGAAGGAGAAGACGCTGCGGTAGAACTCCTGAGCGACAGGATAGTTCAGTGTCATGAGCTCGAACCACACTGGAGTTCCGGGCGTGAGCGGGGTGTCGAACCCGGTGAAATCGCCCGGCTGCCACATGCCCACACCCGCACCCGTGGGATCGGTGATGACTGCCATCTGCCCCAGCGGTCCGACGGACATGGGCTCGGCTATGGGAGCCGCGCCGGCGGTGAGTGCCGCTGCGTAGGTGTTGGCGATGTCGCTGGTGTGGAGGTAGGTCGTCCACATCGCCGGAATCATCGGGTTCGGCGTGCCGTCCATATTCACGGCACGCATCGCACCGCCGACCGCGGCTCCGTCCTTTGTGATCATGTTGTAGTGGCCGAAGTCAGGTCCCTGATCCTCGAACTCCCACCCGAAGATCTCGGCGTAGAACTTCGTTGTGGACTCGAATTCGTGGCAGGTGTAATCGATCCAGACGGGCTGTCCTTCACGGATATTCTCAGGCATTGCGGCTCCTCATCATTGCGGTTGGCGATCTGCTGGTGATTGCTTTCGGTGGCCGCGGAAACAGCGGCTGATATCAGTGCCAGTTCCTGGTGAAGTCGGCGAAGTAGGCTCGCATGGTCGCCTGCAGCAGTGGGCCGAAGGTCACACGACTCACTCCGAGATCCTGCAGCTGGGAGAGATCGAGTTCATCGGGAACAGCCCCCTTGACAGGGTGGGCCGTGACATTGAGCGGCAGCGTCACCTGAGACAAGATCGTCTTGAGAGTGTCCGTGTTCGGCAACCTGACGGGGTAGACGGAATCGGCACCCGCTTCGGCACAGAGATTGAGACGATGGATCACCTCGGCGGTGGGGTCCTCGAACTGATCGGGGTTCTTGAATACGTCGGTGCGGGCATTGATGACCACATGCACACGCTGCGCATCGGCGGCCCGGCGAAGATCACCAATGTATTCGGCATGTTCCTCGGCAGTGCGCATCCGACCCTCGCTGTGCACCGTGTCCTCGATGTTCACGCCCACTGCGCCCGCTTCGAGGAGTCCGGCAATGAGGTCCGGCGCCGAGGTGTCGTAGCCGGATTCCAGGTCAGCAGAGACCGGCACGTCCACAGCCCCGCACACACGGGCGATGCCCGCCAACGCCTGACTCAGGCTCATCGCCTCACCGTCCGCGGCCCCTAAGGAGTCGGCGAGCGGATGGGAGCCGATGCTCAAGGCCTCGAAGCCGGCTTCGACCATCGCGTGAGCCGACCAGGCGTCCCACACCGTCGGCAGAACGAGGGGGCGATTCTGCTGGTGGGCTTCGAGCAGAGTGGAGGCGCGTTCGGCAAGAACAGAGAAATCGGTCATGTCCAACACTGTGGCACCGAATGATGGCTACGATCCAGTAACCTGGCGCTTTCACCCGAAGGTTTCAGACTTATTCACCGTGCATGGACTGCCGGTTTCACCGCCTCGACGCGATCACAGCCTCGGCGTCCGCGGTGGCTCCTCACGTCGGTCACCGGTGGCTTCGAAGGCCGCAGCGAGTTCGATGAGCTTCGTGTCATCCCAGCCACGGCCTGAAATCGTCAGCCCGACGGGAATTCCGGTGTCGGTCATCGTGCCCATCGGCACCGTCACCGAGGGGATGCCCAGATGCCGTGGAACCAGGTTGCCGTTGGCGACCCAGGTGCCGTTGCGCCAGCCCAGATCGGCCGAGGCTTCGTTGACATCCATATCGGCCGGTCCCACGTCGGCCATCGCCGGGTAGACGACGGCGTCGAGTTCGTTGGCGTCCATCCACTCTTCGAGGTCGATCCGTCGCGTGACCTCGAGGCCACGAATACCGTCTTCGAGTTCGGGAATCTCCGTCACCGAGGCATAGGGGCAGTCCCTGGCCAGTTGCGGGTATTCGGCGATGTCGTCGTCGAATCCGGTGTAGCGGTCCGGCAGGGCACCCTTCGGGTGGGGGAAGATCTTCGTCCCGTCCACCTCGGCGAGGGAAGACAGCTTCGGGTCACCGTTGGCGGCGAGGAAATCGTCCCAGGCCCACGCGGAGAGATCATTGATCTCGCGATCGAGGTAGTCGGCGCTGACGATGCCGCGCGTCTTGATGGTCGGAGCACCAGGACGATCGCCTTCGTAGTTGCTCACGACAGGGAAGTCGGTCTCGACCACCACAGCGCCGGCGGCCTCAAGGTCACGGCGGGCGGCCTCCCAGGCCGCGATCACCGAAGCCCGGGTCTCGACCCGCTGCCCCGTCGGTCCGCCGATCCCGCCCGCGGGGTTCGTGCCGGCCTCGGGGTCCGCGTTGATGTACATCTTCGGGACGCCGAAGCGTTTGCCAGCCAGAGTTGAGCGAGCCGCCTCGGCATCGGTTGGAAGCAGCGTGGCATAGGAATCGGGACGGACGGCAGAAGCGGCGGGAATCTCGACCCAGGGCTGGACTCGCCAGAAGTCGCCGCGAGCCTCGGTGTCGTCGGCGACGATGATGTCGAGAACCTCGCACAGGTCGGCCATCGACCGAGTGTGGGGGACGACGACGTCCATCGTGGGCACCAGGGACCAGTTGCCGCGCACCGAGATGACTCCGCGAGACGGGGTATAGGCGATGAGTGCGTTGTGTGAGGCGGGGGCGCGGCCCGAGGACCAGGTCTCCTCGCCGAGACCGAAGGCGGCGAAGCTCGCGGCCGTCGCAGTCCCGGAGCCGTTCGAGGAGCCGGAGGCGAAGGCGCTGGTCAGCCACTGCGCGTTATAGGGGCTTTCGGCGCGGCCGTAGAGGCCACGCTGCATGCCGCCGTTGGCCATCGGCGGCATGTTGGTCAGCCCCAGGCAGATGGCCCCAGCATCGCGGAGGCGTTCGATGGTGAAGGCATCCTTCTGCGCGATGAGCTCGGCGAAGGCGGGGGATCCGGCGGCGACACTCAGCCCGGTGACCATGTAGCTGTCTTTGGCCGTGTACGGGATCCCGTCGAGGGGTCCTCGCCTCTGTCCCTGGGCGCGTCGCTCGTCGGCTGCGGCCGCCTCGGCGAGGGCTTCTGGGTTGGACACGATCACGGAGTTGAGGCGGGTATCGGTCTCGGGACCGTCGTAGGCGGCGATGCGCGCCTGATAGGCCTCGACGAGCCCCACCGAGGTGGTCGACCCGTCCTCGAGAGCCTGGCGCAGTGAGGCGATGGATGCTTCGACAACATCGAACTTCGTCATTCTCGATTCCTCCGTGCAGATCCGGTGCGTACGGGCGCCTTCGCCGGGTCGACGATGCCCCGCTGAATGCAGCCCGCAATGAACTGGTGATGCCTCACAGTATTGCTCACCAGGACCGGAAATGTCGTGCGAATCCCGTTGCCGATGACGTCCTTGCGACTTCGATCGTGAGGTCCGCCCGCCTTCGACCATGATGTCTGCCCGGATAGGATCGGGGCATGTCGATCAGAGCGATCATACTCAGCGGCGGCCGCTCGAACCGCTTCGGCGGCGTCCACAAACCCGCCGTCGAGCTGGGTGGAGCCACCGTGATCTCCCGCATCCTCAGCGCAGTGCGCACTGCCGCCCCCGCCGCCGAGGTGTGGGTGGCCGGGCCATGTGATGGACTGTCTGAGGCGGAGCAGGAATCCGTGCATTCCGTTGTTGAGGAGCCGGCCTTCGCCGGGCCTCTGGCCGGGATCGCAGCGGTATGTGCCGCGGTTCGAGACGCGTCCTCGGCAGCGCCTGCGGGAGTAACCTTGGTGCTGGCAGGGGACATGCCGCTGATCACTGCCGACCACCTCGGCGATCTGATCGAAGCCTGTCAACGGACGGGGGCTCCAGCTGCCGGGACCGACGACCGGGGGAAGACGCAGTTCCTGTGTGCCGCATGGCCGACACATCTGCTGCTCTCGCGCCTGGACGACATCGGCGATCCTACCAACGGCGCGGTGAAATGGCTGTTTTCCGGGCTCGAACCCAGTCTCGTCGACGTGGAACCGGGCGTGGTCACAGACTTCGACACGGCCGAGGACCTCGACCGCATCCATACGCGCATCGACGACGATGCTTCCTCGACCGGCGAAGCCGCCTCGACGCAATGAAGCATCGAGGCGGCATCGGTCGCGAACGGAGCCTACGGGCTCAGTCGTCGGCGCGCTGCGTCTGTTCGATGGCCTCGACGGACTCCGCGGGACTCAGCCGGCAGCTGATGCCGACGTAGAAGACGACGACCGAGAAGATCACGGTCACGACCTCGCCCCAGATGAAGCCCATGATGTCGAGTCCACCGCCGTAGTGGCCGATGAGACTGAGTATGACCAAACCGACCATCCACAGGATCATCCACCAACCCGAGCGCATCTTCAGGTCCGGAAGACGTGCCTTGTCCTTGGCGAAGATGTGGTGGAGGATCATGACGACGTAGCCGATGGCCACGGCCAGGAAGAGCTTCCAATTCGTCTCCCACCCTGTCCAGTACACGATGAGGTTCGCGCAGATGAAGCCGATGATCGGCAGCACATCATTGCCGGGCAGTTTGAACGGACGCTCTTGATCGGGCAACTGACGGCGCAGTGCGGCCACGACCACCGGGCCTGTAGCGAACGAGAGCACGGTCCCCGAGGTGATGAAACCGACCAGCTTCGCCCATGAGGGGAACGGCAGGAACATGATGCAGGAGACGATGAACACCACGAGCAGCGAGATCCAGGGAACGCCGTGCTTGTTGAGCTTGGCCAGGGCGCGGGGTGCGTTGCCCACCTTCGCCTGCGAATAGGACAGACGTGGAGCCAACGCAGTGTAGATCAGGCCGGTGTCGGCGGGGGAGATGATCGCATCACCGTAGAGGATGACGGCCAACCACACGGCACCCAGCAGCAGTGAGATCTCCGCGAGAGGTCCGGCATCGTTGGTGAAGGCAAGCTTCGCCCAGCCGCCGTCGAGGAGATCCGAGGGCAGCGCGCCGATGAAGGCGGCCTGCAGTGCGATGTAGATGACGCCGGTGACGAGAATCGAACCGACGACTGCGAAGGGAACGTTCTTCTGCGGGTTCGTCGTCTCGCCGGCGAACTCGACGCCCTGACGGAAGCCGAGATAGGAGAAGACGATGCCGGCAGCGGGAAGGGCTGCGAAGATCGGTCCGATTCCATTGGGAGCGAAACCACCGAACTGCTGGCTGACGAAGTGACCGGGATTGAACGAGAGGGCGAAGAACACGACGATGACCAACAGGATGACGGCGAGCTTCCACCACACGAGGACGTTGTTGAACCGTGCGAAGAGCTGGACTCCGTAGAGGTTGATGAAACTGAAGACCAGCATCAGAGCAATGCTCACAGCAATGCCCGGGCCGGTGAGGACAGCGACGTCGTCAACCGTGTGCATCAGCCATGGAAGATAGCTCGAAGCATACTGAACGGCCGCCATGACCTCGATGGGCACAGTCGCGGCCACAGAGAGCCAAGTGATCCAGCCGCTGGTGAAGCTTGCGAATGAGCCGAAGGAGAAGTGGGGGAAGCGGATGACGCCACCGGCGACGGGGAACATCACGCCGAGCTCCGCATAGTTCAGAGCCACGAAGATCATCATGACCGCGCCCAGCGCCCAGGAGATGAGTGATGCGGGACCGACCATCACCGAGGCGTTGAACGCACCGAAGAGCCAGCCGGAACCGATGATCGAACCGACACCGGTGAAGAGGAGGCCGATCTTCCCGATGTCTCTCTTGAGCCCCTTATCGGCCCGGACCTCGACCTTCGTTGGTTGTCCGGATGCCGGGGGAATGATTGTGGACATCATTGCCCTTTCGATTGTTCCTAACAGCTTTCAACTGTTGAAGTTTGCGCCTTTCGAATAGGTGATGTCAATCACGCTGAACGTGATTTACAGGCTTCTCGAGAACCTTTATATACATCATGTGACCAGCGTCGATACTCAGATTTCTGTGCAATGTCAGAAAATTCTGTCGATTGGATCCAAAGCTCGGGCGGGTCGCTGAGTTGCTCTTAGCAATGACCGGAAGTTATTGAATGCTGTGTTGTCACATTGGATCCAATTGCGTGCGAAATTCTCAGGAAGCAATTCTCCATTCCGAGGCGGTTTGGTGTGAGGCGGCAGTGGATTGCAGTTTGGTTGCAATCGGTGCGGCGTGTCTTCACTCGGGAGCCACCACATGGCCCTGAGTGCATAGTCGCATGACCCCGGGTGCGTTATCGCAGAGTGTGAAGGCGACTATGCTTCACCGCAGGGGGCAGACTCCGGCAGGCGGATGTCAGCAGACTGATGTCAGAGGGTGCGTGTCCGAAGGCGGGCGCCTGCCCGCGAGCGGACATCGCGTGAGCACCGCGATCGATGAAGGGAAGTCGAGCTGTGACGCATGATCAGGCGGCCAGCGCCAGAATTGCGGCCGAGCTGAGGTCGCGGATCATTCAGGGCATTCTGGTTCCCGGGACCAGGATCAGGCAGGAGGAGATCGCCGAGGAGTTCGGTGTGAGCAGGCTGCCGATCAGAGAGACTCTGCGCATCCTCGAATCCTCCGGACTGGTCACCCTCGTGGCATCGACCGGAGCGTGGGTCTCCACGCTCGATCTCAACGAGTGCCGGGAAATCTACCTGATGCGGGAACGGCTGGAGCCCCTGCTGCTGAGAATGGCGATGCCTACGCACACGGCGGAGTCATACATCGAGTTCGAAGCCTGCGCCCAGCGAGTGGAAGCGGCAATCGAGCCCGGTGAGTTCCTCGAGCGCGATCATGACTTCCACCGAGCGTTGATGTCGGGTCCTGCGACGATCAGACTCCACGACACGGTTGATCACCTGTGGAACCTCACCCACTATTACCGCAGACAGCTGCTGGCGCCGAACGCAGGCACCCGGCGCTCCCGACGAGAAGACATCTTTGCCGAGCACCGCATGATCCTCCGGGCCGTCGTCGACGGCGACATCGAATCCGCCGAAGCGATGCTGGCGTTGCATATCCGCCACACCAGAAAGCTCGTCGAGCTCTACCCTGAGATCTTCACGCACAGCATTGCCGGCAGGCCCAAACGCCCAGGCTGATCTGCTCAGCCCTGACGTGCCTTGAATCGGGGGTTGAGCTTGTTGATGACATAGACGCGGCCACGCCGACGCACGACCTGTGAACCTGGCTGCTTCTTGATCGAGCGCAGGGAATTGCGAACCTTCACGACTGATCTCCTTAATGAGAATGAGTATTGTTAGTCTTAACAATAGATTCTTTAGAGGAAGGATGCCAATGCCAGAGCCAATTGGTGCCGATGTCGATGTGATTGCAGTGACCGGCGCACGCGCCCATGAGCGGAGCAGCTGCGCCCGGGGCATTGCGGAAGCCCAGGGATTCGTATTCGTCCCAGCAGAGCAGACGGGCCAAGGACTCGAAGCAGTCGACAGGGCAGTCAATCTGATGCGCAAGGCGATCCACGTTCAGGGCCTGGTTCTGGAATTCCCGATAGAGGTGTCGGTGACGGAAATCGTCGGCACCCTCACCGCTGCGGATACAGGAACGAGACTCATCGATCTCGTCTGTGTTCTTGACGCGGGATGCTTGCTTGCCGACCTTGACTCCGAGGAGTTCATCAGACTCCCTCTGACGCGGGACGCGGACGACGGAGGCGTCATCGCCTCGAAGGCTGAGCTGATCGTCGCCCAGATCGAATTCGCCTCGACCATTGCAGTCGTCAACGGAGGATCGCTTGGGCCGAAGGCTCTCGAGCGGGCGACCTCACTGGTCAGCCATCTTGCCCCGTGCGCCGAGCAGAGACTTGTCGCGACTGCCTGTGACGTGCATGGTGGTGACCATAGTGGCGGCAGCGAGGCACACAGCCGCTCCGGGACGACCTATTCGCAGCGGCCACCGAGTGCCGGGTGGGTGTCGATCCTCAACCAGGAACTTCCGCCGCAGCGGCAATCCTGCGCGGTTGAAGCCATTCGCTACGAGCAATATCGTCCCTTCCACCCAGGGCGCCTGCATCACGCGCTGGACACGTGCCTGTTTCAGGGGCACTGTGGGCACATTCTGCGTTCGGCCGGCTTCGCGCGATTGGCCTCGCGCCCGCACGTCACAGCTCAGTGGGACCAGGTCGGCCGCATATTCACGCTCACTCCCTTGGCGCTCGACGACAGCCTCGGTGCCGAGGACGAGCTCCTCGCCTTCGGTCAGGACCTGGCATTCATCGGCACCGGACTCGACGAGGTCCGGCTGCGGCAGATCCTCGACCACGCAGCCCTCAGCGATGCGGAGTTGGCGGCAGGCCCCATGGTGTGGGCGAGCTTCCTCGACGAATTTCCGGCGTGGAGCACGACGGCGACGTAGGGCCGCCGATGCAGCTCGTCGATACGGTCTGCCGACAGCGGCTGCAGCTTCTTCGCCGAGGCTGCTACCGGTTTTTCACCAAGGCGGAGCACTCGGCGCAGAGTCCGAAGATCTCGAACACGTGTCGGGTGACGTCGAATCCATGAGCTTGAGCCGTGGTGGTGATCCAGTCCTCACTGGGTGGTTCGATCTCCACGGCCTTGCCGCAGTTCTCGCACACCAGGTGGTGGTGATGCTCGTCCTGAGCACAGGCGCGAAACAGCTGCTTCTCGGCAATCGTGATGGAGTCGGCGCCCCCGGACTCACTCAGGGCGTTGAGCTGTCGGTAGACGGTGGCCAATCCCACCGTGTGACCCTGGTCCTCAAGCGTCCGATGGAGCTGCTGGGCAGAGACGAAGCGCTTCTCGCTCTCGAGTGCGGAGCTGATCACGGCCTTCTGTGCTGTGCTCCGAGTCTTCTTGGGTTCTTCGGCCGTCATGTCCTTCTGCCTCCGACTGTGCAGCGCAGCTGGTCCTGTGAGCATATGCGCATACGTTGATGTGTTCCGATATTAATGAAAAACGTTACCATTAGCGGATGACGAGTGGCAGCCAGGTGGCAGGTGTGGTGAACAAGTGAGCAGGAAGCAGTCCGCAGACGCCGTTCCGGTGATCCTCCTGACCGGCTACTTGGGTGCGGGAAAAACCAGTCTGCTCAACCACCTGCTGCGCCACCCCGATGCGCGCATCGGAGTTGTCGTCAATGACTTCGGCGATCTCAACATCGACGCGGGCCTTGTCGTCGGGCAGGTCGATGAGTCCTTCTCCATCTCGGGTGGATGCATCTGCTGCCTTGACGACGACACCTCTCTCGAGGATGCGCTCACCGCGCTCGCGAAACCGCGACTGCGTCTCGACGCCATCATCGTCGAAGCCAGCGGCTTCGCCGAACCGCTGACCTTGGCACGCATGGTCACCCGCATGGGCCACCACCGCTTCCACCTCGGCGGGGTCATTGACGTCGTCGATGCCACCATGCATGCGGCCACGGTCGACACCGAAACCGCACCGCCGATGCGCTATGCGGCGACGACTCTGGTGCTCGTCAACAAGCTCGACCAGCTGCCGGAGGCAGATCGGGAGTCGTCCGTCGATGCGATCCGGGAGCGGGTCCATCAGCGCAATCCGCGACTGCTCGTCGTCGGCACCAGCTATGGCCGCCTCGACCCGGCGCTCATCTTCGATCCCGGAGCGGGAGCCGAACGAGGCAAAGACAGTACCCAGCCGAGCGTCGGCCCGGGTGAAGGCGACGGCGCGATCGCAGAACCCATCCAAGCCGAACTGCCGATCCGGGAACTCATCCGACAGGCCTACGCCGAAGCCGCCCAGGAGAGCCTCGATGGCGAGAATGTTCCAGTCCACAAGCACGCACAGTCGGTGACGATCACCGCTCGTGGACGTGCCGACGCCGGGGCGGTGCTCGACATTCTTGAGGATCTCCCGCCCGGGGTCTACCGGGTGAAGGGCTCGATCCTCGTCGACGACAGGGGTAGGTGCAGGCGCTTCGGGCTGCAGGCGGTAGGCCCGAATGTCTATGTGTCCGCAGCCTCGCCACAGTCGACAGCCTCGCCGCAATCGACAGCCTCGCCGCAGTCGACGGCCGCCTTGCCGTCGACGAATGCACCACAAGAGCAGGGCTGGGACAGCGCGCTGGTCGTCATCGGCGAGTCCTTCGACGAAGCAGCCGTCAGAGCAAAGTTGGAGGCCGCGTTGCGCAGCAACGGAGACTCGGCCGGAGTGGAACGACTCCGCCACTACGTGCGCCTGCACAGCTGAACACAGCCAAATACAATTGCACAGCTGACCACGGCAGCCCAGTCCAACGCGATAGTGGTGTTATCTGCGCCCTGTACGGAGGAAAACACCCGCGCCCGCAGACCTCGGCGCTCATACGATCGAATCATGACCAACCTCCCATGCTGTACTCAGCCTTTTGGGGGAGGAAGAAGACAACTTTTGGGGGACGCGTCGACCAACCGGGCCTGAAAGACTGAACTCGTTCCACCCTCGCCCGGACCATCCCCGCCGAAACACCCGAGCACCACCGAAGATCACCGCTCCACCCATCTGCAGCTCCCGCATGCCCAAAACCCGGAGGAACCCGTGTCCCTGATCACCAGGATGAGTCTGAAGAACCGTCTCATCGTCGGACTGCTCACCCTCGTGATCGCCGTCTTCGGCGTCATTGCGACCACCTCGCTCAACCAGGAGACGATGCCTTCGGTCGAGATGCCGGGCACCTCTGTGCAGGTCACGATTCCTGGGGCATCGCCAGAGGTCGTCGAGGAGACGGTGACCAAGCCGATCGAAACCGCGCTCGATGGAGTCGGTGACCTCGAAGCGGTGACCACAACCTCCTCGGCGGGATCGATGACGGCCAACGTCACCTGGCCCTTCGGCAAGGACGCCGAGGAGATGACGGACGAGGTCCGTTCCACCGTCGACTCTGTGAAGGCCGACCTTCCCGACGGCGCCGAGGCGGAGGTGCTCTCCCAGCAGATCGACGACGTCCCGGTCGTCATGTTCGCAGTCTCCGCCGCAGGCGATCCGCAGAAGCTCGGCGACCGCGTGGATTCCACCCTCGTCCCCGAACTCCAGGCCGTTGACGGTGTCGCCGGCGTCGAGGTCACAGGAGCGGAGGAACAGCGGGTCAGCATCAGCTTCCGGCCCGAGGACGTCAACGACAAGAACGTCGTCACCACCTCGGTGCCGGACGAGCTCACGGCGGCCGGAACAGTCGTCCCCGCAGGTCAGAGCGCGCAGGGAGACAAATCACTGTCCGTGGAGGTCGGAACCGAACTTGACGCAGTCAAGGAGATCGAGAACACCCCGCTGCGCACCGCCGACGGAACGGTCCTGCTCAAGGACGTTGCCGACGTCGACCTCGACTCAGTGGAGAAGACCTCGTACTCACGAGCCGAAGGCAAGGACGCCGTGACCGTATCGGTGACGAAGGGGCAGGACGCCAACGTCGTCGAGGTCTCCCACGGAGTCAATGAGGTTCTCGACACGATCGGTCCCGAACTCGGCGACGACGTCGCCTTTTCCACGGTCTATGACCAGGCGCCGGAGATCGAGAAGTCGATCCACGACCTGTCCGTCGAAGGTGGGCTGGGACTGTTCTTCGCGATCCTCGTCATCCTCGCATTCCTCGGTTCGTTCCGTTCCACGATCGTCGCTGCGATCTCAATCCCGATGTCGCTGCTCGTGGCAATGATCGGCCTGATGATCGGCGACTACACGATCAACATCCTCACCCTGGGGGCGCTGACCATCGCCGTCGGCCGAGTCGTCGACGACTCGATCGTCGTCATCGAGAACATCCGCCGCAGGCAGGGCACGAGCGAGCTGACGATCGACGATATCGTCGCCTCCGTCAAGCAGGTCGCCGGTGCGATCACTGCCTCGACCCTGACGACCGTGGCAGTGTTCCTGCCCATCGCCTTCGTCGACGGCATCGCCGGGCAGCTGTTCCGCCCGTTCTCCGTGACCGTGACCCTGGCCCTGCTCGCCTCCCTCGTCGTCGCACTGACGATCGTTCCTGTCTTCAGCTACTGGGTGCTGCGCAAGAGCCCGAAGCCCCTCTCGCCTAAGCGTCAGGCCGCAACAGACGAACGTTACGAGGCCTGGGCGGACAAACGCAGGAATCGGGCGATCAGGCGAGCCGAGCGTCGACAGCGCACGATCGAGAAGAAGAACACCAAGCGTGCGGCCAAAGGCAAGGAACTCCTGCCCGCCGCGAGCGTCGATGCCGCGATCGCACCGATGCCCGGGGACGGAGAGGCATCGGATCGGATCGACCGCCTCCAGCAGAGCAGCCTGCCCGCGATCACCGCTGCCCTGCGTCACCCCTGGCGCACGATCGTCGTCTCCGTGGCGATCTTCGCCGTCACCATGCTCATGGCGAGCTTCCTCAAGACCGACCTGCTCGGAGACGCCGGCAAGGAATCCCTCTACATCACCCAGACCTTGCCCGCCGGTGCCTCGCTGGAAGCCAGCGACGAGGCGGCGAAGAAGATCGATGATGTCCTCGTCTCCGACCCGGACGTCGCCACATTCTCCACGACCGTCAACGGACCGCAGACAGGGGCGGAGAACAGCTTCAACATCACGCTCAAGGACGCTGAGGTGGCCGAGACCGCAACGAATCGGATCCGCACACAGGTCGAGAACCTCGGCGAGGATATCGGCGAGATCGAGTTCCAGGACGCCACCGGAAGCACGAATGAGGACGTCGAGATCAAGCTCTCCGGCACCGACATGGATGCCCTGGGCAAGGCCGCCGATGCGGTGACGAAGAAGATGGCCGAGACCGATGGCGTGACGGATGCGCGCAACGACCTCGCCTCCGAACAGCCGGTCATCCACGTCGACGTCGACCGAGAGAAGGCAGCAGACTACGGGTACAGCCAGGCCGAGGTCGGGCAGGCCATTGCCGCGGCCCTGCACGGAAGCGAAGCTGGGACCCTGACGATGAAAGGCAAGGAACGCGATATCTTCCTTGCAGCGACTCACCCGGATGCCAGCCCCGATGAGATCAGGGCACTCGAACTGCCCGTCACCGAGGTGCAGACGCAGAACGCCCAGGAAGACGCGACCGACGCAGTCGAAGAGAAGACCGACCGCAGAGCCGAGGAAGCCAAGGCCAAGGCCGCAGACGAATCGGCCGAGCAGCTCGACTCTGCCCGGGAAGCCCGCGACAGTGCCGCCGATCAGCTCGAAGAAGCACGTAAGGCCCTGGACGAGGTGCGCAATCCAGGCCCACCGCAGAGCCCCGGCGACATGGCTGCCGACCAGGTCAACCAGGCAGAAGAAGGCGTCGAACAGGCAGAGAAGGGCCTGGAAGAGGCCAACGACGCGATCGATGACCTGATCACCGGCCAGCGTGAGCAGGAGGAAAGCCAGGCTGAGGAACAGGACCTCGCCGATGAGCAGGCGGCGATCCCCGACATCAAGGGTGAGCCGATCACGGTCGATGAGATCGCCAGCGTCGACGAGACCGAGACCCCCGCCACCGTCACCCGCGAGGACGGGAACCGTCAGGTCACGGTGTTCGCCACCCCTGCCGAGGGACAGCTCAGCCCGGTCTCCACCGAGGCACAGGAACTGACCTCGAACATGGATCTGCCCGACGGTGTGAGCTTCGACGTCGGCGGTGCGAGCCAGGAACAGGCCGACTCCTTCGCCCAGCTCGGATGGGCCATGCTCGTGGCGATCGCGCTCGTCTTCCTCGTCATGATCGCGACCTTCCGCAGCTTCGTCCAACCGCTGATCCTGCTCGTGTCGATCCCGTTCGCCGCGACCGGTGCCGTGCTGCTTCTGCTGCTGACCGGGACGCCCCTGGGCATCCCCTCGCTCATCGGCCTACTCATGCTCATCGGCATCGTGGTGACCAACGCGATCGTGCTCATCGACCTCATCAACAAGATGCGCGAGCACGGGATGGGGCTGTGGGATGCGATCATCCACGGGACCCGACTGCGACTGCGTCCGATCCTGATGACGGCGGCCGCAACGATCTTCGCCCTCGTGCCCATGTCACTGGGGCTGACCGGAGGGGGCGTCTTCATCTCCCAGCCGCTGGCGATCGTCGTCATCGGCGGACTCACCTCCTCGACGGTGCTGACACTGATCCTTGTCCCCGCCCTCTATCTCCTCGTCGAACGACGCAAGGAACGCCGGGCAGAGCACAAGGAGGCCAAGCATGCGGCCAAGCATGCGGCCGACCAAGACAGGATCGATGCAGAGACCGCCGAGGTGGCCGCCCGTCCCGTAGATGAGTGAGGTTCCGTGCAACGACGAATCACCCACACGAGAGTTCTGGTGAGCGAGGCCTGCTGAACACTCAGTGAAACGCGAGCGCACCCTGGCGGAGATGGACGACATGGTCGGCCCGAGCTGCCTGGGTGCGCTCATGCGTGGCCATGACGATCGTGGTGCCGCGGCTGCGCTCGGAGTCGATGGCCATGGTGATGTCCTCGGTCGCGCGAGCATCGATTCCGGCCAGCGGCTCGTCGAGGAGCAGCAGGTCCGCGCGTTGTGCCAGCCCCTGCGCCACCAGTGCGCGCTGACGCTGACCCCCGGAGAGTGACCCGAGGCGGCGCGAGGCGAGGTCGTCGATTCGCAGCTGGGCCAGGCAGTCGTCGACGATCCGCTGATCATCACTGCCGAGACGGGCGAAGAGACCCCGTGAGCCCCATCTGCCCATGGCCACGACCTGTCTGACGGTGATCGGAAGGTGGTCCGGAGCGGAACTGCGCTGCGGCACGAAGGCCACGGTCGACGGCAGGTCGGAAATCGATCCGTGCGTCGGCCGGAGCAGGCCCGCCAGTGCCATGAGCACCGTCGACTTGCCTGAGCCGTTGGCGCCGACGAGTGCCGTGACCTGGCCCAGGGGAACGGTCAGAGTGACCTGGTCCAAGGCGAGATGCGCACCATAGTGGCAGCTGAGGCTGGTGAGGGTGATCGGATTGTCCACACTCTAACAATAATGGTTATCATCATCGAATGGAATTACTGTTCGCGCCCTTCGAGGTGTCCTTCGTTCTCCGTGCCCTCATCGCCGGCGTGCTCGCTGCCGTGCTGTGCGGGTGCATCGGCACCTGGGTCGTCCTGCGCGGCCTGGCCTTCTTCGGAGATGCGATGTCGCACGGGATGCTGCCGGGGGTTGCAATCGCGGCGCTCCTCGGTGGTCAGATCATGATCGGCGCGGCGGTCAGTGCGCTGGTGATGGCGGCCGGGATCACCTGGGTGTCGCGCGAGTCGAAGCTGTCCCAAGACGTCGGCATCGGACTGCTCTTCGTCGGAATGCTGGCCATCGGCGTGGTCATCGTGTCCCACTCCCAATCATTCGCCGTCGACCTCACAGGCTTCCTGTTCGGTGACGTGCTCGGTGTCCGCGGTCAGGACCTGATCGTCCTCGCGGTCGCAGCCTGCCTCGGAGTGCTGGCCTGCATCCTCCTGCATAGGCCGTTCCTCGCGCTCGCCTTCGATGAGCGAAAAGCCGCAACTCTGGGCATGCGGCCCGGCTGGGCTCATGTTGCGATGCTCATGCTCACGGCCCTGGCAGTTGTCGCATCGTTCCAGGTCGTCGGCACTCTCCTCGTCTTCGGTCTCCTCATCGGACCTCCGGCCACGGCCTGCCTTCTGTTCGACCGCGTCGGAGCAATCATGGCAACCGCCTCGGCGATCGGTGCGTTCTCGTGCTTCTTCGGGCTGCTCGTGAGCTGGTATGCCCAGACGTCTGCCGGCGCGACCATTGCCCTGCTCACCGTCCTCGTCTTCTTCGCGGTGCTCGTCGCGAGGCGGGTGAAAAGTGCGCTACGATACTTTCAACACAATGAGAACCATTATCAATAGAAAGATCTCATGACGAGGACAACAGCATTCGCCGCACCGAGCGCGGCGCTGATCGCACTGCTCGCCCTCACCGGGTGCCAGGGCCAACAAGCGGCCAGCGGGACCAGCAGCCCCAGCCAATCGACGGCGCCCCACGGATACGTCGACGGCGCGGAAGAGGCCGATGAGCCGCAGTTGCGCCTGGCCGTCAGCGATGCGAAGACCGGCGCGGTCTCAGTCATCGACCTGCTCACCGAAGATGTCGTGGAGAAGGTCGAAGGCTCACCATCAACGACCCTGGCGGGGGCAGATTCCCGGTACCTCTACCTCGGCGATGGTGAAGCCGGAACGGTCACAGCCGTCGACACGGGGGCGTGGACGGTCGACCACGGCGATCACAGGCACTACTACAAGGCCGAGGCGAAGACCATCGGTCAGGTCGATGGGGCCGACCCCGCACACGTCGTCTCGACGCCGACCGAGGTGGCCTTCTTCTTCGACGGCGAGGGCCGGGCGAAGATCTATGACCGGAGCGCCCTCGGTGATGGTGAACTCACTCAGCTCGGCACCGTGAAGCCGGGCGCCCACCACGGTGTGACGGTCCCCTTCGAGGGCCACTTCGTCTCTACGCTTCCAGGAGATAAGGCCGATGATCTGCCGTCCGAGCTCACCGTGTACGACGACAAGGGTCAGGCCTCGCCGATCGACGCGACATGCGAGGAGATCCACGGTGCCGGCGTCACCCGCGACGGGCTGGTCTTCGCCTGTGCCGAAGGCGTGATCAGGGTAGATGAGGACTTCGACGCCGAGATTCTGCCCTATCCCGAGGACGCCGATGAGCGCGCGTGGTCGATCGAAGTCGGTCGAGACCTCGCCGCGGCCCCCTTCGACGGTGGTGGAATCGGGATCCTCGACGCGAGGACGGATGAGTGGACGTTCGCCGACACCGACGCCGAGGTGGTCTCCGCCGGCATCGCCCCCGACGATTCCGCGGTCGTGGCCCTGGACGAAGACGGGACCGTCTATTCGCTGGACCCAGAGACCGGAAAAGAGCTGGCGAAGAAGAGGCTCATCACACCCTTTGATGCCGAGGATCCAGATCACGGAGCCGGAACCTCGGTGGCCGTGGACAGCGAACGCACCTACGTCAGCGACCCTGCGTCGGGCACAGTGCTCGAACTGGACCCGGCCGATGGGCTGCGTGAGGCACGCAGCTTCGACATCGGCGGGGCACCGGCAAGCCTGGCTGTGACGGGGCGGTGATGAGCACACGGCGCCACCTCACTGCGGTGGCACTCACCCTGGCCACGCTCGGATCACTGACCGCCTGCAGCGGAGGCGACGATGAGCCCTCGATCGTGGTGACGACGAACATCCTCGGCGATGTCGTGAACAGCATCGTCGGAGACCACGCAACGGTCACGGTGCTGATGAAGCCGAACTCCGACCCGCATTCCTTTGGCATCTCAGCGAAGGAAGCCGGAGCCATGGAGAGCGCGGATCTCATCATCGGCAACGGTCTCGGGCTGGAAGAGGGGCTGTCGGCGAACCTCGACAACGCGCGCAGCGAAGGGGTGCGTGTCCTCGAAGTCGGTGAGAGCATCGACCCCCTCGAGTACATCTCGGGCGGCAGCGCAGGCACACCGGACCCGCATTTCTGGACCGATCCCGCACGGATGATCGCCGCAGTCGACACCATCACCTCGGCGCTGGAGAAGGAGGTCGGCGATGACCTCGCCGAGGCGATCGGACCGTCCATGTCCTCGTATCGGGGACAACTGGAAGACCTCGATGCCGAAATCGCAGAGATCGCCGAAACGATCCCTGCGAAGAACCGGAAGCTGGTGACGAATCATCACGTGTTCGGCTACTTCGCGCAGCGCTTCGACTTCGAAGTCATCGGAGCGGTGCTGCCAAGCGGAACCACACTGGCCTCACCCTCAGCAGCCGACCTCGAGGAGCTCGCGCGCACGGTCGAGGACGCGGGAGTGCCCACGATCTTCGCGGACTCCTCACAGCCGCAGAAGCTCGCCGAGGCCCTGTCTGACGAAGTCGACCTCGACGTCGAAGTGACACCACTGTTCTCGGAATCGCTGACCGAGGCCGACGGTGAAGCCGGAACCTACATCGACATGCAGAGAACCAACGCGCAGCGCATCGCGGACGGGCTCGCATCACCACAGATCACGGAAACACCATCATGAGAATAGGGAAGAGAGAAGAATGAGAACACGACACACCCTGATCGCACCACTGGCTGCGACCGCGGCCGTCACCGCACTCCTGCTGAGCGGCTGCGGCGGCACCGGGGCGGAGGCCGACCCTGATACCGGAGGCCAGACAGATGCGGGGGAGCCCTCGGACGCCGAGCAGGTCGAAGAAGCCCAGTCGCGCCTGGTCACCACCTACGACGGCGGCATCCTCACTCTGGACGCGAGGACGCTCGAGGTCATCGACGACACGAAGCTCGAAGGCTTCAACCGGGTCAATCCGGTCGGAGACGGACGGCACGTCATGGTCTCGGTGGCCAACGGATTCCAGCTCTTCGACGCCGGCGTCTGGACTGAAGCGCACGGCGACCACGGCCACAGCTTCGCCGGATCGCCTGAACTCACCGACAAGGTCTACGAAACAGATACCCCAGGTCACGTCGTGCGCCACGGCGGTTCGACGGTGCTCTTCGGCGACGGCGACGGACGGATGCAGATCTTCGACACCGACGCCTTCCGCGACGGCGCACCCGAACCCGAGGTCAAGGAGGCAGAAGAGGCGCACCACGGTGTGGCGGTGCAGTTGGAGAACGGCAGCATCCTGCACACCATCGGCAACGAAGAAGAACGCTCGGGAGCGAAGGTCGTTGACGCCGACGGCAAGGAGATCGCTCGCAGCGAAGACTGCCCGGGCGTCCACGGGGAGGCCGCTGCACAGAACGAGGCGATCGCCGTCGGCTGTGAAGACGGCATCCTCTACTACAAGGACGGAAAGTTCACGAAGGTCGACGCCCCGGATTCATATGGCCGCATCGGCAATCAGGCCGGATCCGATGATTCCCCGGTCGTGCTCGGCGACTACAAGGTCGACGAGGATGCCGAACTCGAACGCCCGGTGAAGGTCACCCTGACGAACACCGAGACTGGAAAGATGAAGCTCGTCGACCTCGACTCCTCGTACAGCTTCCGCTCCCTGGCCCGCGGACCCGAAGGTGAGGCCCTCGTGCTCGACACCGACGGCAAGCTCAACGTCATCGACCCGGAGTCCGGCAAGATCACTGGCTCCCACCCGGTCACCGAAGCGTGGAAGGAACCCGTGGACTGGCAGCAGCCCCGGCCGACACTGTTCGTCCAGGGGGAGAAGGCCTATGTCTCCGAACCGGACAAGAGCCAGCTCCACATCGTGGATCTGGCCACCGGTGAAGTGGAGAAGAGTGCTGAACTGCCACACGCCAGCAATGAGGTCACCGGGGTGACGGGCTGACGTCCGCGCTCAGCTGCCTGGCCGGCTCTGGTTGGTCAACTGCGGCAGGGCGGCGGTGGCCGATCGGATGTGATCCTCGGTCAGCTGCACCGCGTGATCGGTGTCGCGGTCGACGATCGCCTGCATGATCGCATGGTGTTCCTCCTGCAGCTGGGCCATCAGGGCGCGCGGATCCTCGACCTCATGGAAGGCGTCGAGGATGGGGCGTCGCAGAGAACCGCGGATGGCCTCCGTCAGATCGGAGAGCAGCTGATTGTTCGAAGCATGGGCGATGGCGACGTGGAAGGCGGTATCGGCATCGTTGAAAGTCTCCAGGCTCACGCCCGGGGTGTCCATGATCGCCAGTGAGGCATTCATGCCGGCCAGCGCGTCATCGTGGACCCGACCTGTGGCCAGTGCGGTGCTTGAGCGCTCCAACTGGATGCGTGTTTCGATGGCCTCCTCGATGCTGAAGTTCGCCAGAGCCACATGGAGGCGCAGAAACCGAGTCAGTGCCTCTTTGGGCATGGAGGCGATGAAGGTGCCCGCGGACTTGCCGGAGCCGACGTTTGAGACGACGACGCCGAGGGACTCCATGACGCGCAGTGCCTCACGCACGGCCGCGCGACTGACCTGAAGCTTCGCGGCAAGGTCTCGTTCCGAGGGGAGCGGATCGCCGACGGTGAGGTAACCGGAGGTGATCTGCTCCTCGATCGCATTGATGACGAGTTCATGGGTGCTCGACCGAGAAACCGCCTTCCATTCCGGTTCCTGGGGCGCCTTGGAGGCGTGACCGGCGGCGATGCCGTCGCTCGAGCGGACTGAATCACTGGGCATGAGTACTCACTTTTCGCACCTCGCCATCATCCCATGAGTAGGACCCTGCCTCATCGGGAGTAAATCCTTGACCTGGATCACATTCAGTCCTACACTCACTTTAGTGGTCTGACCACACAAAGGACATACTGAAACCCATCGAGTATGCATGTTCGGGCGCGTTCAACGTCGAAACGCAGACGCTGTAGTCGAGCACCGACCGTGCAGGAGAAAACATGTACACTCCTGAAATCGCCCCACTTGCAGACAGCCTCCTGTGGTCATCGCTGGTTGCGCTGCTGCCGCTGTTGACCATCTTCGTCACCCTCGGGTTCTTGAAATGGAAGGCCCACTGGGCCGGACTGGCGGCCGTCATCGTCGCCCTGATCGTCGCCATCTTCGTCTACGGAATGCCCGTCGGACTGGCGGGGCTCTCAGCCAGCCAGGGATTCGCCTTCGGGCTGTTCCCGATCATGTGGATCGTCATCACCGCCATCTGGCTCTACGAACTGACGGTGAAGTCAGGACACTTCGAAGACCTCAGGTTGGTCATCAACGTCATCTCCGATGATCCTCGTGTGCAGGCGATCCTGGTCGCCTTCTGCTTCGGCGGACTGCTCGAGGCCCTTGCCGGATTCGGTGCCCCGGTTGCCATCACCGGCGTCATGCTCATCGCAGTCGGCTTCACCGCTATGCGTGCAGCAGTCGTCGTGCTGGTGGCCAACACCGCTCCGGTCGCCTTCGGTGCCATCGCCATCCCGATCATCACCGCCGGCAATCTCACCGGGATCGACTACAAGGAGATCGGTGCCATGGTCGGTCACCAGACTCCATTGCTGGCTGCCCTGGTGCCGCTGTTCCTCATCTTCCTCGTCGATGGCAAGCGAGGCCTGCGTCAGCTGTGGCCACTCGCTCTGGTCGTCGGAATCGTGTTCGGCGCAGCACAGTTCGTCTCCGCGAATTATCTCTCGGTTGAAATGACCGACATCGTCGCCTCGCTCATGGGCCTCGCTGCTGCCGTGGTCATGCTCCAGTTCTGGAAGCCAGTCGGCGGCCAGGACGCTCTGGACAAGATGGCCGACGAGCGCAGTCGGGAGAAGGCCAGCGCGCCCGATGCTGGTGGAGCCGCCGCAGCCGTGACGACCTCGGTGGACACGAAGGGAGCACCTCTGACCGGTAAGCGCGTCTTCATGGCGCTCTTCCCCTACCTCATCGTCATCATCATCTTCTCCGGTGCCAAGCTGGTCCCAGTCATCGACAAATGGTTGGCCAGCACCGATGTCAAGATTCCTTGGCCGGGACTGGACGGGAACATTATGACCGCTGCCGGAGAGCTGTCGACGAGCACGGTCTACAACTTCCAATGGTTGTCATCACCGGGCACGATGCTGCTGGTCTCAGGCATCATCGTCTCCATCGTGTACAAGATGACCGTCAAGGACGCAGTCCAGGTCTTCGTCGACAATGTCGCCAAAATGCGATTCTCCATTCTCACTGTCGGACTTGTCCTGGCACTGGCCTACGTCATGAACCTGTCGGGCCAGACGATCACAATCGGCACCTGGATCGCCGGGACCGGGGCACTGTTCGCCTTCCTCTCACCCATCCTCGGCTGGCTCGGCACAGCAGTGACCGGTTCCGACACCAGCGCCAACGCACTATTCGCGACGCTGCAGCAGACGGCCGCGACGAAGGCCGGAATCGATCCCGTTCTGTTGGTGGCTGCCAACAGCTCCGGTGGAGTCGTGGGCAAGATGATCAGCCCGCAGAACCTCACCATCGCGGCCACCGCGGTCGGCCTTCTCGGCCAGGAGTCCTCGATCTTCCGCCGCGTCATCTGGTGGTCGCTGGGCATGCTCGTCGTCATGTGTCTGCTCGTCGGACTGCAGTCGACCGTCCTGTCCTGGATGGTTCCCGGCGGAGCGTGAGGCCCCGCGAACTGAAGTCCGAAGCTCCGCAAGCTGAAGCCCGCGAACTGAAGACTGAACACTGAAATCACGAAGCTGAAAAAACGAACTGAAGAGAAAGAGGCAGTGACCATGGTCAAGAGACAGTTGCCCAATCCGTCCGAGATCTTCGAACTGATGAAGTTCAAGAAGTTCGAGCTCAACTCCCGGAAACGTCGCCTCGATGCTGCATTGACGATCGAAGACCTGCGTCAGATCGCCAAGCGGCGCACACCGGCTGCTGCGTTCGACTATACCGATGGCGCGGCCGAAGGTGAGATCTCGATGGAGCGCTCGGTGCAGTCCTTCCAGGACGTCGAGTTCCACCCGTCCATCCTCAACGATGTCTCGCAGGTCGATACGTCGACTCAGATCCTCGGCGGCAGTTCGGCGATGCCCTTCGGCATCGCGCCGACCGGGTTCACCCGGCTGATGCAGACCGAAGGTGAGATCGCCGGAGCCTCCGCAGCCGGTGCTGCTGGGATTCCGTTCACCTTGTCCACTCTCGGAACGACCTCGATCGAGGACGTGAAGAAGGTCAACCCAGAAGGCCGGAACTGGTTCCAGCTCTATGTGATGCGCGAGCGGGAAATCTCCTATGGCCTCGTCGAGCGGGCCGCCGCAGCAGGGTACGACACTCTCTTCTTCACGGTTGACACCCCGATCGCAGGTGCCCGTCTGCGGGACAGCCGCAACGGCTTCTCCATCCCTCCGCAGCTCTCGCCTAAGACCGTTCTCAACGCGATTCCCAGGCCCTGGTGGTGGTGGGACTTCCTGACCACAGAGACGCTGCAGTTCGCTTCCCTGTCCGAGACCGGCGGAACAGTGGGCGAACTGCTCAACTCGGCCATGGACCCGTCGATCGACTTCGACGATCTCGCCACGATCCGCAAAATGTGGCCAGGCAAGCTCGCCATCAAGGGCGTCCAGACCGTCGCCGATGCCAGGAAGCTTGCCGACCTCGGCGTCGACGCCATTGTGCTGTCGAACCACGGCGGGCGCCAGCTCGACCGCGCCCCGGTTCCCTTCGAGCTGCTGCCCTCGGTGGCCAAGGAAGTCGGTCAGGATCTTGAGGTCATCGTCGACACGGGTATCCGCAATGGTGCCGACATCGTCGCCTCCATGGCCTTGGGTGCGGACTTCACGCTCATCGGCCGTGCCTATCTCTACGGACTCATGGCCGGTGGTCGGGAAGGCGTCGATCGCACGATCGCGATCCTCAGCGAACAGGTCGAGCGGACGATGAAGCTGCTTCAGGTCTCGAACGTCGCCGAGCTCAACCCGAGTCATGTGACCCAACTGCGCCGGTTCAGCCGGGACGGTCAATTGGACGTCGCGGAGACGGATACGAAGTCCGAGTGACTGTTGTCTGAGTCGGCAGCGGTCTTCGCATTGAAGGCCGCTGCCGACTCATCTGGCAGAGGCTCTGCCCGAGGCGCATCAGAGGAATGCTCCCTGTGCCGACTAACCGCCGAGGTGGGCCTCAGACACGTGTGTCCACGCGGTTGAGCGCGAACGTCGAGACAACCATGATGAGGAACGTCGACAGCGCCGAAACCGCGATGACCAGGCTCGCACTTGCTAATGAGACCGACGCAGCATCGAACGAGGTGTTGTCTCCACCGACCAGCGATGTGCCGAGCTGAGTGGCATATGTTGCCAGCGCATACGGAGACACAACAGCACCTGTGGACCCGACCAGCAGGGCAACTGTCGAGATGCCGGTCGCTGCCAGCGCGATCGCCACAGGGGCCGCGAACGAACGGATGAACATCGACAGTCCCGACTGAATCGCTGCGATCGGCACACAGGCGATGATGACGAGAATGCTGCTGAGAAAGTACTCCCACGGCAAGAACCTTGGCAACCCGAATACGATCGTGCCGAAGACGATGACGGTGAGAAGCAAGGCCACCTGCATGATTCCGGCTAAGACAGCCACCACACCGGCCTTGCCGACCACGATGCACCAGGTTGGTGAGGCGCCGGACATGAGCGCGTTCCAATTGCCGTTGCGGTGCTCGACCCGCCACACCAGAGCCGCCAGGATGGCGATGCCGACCGGCAGCAGAGCCATGCCGTAGAAGCCGATCGACCGGATCCATAGCGTGTGCCACCCCTCCGACGCCCCCTGCTCGGTGCTGAGTGTGCCGATGGCACCGGAGGCGACGGCAATGAGGGGAAGGAGAACCACGACCGGCCAACTCAGGGAGCGTCGCAACTTCATGAACTCAGTGTGCAGGTGTCTCATCTCAAGCCTCCTGTCGATCGAAGCGGGCGGTGATGAGAGTGAACGCAACGGTGACGACCACTGCCTGGCCGAGGACGGGGAGGCGGGGGATGTCGAGATAGACGAGGTCGGTACCGACATAGTCCGCTGCGCGCGCCAGTTCGTAGTAGCCCCACGGTGTGATGAGCTGCAACAATCCGGGCAGCGCCGGAGCGAAGACGGCGATGAATACACCGAGCACAGCAACGCCTAAGCACACGATCTGGTTTTCGACCGTCGCCGACAGCACAATCTGGAACGCGAGCACGCAGAGGTTGATCGTCACGGCCGCACAGGTGAAGACAAGCCAGTGCTCGCCGGGAAACGGTGACGTAATGCCGATGCTCAACCCCATCCCGATGAGAAGGAGACTCTGCAGCACCGTGGCCGCTGTGACGATGAGTCCCAGCGAGGCGAACTTTGCCCGGCACAGTGAGCCCGGTGTCTCACAGGCTGTCGACGACAGCAGCCAGCCGTTGCCCGCGTGCTCGATGTCGACCAGCCTGCTGGCGAGGACGGCGATGATGAGCGGCGAGATGAGGCTGACCGAGAGCCCGAGGCCGGCGAGCAGTAACTTCCAGCCGAGACCTTCGGGGTCATCGAGGTGCCCGAGCATACCCGAGGCGAGGCCGCGAAAGGCCGTCATCCCTGCGATTCCCAGCGGCATGACCATAGCAATCGGAGCGATCCACAGGTGCCGCATCTTCGCGAATTCATTGCCGATGATGCTTCTCATAACCCTGCCCCTGCTGTCAGGCTCTTGAAGATGTCCTCGAGCGACTGCTCGTCCCTGCGGACCTCGAAGATATCGATGTTGGCTTCGACCAGGCTCGAAACGACTCTTGCTGTCGCCTCCTCGCCGAGGTTGGTGATCCTGAGCATTGCATCGTGCAGTACAGGATGTTGCTGAAGCCCCTCCACCGCAGCTCGGGCATCAGCGGGGTTCGAGCAGCGGATGAGGACATCAGGTGTCGACTCCGCCAATAGCTGTTGCCGTGAACCTTGGAAGATCATCCGGCCATCGGAAACGATGCCTAGGACGGTTGCGGTTTTGTCGATCTCGCCGAGAAGGTGACTAGATACCATGACCGTCACACCGGCCTCGGCGAGGGTGCGGAGAAGATCTCTGATCTCCTCGATCCCGGCCGGGTCGAGGCCGTTGGTCGGTTCGTCAAGGATGAGGACCCTCGGCGCTCTGGCCAGGGCCATTGCGATACCGAGGCGCTGCTTCATACCCAGGGAGTAGTCGCGGACGCGCTTGGACATCTGCCTGCGGAGGTGGACGGTGTCGACGGCCCAATCGATCTGGTGCGGCGGGAGGTCGAGGAGTCGACCCACCATTTGCATGTTCTCCTGGCCAGTGAGGTGGGCATATCCGGGCGGAGACTCGATGAGGGAACCGATCTGGCCGAGCAGGCTGCGTCTGGTCTGTCGAGTCATCGGTCTGCCGAGGATGCGGACCTCGCCGGCCGTCGGGCGCACGAGTGAGAGCAGCATCTTCATCGTCGTCGACTTGCCGGAGCCGTTGGGACCGAGGAAGCCGTAGACGCAGCCTTCGGGGACGCGGAGGTTGAGATCGGCCACGGCAGTGCGGGATCCGTAGCGCTTTGTCAGCTGGTCAGTAGTGATTGCTGTTTCCATGCCTTCAAGCCTCGTCAATCATGGCGGGCGGCACATCGGTCGCAGGACAGAGATCTCCGAATGCGTGGGGCTCACCTCTCTGCCCTCAGACAGAGGACAGCAGCAGTTGAACAGGCGAGCTCAACGGTTGTCGGCGCGGACCATCCCCGAGGTGAAGGCGGTGACGACGATCTGGACCCGGTCTCGCAGGCCGAGTTTCGTCAGGATGTTGCTGATGTGGGTCTTGACGGTGCCCTCGGTGAGGACGAACTCCTCGGCGATCTCAGAATTCGACAGACCCCTGGCGACGAGCCTGACGACCTCGACCTCTCGAGGAGTGAGAACTGGGAGCGCAGTGGTGCCGGCTTGCGCAGCTTCTGCTGCAGGATTCTGAGATTGGTCTGTCGGCGAGGCGGGTACGGAGAAGCGTTCGAGGAGTCGACGAGTGGCACTGGGGGCGACGACAGCATCGCCGGCGTGGACATGGCGGATCGCCGAGGTCAGCTCGGCAGTACCCGCGTCCTTGAGGAGGAAACCATTGGCGCCCGCACGAAGCGCGTCATAGACGTACTCGTCGAGGTCGAAGGTGGTAAGGATGAGAACCTTGGGCGCGTTCGCCTCGGCGCGGATGAGGCGAGTGGCCTCCACACCATCCATCCGTGACATCCGCACATCCATCACGACGACATCGACCATGTTGTCTCGGGCGAAGGCGACCGCAGTGTCACCGTCCTCGGCCTCGCCGACGACGCTGAGATCGGGGTCGGTGTCGAGAACCATGGCGAAGCCTCGGCGCACCATCTCCTGGTCATCGACGAGCAGAATGCGAATCGTCAAGAGTCTTCTCCGATAGGGAATCGGGCGTGGACTTCGAATCCGTTCGGATCGAGAGGGCCGGTCTCAAGTATGCCGCCGTAGGCGCTGACGCGTTCGCGCATTCCCGTCAAGCCGTGGCCTCCTCGGTCTCGGTTGGGGCCCCGACCGTCGTCGCCGATACGAATGTCGATGGTCGTATCTGTCTGCTCGAGGACCACCCTGACTTTCTGCACCGAGGTTCCGGCATGCTTGCGGATGTTCGTCAGCGCCTCCTGGACCGTTCGGTAGACGGTGAGGCTCAGCCCTTCGGGCAAACTGTCATGCTTGCCACGGTGCTCGAAATTGAGGGGGAGCCCCACTGCTCGTGACTCATTGATGAGTTGATCGAGCTGCTCGATGCCCGGCAGGGGAGCGTGCTTCGCCTGATCATCGGAACGGAGAACATCGAGCATGCTGCGCATTTCCGTCATCGCAGAACGTCCGGTGTCCCGGACATCCTCCATGGCACGTTTGGCCTGGGCCGGATTCGACTCCGTGGTCGAGGCCGCACCATCGGCAAGAACCGTGACGACGCTGAGACTGTGGGAGACGACGTCGTGGATCTCCCGGGCGATGCGCGCCCGCTCCTCGGCCGCGGCGATCTGCTTCTGCGTCTCTGCCTCCCGCGCAAGCTGCCGTGTCTGCTCACGCAGACTCTCGAGGTGCGCCCTCCGGATTCTCACGAGGGCACCCCACGTGCCTGCCCACATGACGAGGACGATGAGAACCCCGATCTCACCGAGGTTGAGGTATCCCGCTTGCCGCAGTCCCGAAGTGGCGCTGAGAGTGAGGAGGACGACGGCCAGTGTGGCGGGGACGGACACGACCCACCGGTAACGGGACGAGAGGTTGTAGAGCGCCAGGACGAGCATGACATCGGCGACGAGCGGTCCGATGCCCGATGCTGACTGAACGACGGTGACGGCAAAGATAGTGAGGAAGATCGGGAGTGGATGTCGGCGTCTGAGCAGGTAGGGAGCGCAGAGACCGACGGAGAACACGAGTCCTGTGCCGATCCACAGGTGGCCCGGGACTGACGAGAACTGGATCGGCAGGTTGTAGAGAAAGATCGCAGCGATGACGAGGACATCGATGAACAGTGCATGACGGCCAGGCCATGAGCCGACGGGGGCAGGAGTCGAGGTGGAGTGTCCGCGCTGTTCGTGGCGCGGCTCCGAGAAGCTCCGTCCGATCTCCATCGCCTCCATCCTAACGACAGTTCCTGCGCGCACAGCACTACCGCCGTCGACCAGGGATCCAAAACAAGACAGCTGCCAGGGCCGCTGCAGCGACGCCGAGCCAGAAGGTCGCGACGAACCCACCTGGGCTCGGCGCCGCGAATCCGGCCGAGGACTCAAGCTGCACCGCCAGCACCATGCCAGTGATTGTCGCCCCCGAACTCGTTCCCACACTGCGCATCAAAGCGTTGACTCCGATCGCGGAACTGGTCATCGAGTAGGGCACCTCGGCCATGACGAGAGTGGGGATGGCGGCGTATCCCATCGCGACTCCGGCCAGAGCGAACACGCTGGCGACGACGATATGCCACACCTCAGCGTGCCAGACCACTGAGATGAGGTATCCGACCATGGAGGTCACCGCGCCCACAACTGCAGTCACACGTGCACCGTAACGATCGGTGATGGTCGCGGCGAGAGGAGCAACGGCCATCATCGCCAGGGAAGCAGGCACCAAGGCCATGCTCGCCCACAGGACGCTCAGGCCCAAGCCGGCTTCAGTGCGCGTCGGCAACTCGAGAATCTGCAGGAACGATACCTCTTGGACGAAGAGAGCGAAGCCGAAGGCGATCGAACCTAGACTCACCATGAGCAACGGCAGCTTCGACATGATGCGCAGATCAATGAGCGGGTCACGAGTACGCAGTTCATGGACTCCCCAGACGACGAGGAGCACGACCCCTGACCCGCTCAAACCCAGGGTCGCAGCTGATGCCCATCCCCACACCGGGCCTTGGGAGATCGCAACCAGAATCCCGCTCAGGCCGGCAGAGAGCATCAGAGCCCCACACCAGTCGAATCGTTGCCGAAGGCGAGTGGTGCTGGGGACGACGAAGACCACCGCGATGAGAATGAGGGCGCCGAGAGCCGCAGTCGTCCAGAAGAGCAGCTTCCAATCCCCGATCTCAGCGATCCAGGCAGCCAACGGCAGACCGATCGCGCCGCCGAATCCCATGCTCGAACTGATGAGGCTGATGCCTGCAATGCGGATTTTGCCGTTGTCGACGAGACCCATGATCGAAATGCCGACAGCAGTGGCTCCCATGCTCACCCCTTGGAGCCCTCGACCGACGAGCAGCCACAAAAGGTCGCTCGAAATCGCGGCGATAAGGGAGCCCACCGTCATCATCGCCAGCAGAGCGATCATGACGGTGCGCATGCCGAATATATCCGCCAGGCGTCCGGAGATCGGGGTGGTGACGGCCGCGACCAGCAGCGAGATGGTCAGGACCCATGCAGTGGAGCTGCGCGGTGCATCGATGAGATCGGGTAGATGGTTCTGGATGGGAACGACGAGTGTCTGCATGAAAGCCGTGCTCGTAGCAGCACCGACCAATACGACCACGAGCACCCAGGGGCGCCTAATGAGGAAGCCGCTATCAGCCACTGCTGTCCTCCCCTGTGCTCTTCTCACCGTCATTTGATCATCGCATAAGCCGCTGAGCCGCTGAGCCGCTGAGCCGCTGAGCTGGGAGGTGCCGACGGTGACGATCGCGCCAGCTCGAACGCATCACAGCGCCTCGCCGAAAAACTTTTTCTCCCCCGCGGAATAAACCCTCGCTCCGCAAAGTTGAGTCTAGTGTACGCAACTTTAGTGATGCCGAGCTTGACTGCTCGGACCACGGAGATAATACTTGAGTGCAGTTGGCTCAATGTGTGCGGTCGAGTGGGACCATTGCAAGTCCCCGCGACAGGAAATGTCGTGGAAGCCGCGCGGTGGGACCGCCCGATCGCACACATTCGAGTCGAGATTACTCACGATATGTAAGGAGAGAACGTTATGGCACGTGCAGTTGGAATCGACCTCGGAACCACGAACTCCGTCGTCACAGTCCTCGAAGGCGGCGACCCTAAGGTCATCGCGAACGCGGAAGGCGGTCGCACGACCCCATCCGTCGTTGCTGTCAACAAGAACGGCGACTCCCTGGTCGGCGAAATTGCCAAGCGCCAGGCCGTCACGAACATCAAGAACACCGTCGCTTCGGTCAAGCGCCACATGGGCACCGACTGGTCCACAGAGATCGGCGGCAAGAAGATGTCGGCCCCTGAGGTTTCGGCTCGCATCCTGCAGAAGCTCAAGCACGACGCTGAGGAATACCTGCAGGAAGACGTGACCGACGCAGTCATCACCGTTCCCGCGTACTTCAACGACGCCGAGCGTCAGGCCACGAAGGATGCCGGTGAGATCGCAGGACTCAAGGTCTCGCGCATCATCAACGAGCCGACCGCTGCAGCTCTGGCCTACGGCCTCGAACGCGGCAAGGAAGACGAGACCATTCTGGTCTTCGACCTCGGTGGCGGTACCTTCGACGTCTCCCTGCTGGAAGTCGGCAAGGACGAAGACGACTTCTCCACGATTCAGGTCCGTGCGACCTCGGGCGACAACCGCCTCGGTGGCGACGACTGGGATCAGCGCATCGTCGACTGGCTCGTCGGTGAGGTCAAGAACGGATACGGCGTTGACCTGAGCAAGGACGCGACCGCAATCCAGCGTCTGAAGGAAGCTTCGGAGCAGGCCAAGAAGGAACTCTCCTCGGCCACCAGCACCAACATCTCGCTGCAGTACCTGTCGATGAGCGAGAACGGACCCATCCACCTGGATGAGACCCTGACCCGCGCGAAGTTCGAGGACCTGACCAAGGACCTCCTCGAGCGCACCAAGGCTCCGTTCCACGCAGTCATGAAGGACGCAGGCGTGTCCGTCTCCGAGATCGACCACGTCGTCCTCGTCGGCGGTTCGACCCGTATGCCCGGCGTCTCCGCCGTCGTCACCGAACTCACCGGAGGCAAGGAGCCCAACAAGGGCGTCAACCCCGATGAGGTCGTCGCGATCGGCGCAGCCGTGCAGGCCGGTGTCCTCGTGGGCGAACGCAAGGACGTTCTGCTTATCGATGTCACCCCGCTCTCGCTCGGACTCGAGACCAAGGGCGGCGTGATGACCAAGCTCATCGAGCGCAACACCCCGATCCCGACCAAGCGTTCGGAGACCTTCACCACAGCTGAGGACAACCAGCCCTCCGTGTCGATCCAGGTCTTCCAGGGTGAGCGTGAGTTCACTCGCGACAACAAGAACCTGGGCACCTTCGAGCTGACCGGCATCGCACCGGCTCCCCGCGGCGTGCCGCAGATCGAGGTCGCCTTCGACATCGACGCCAACGGCATCGTGCACGTGTCGGCCACCGACAAGGGCACTGGCACCGAACAGTCGATGACGATCACCGGCGGTTCCGCACTGCCGAAGGAAGACATCGACCGCATGGTCAAGGAAGCCGAAGAGCACGCAGACGAGGACAAAAAGCGCCGTGAGGCCGCTGACACTCGCAACAATGCGGAGAACCTCGCCTACCAGACCGAGAAGCTCATCACCGACAACGAGGACAAGCTGCCCGAAGAGGTCAAGACCGAGATCAACTCGGACGTTGAGGCTCTCAAGGAAGCGCTCAAGGGTGAAGACGACGATGCAGTGAAGACTGCCTACGACAAGCTCGTCGAGAACCAGCAGAAGATCGGTGAAGCCATCTACAGCCAGCAGGGTGGTGCCGAAGGCGCCGCTGGTGAAGAGGCCGCAGCCGGTGCTGATGCAAGCGCTGACGACGACGTCGTCGACGCTGAGGTTGTCGACGAAGAGGACGAGGAGAAGAAGTAATGACTGCCGAGGGCAACGATCCGTCGTCCGAGGAGCCAGGCTTCACCTTCAGCGACAAGCGCCGGATTGATCCGGACACCGGCGAACTACGCCCAGAGGCCGACGCAACGTCGGCCTCGGCGGAGGCTGGCGAAGCCGATGTCGCTAACGACGCCACCGGTGCCGCAGGCGCCGAGGACGTCCAGGGCGCCGAAGATGATCTGGCGGATGCCAGTGACCTCGGCGTCGACATCCCGGCCGACGCTTCGACGTTGAACGACACCGAGGCTGCTCAGGGCGAAGAGGCTGCCGAACCCGCACCGGGAACTGAGGCCGCAGCGCACCTGGCCGACCTCAAGCGCATCAACGCCGAGTACGCCGCCTACCGGATGCGGGCCGATCGCGAACGCGAGCGGGCTGCGACCGGTGGAACGATCAAGGCCGTCGAAGCCCTGATCCCAGTACTCGACGAAGTGCGACTGGCGCAGGAGAACGGCGACGTCACGGGGCCTTTCGAAACCCACGTGAAGAAGCTGGTCGACTCGCTGAACAAGGTCGGCGTCGAGCAGTACGGTGAAGTCGGCGACGAGTTCGATCCGCGACTGCACGAGGCACTCATGCAGCAGCCATCGGACGACGTCGAGACTCCGACCGTCTTCCTGGTCATGCAGCCGGGCTATCGCATGGGTGAGCGCATCATCCGTGCGGCACGCGTCGGCGTGCAGCAGCCGGAAGACTGAGAACCACACCCTCGCCGAGGTGGTCCCACCAACGTGGAACCACCTCGGCGGCGGTCCGGATCACCCGGGATGACAATCCCGGGGTTGCGGATTGTGAGGAGACAATTGAATACACTGATGAAGAAGACACGGAAGGAGGTGCCAGGTGAATACCGGTCCTCAGAATGATTGGTTCGAAAAGGACTTCTACAAGACCCTCGGCGTCTCCAAAGATGCTTCCGATGCAGAGATCAAGAAGGCCTACCGCAAGCTGGCACGCAAGTACCACCCGGACGCCAACCCCGGTGACACCAAGGCTGAAGACAAGTTCAAGGAGCTCGGCCAGGCGCATCAGGTGCTGTCCGACAAGGAATCCCGCGCCCAATATGACCAGGTCCGCGCCATGGGCGGCGGAGCCAGGTTCACCGGTTCCGGTGGTCCCGCAGGTGGAGCCAGCGGCGGATTCGACGACGTATTCTCCGACCTCTTCGGCGGAGGCGGACGGACACGCAGCCGTTCGCCCTACGGCGGAGGCGGGGGAGACGTGCCTCCGGACCTCGCTGACCTCCTCAACGGCTTCGGCGGAGGAGGCTACGGTGGCGGCGGTTTCGGCGGCGGCTATTCGCCTCCGACCAAAGGCGGGGACATCAAGTCCAGCACCACCCTGTCGTTCACGGAGGCCATCAACGGTGCCTCAGTGAAGCTGAATATGCCAGGCGGAAAGCCCCTGACCGTGCGCACGCCGATCGGCGTCAAAGACGGACAGAAGATTCGGCTGGCAGGCAAGGGCAAGACCAGCCCCAACGGCGGCGAGGCCGGTGACGTGATCCTGACGATCAAGGTCAAGCCTCACCCCGTCTTCACCCGTGACGGCGACAACCTGCGGATGGATCTGCCTGTGAGCTTCGACGAAGCCGCACTCGGCGCCGAGGTCAAGGTGCCGACGCTGGATGGAATGCCGGTGACGATGAAGATCGCCCCGGGCACACCATCGGGTCGGACCATGCGGCTGCGCGGCAAGGGTGTGAAATCGAAGAAGGGCACCGGCGACCTGCTGGTGACCGCGGAGATCGTTGTCCCGCAGAACCTGTCGAAGGACGCCAAGGAAGCGGTCGAATCGTTCCGATCGGCGACCGAGAACGAGGACCCGCGCGACGGTCTGCTCGACAAAGCCAGGGCCAGTTGAGGTGGTGAAGCGTGATGCACATATCGACCAGTGCAGCGGTATACGTCATTTCGGTGGCGGCGGACCTCGCAGGAATGCACCCGCAGACGCTGCGGCAGTATGACCGTCTGGGTCTCGTCACCCCCGAGCGCACGGCCGGCAGAGGCCGGCGGTACTCGGGGCGAGACATCGCCAAACTCCGGCTGATTCAGCAGCTCTCTCAGGACGAGGGCGTGAACCTCGTGGGCATCAAGAAGATCATCGACCTGCAGAACCAGGTCGATGCGCTCAAGTCTAGGAACGAGGAGCTGGAGACCGAAGTCAGGTCTCGGATGTCAGCGAAGGAACGCGAAGCTCGTGTTTTCGCAGCCGGCACCGCCGGTGACGTCGTCTCGATTTCGCGTGGCAGGCGGCCCCAGGGCCGCCCCGAGCCGGGTGCGATGGTTCTCTACAACAGGTTCAGACGCCGTTGAGCTGACTTCCTGCAGCCCTCAATCTGGAACGAACAAGGACGAAGGGGACGAATCCGATTGGATTCGCCCCCTTCGTCATGCCCGGATGCTGTCTACGGGTTCAGACCTTAAGATCAGATCGCTGAAGGATCCTCGACGGCCTTCTTGCGACGCATGGTCATGGTGACCGCGGCTCCACCGATGAGGAGGAGAGCAGCTCCGCCGACGAGGCCGGTCAGTTCGGTACCGGTGCGAGGCAGGTCGCCGCCACCGTTTCCGTTGCCGTCATCATCGCCGCCGTTGCCGCCGTCTGCGTTGCCGCCGTTTTCATTGCCATCTTCGTTTCCGTCGCTGCCGCCGGCGTTGGCGTCATCGCTGACGGTGAAGGCTCCGGTGAGCTCTTCGTCGCCGCAGGTGACGGTGACGTCGTAGTCGCCGAGGTAGGCCGATGGGTCATTGGCAGAGGTGCCGTAGACGTTGACGGAGGCATTGCCCTCGTCGTCGGCCTTGACGGTGTTGTCGTAGGCGGTGACGTTCGAGTTGCCCTTGGGGGTGACGAGGTAGTGAACGTCCGAGCCTGGCTCGCAGTTCTCGACTGCCAGGGTGACACCCTTGTTCTCCACGACGAAGTCGGCAGCGTCGATGGTCTCAGGCGAGATGGTCAGCTTGGCGTCAGCCGCTGGAGTGGTGGGCTTGGGCTCTTCGGTCTCGTCTTCGGCGACGGCGAACTGTGCGTAGTTCGAGACCTCTTCGGTCTCTGTGTCGACTGCGGACACCGAGTAGTCGCCTGCTTCCAGGCCGCCTTCGGGTGCCTTGACGGTGGTGCTGATCTTTCCGTCCGCGTCGGCCTTGACCTCTTCCTGGAAGAAGGGCGACTGAGTGTCATTGCCCAGCACGGTCACGGCGCTGTCAGGGGTGAAGCCCTCACCGGTGACCTTGAGGCCGTCCTTTTCGAAGTCTGAGACGGAGATCTTCTCAGTGTTGAGAGAGACCTTCGGGTCGACCGCGGGTGCTTCTGGCTCTTCGGCGTCATCGTCGATGACCTCGACCTGCGAGGCGATCTCTTCGGTCTCTTCGCCACGCTTGATGGTGATCGTGAAGTTGAGTGTGCCCGGATCGATAGCAGCAGGGTCACCGGTGACGTTGTGGATGGTGAACTCGACGGAGTCACCTTCAGCCGTTACCTCTTCGCCGGTGAGGTTGTCCGAGACTACGTCTCCGGCTTCGAGACCAGTGACGGTGACGGTGAAGCCCGGGTCGAGGAGATCGGTCTGTGTGAGCTCTTTCGGTGAAACTGTCACCGAAGCTTCGATGGCCTGAGGCTCGGCGTCCTTGGGATCATCCGACTCGGCTTTGCTCTGCTGGACGTTTGTCTGTCCAAAAGCGTCGGCTGTGGGCGCAGCCATTACTGGGGATGCGGCAAGGCCGGTGATGGCCAGGGCCACTGCGGGGGCGAGTACAAGCTTCTTCATGATGTCCTTCGTTTAAGCAGCTGACGATGATGTCCTACGCAGGTAACAATAATGAAATATTTACAACGAGCATAGTTGTGGTCGTTTTGTTCACACTTGTCGTACAGATCAGTCACAGGCGTCGTTGACCAGTTAGAACAATGGTCGAATTGAACATGGGTGTGGCCCCGACCGAAGCCGGGGCCACACCCATTCGCAGGCTCAGATGATCACCTACGTGAGTTGATCATCTGAGGTGTTCATCAGAAGTCGGTAGGTGACTGTCCGACCGTCTTGCGGCGACCGGTCATGGCGATTGCTGCTCCACCAACGAGGAGGAGCATCGCGCCCGAGGCAAGACCGCCAAGGTCCGCACCGGTACGTGGCAGCTGGCTGCCATCGTTGCCGCCGTTGTCGCTGCCGTCGCTTCCGCCGCCATCTGCACCGGCGGTGACTGTGAACGATTCCTTCATTGAGTCATCGCCGCAGGTTGCGCTGGCGGTGTAGTCGCCGACATACGCTGAAACGTTGTCAGAGGTGCCGAAGACATTGACCGAAGCCTTGCCCTCGTCGTCGGCCTGGACCGTGTTCTCGTACGCGGTGACCTGGATGCCCTTAGGGGTGACTTCGAAGTGCACATCCGCGCCGGGTTCGCAGTCCTCGACGGCCAGGGTGACACCCTTCTTGTCGTTGGCGAAGTCCGCTGCTTCGAGCGTCTTCGGCGAGACCGTGAACGATGCTTCTGCTGGCGCTTCGGGAGTGTCTCCTCCGTCGCCATTGTCACCGTCATCGCCGTCTTCTTTGTCTTCGGCGACAACATTGATGTTGCCGTTCAAGGTCTCCGACTCGGTGCCTTCGCGGTCAATGGTGACCGTGAAGGGAACCTTGCCCTCTTCGAGGTTGTCAGGGTTGCCCTGGTAGTAGAGGTGGAGCTTGTAGTCGCCTTCTGCGTCGGCGGTTTCTGTGTCTCCGGTGAGTGAGTCGGTGATCTTGTCACCCTTCTTCACGCCCGAGACGGTGACGGTGACGCCCTTGTCCTTGTTGGCGAGATCCGCTGCGGTGATCTCCTTGGGATCGACCTTCAGCGAGGCATCGATCGCCTCGACGGCGTCGTCCTCGGTGACAGTGACTTCGACCGCGGCGCTCTTTTCACCAGTCTCATCGTCGATGAAGGTGAGCGAGTACTTGCCGGCTTCGATCGATTCAGGCGCAGTCACAACTCCGCTGACGTTGCCATCCTCGTCGGCGGTGGCCTTGTCTGCCTGAACAGCAGCGCTCTGTGCCGAAACGGCTTCGCCCTGGACGCTGACGGTGCCGCCTGGGCTGAAGCCCTCGCCGGTGAACTTGAGTCCATCCTTCTTGAAGTCCTCGGCCGAGATCTCCTTGGTTGAGAGCGAGACCTTCGGGTCGACTTCGGAGACCTCGTCGACGACGTTGATGTTGCCCTTGAGGGTGACCGACTTTTCGCCATCGCGCGCGATGTCAACAGTGAACGGAACCTTGCCCTCTTCGAGCTCGTCGACCGAGCCCTTGTAATAGATATGCAGTGTGTGATTGCCGTCTTTTTCGGCTGTTTCGGTGTCTCCGGTCAGGGAGTCGGTGATCTTGTCACCCTTCTTCACACCCGAGACGGTAACGGTGACGCCCTTGTCCTTGTTGGCGAGATCCTCAGCGGTGATCTCCTCGGGATCGACCGTGAGCGAGGCATCGATCGGGCCGTCTTCGTCGGCGAACGGCTCGAACTTAACCTGAGTCTGCAAACTCTCCGCCGAAACTCCTTCGCGCTGGACCTTGACGGTGAGGGCCTTCGAGCCTTCGGTGAGGTCTTCGGCATCGCCGTTGTACTTGACGTTGAGAGTTGCGGTCGAACCGGAGGCGGTCGTGGCCGGTGCGCTCAGGCCCGACGTTGAGAGCTTGTCGCCCTTCTCCAGACCGGTGACCGTGACCTTGACGCCCTTGGTGGCGAGGTCTTCGGCCGAGATCGATGAGGTGGCGACCTTCAGCTGAGCGTTGATCTCGTCGGCATCGTCTTTATCGTCGGAGTCGTCCTTCTTCGGCTCGTCATCCTTGGGTGCAGGCTTCTTCGCGTCCTTGGCATCATCGCCGGACTTCTTGTCTGCCTTGTCGTCAGCCTTCTTCTTGTCGGCTGCTTTCTTGGCCGCGGCCTTCTTGTCAGCAGCCTTCTTCTCGGCTGCGTCCTTCTTATCCTGCTCAGCCTTTTCTTTGGCTTCCTTTTCAGCAGCAGCCTTGTCCTCGTCGGCCTTCTTCTGCTCGGCCTCTTCCTTCGCGAGCTTCTCGGCCGCTTCCTTGTCCTTCTTCTCCTGCTCGGCCTTGGCTTCAGCCTTAGCAGAGGCGGACTGGGTGGAGGGGGTCTCGGCGGCGGCGACTGGGGCGGCCACCAGACCTGTGAACGCGAGGGCCACGGCCGGCGCGAGAATGAGCTTCTTCATTGGAGTGCCTTCAATCTAGAGAGTGTGAGGGGGTGCACATCTGAAACTCATACTAGGTTCGAAGGATTCTCTAAACTATTTGCGTAAGTTTTGTTCAGCGGTATTTGCAGTAACACTTTGGTGAACAAAGAGCGCGCAATGAAACACTCCCGTGATGTAACTATTGGGTAACCACCGGTTCAGGTGCCGGTACCGGGCCCCGCCCGCTCTCAGGCTGGCCGGACCCCTACCCTCAGACCGGCCAGGCCTCGGCGCGGATCTGCTTGCGCTGCTCCACGGTGGGCACGCGAACCGTCAGCGCCGCAGGCATGACCTCCATCGCCAGATACCCCGACTGGCCGATCGGATCTCCATCCAGCTGCACATCGAGTTCCTCACCGGATTCGATGACGACCTTCTGGCACTTGCGAATGTCCGTGTGCAGACCCTTCGAAGTCTTCCGGCCCAGCACGGAGGCAAGGACGCCCACCCACTGGCCCAGATTCTTCGGGCTGACGATGAGGACATCGAGCATCCCGTCATCGATGACAGCCTGAGGCAGCAGCTGAATGCCGCCCTGCAGCTTCCCGCAATTGCCGCCGAGGACCGACCGCACGCGTGCCGAGACCCGATAGTCGTCGTCGAAGGTCACCTTCACATGGCTGGGACGACCGACGAGCTTCCGGGACCCGGCCTCGACATAGGCCAACCAGCCCAGGCGGGACTTGAGGTCGGAATTGGTATCGGCCATGACCGCCGCATCGAAGCCGAGTCCCGTCATTACGGTGAATACGTGAGTGTCCCCATCCTCGGCGGTCTTCGCGGTACCGACGTCGATCTTCCGGTTGCGGCCCCACAACGCGATGCGAAGCGCCCACTCGGTCTTGTCGAGGACGATGTCGAGGTTGCGCGACAGCAGATTCCCCGTCCCCAGCGGAACGATCCCCATCGGTGTCTCTGACCCGGCCAGCGCCGAGGCGACGGCGCGGACCGTGCCGTCACCGCCGGCAGCGATGACGACGTCGACCCCCTCGTCGAGTGCGCGAGAGGTGGCTCCCTCACCCGAATCCTCGGGGGTGGTCTCGATGACCAACGGCGGGTTCCAGCCCTCGAAACGGCAGATCGCCTCGGCGGTCGAGGACAGTCTGCTGACATCGGCTTTGGTCGGGTTGATGACGAGAGCGGCCCGGTAGCGGGTAGAGAGCTCGTTCTCAGGCGACTCAGCGTCAGCGCCGCGGGCATACTGTCGAACTCGGCTCAGAGCACGACGCGTGCCGATGCGGTGGCCGACGAAGAACGCGACGATCAGCACAATGATGATGCCGGCGACGACGAGCCACGTCATCATGGGGTCCAAAGCAATGGTCATGCCCCAAATTTACAGTGCCCAACTTGGGTACGAGCTGGTCACCCACCTCTGGCGCGCCGCTGACCCTCCCACGAGCCCGCCGAATGTCGAAAAGACTCCCATACCGTTAAGCTGAGAGGGTGATCGATCTAGCGCTCCTCAGAGAAAACCCGGACCTGTTCAAGGCATCGCAGGAGGCCCGCGGCTCGTCCGTGGACCTCGTCGACGAAGTCCTGGCTGCGGATTCCGCACGCCGTTCTGCCATCACCGCGTTCGAGGACGCACGCGCAGATCAGAAGTCCTTCTCCTCTCAGATTGCAAAGGCGCCCAAGGACGAGAAGCCTGCTCTTATCGCCGCAGGCAAAGAGAAGTCGGCCAAGGTCAAGGCGCTGCAGGCCGAGTCAGAGGAAGCCACCTTCGCGTTCGACAAACTCGCGGCCAAACTCCCGAACCTCATCGTCGAGGGAATCCCCTCCGGCGGCGAGGAGAACTTCGTGACCCTCAAGACCGTGGGCGAGCCCCGCGACTTCAGCACCGACGGCTTCGAGCCTGCCGACCACCTCGAGATCGGTGAAACGCTCAAAGCCATCGACACGACCCGGGGTACCAAGGTCGCAGGTTCGCGCTTCCACTACCTCACCGGATTCGGTGCCAAGCTGGAGATGGCCCTGCTCAACCTGGCCCGCGATGTGGCTGAGGAAGCCGGGTTCATCCCGACCATCACGCCCACTCTGGTCAAGCCCGAGGTCATGCGCGGCACCGGCTTCCTCGGCGAGCACGCCGACGAGGTCTACCGTCTCGAAGCCGATGACCTGTTCCTTGTCGGCACCTCCGAAGTGCCTCTGGCCGGACTCCACATGGACGAGATCATCGATCTGAGCGACGGTCCGCTGCGCTACGCCGGAATCTCCTCCTGCTACCGCCGCGAAGCCGGTTCCTACGGCAAAGACACCCGCGGAATCATCCGCGTCCACCAGTTCCAGAAGGTCGAGATGTTCGCCTACGTCGAGGTCGAAGACGCCGAGGCTGAGCACGAGCGCATGCTGTCCCTGCAGGAGAAGATGCTGGGCCTGTGCGAACTGCCCTACCGCGTCATCGACACGGCAGCCGGTGACCTCGGTGACTCCGCAGCACGCAAGTTCGACTGCGAAGCCTGGGTCCCGACGCAGGGCACCTACCGGGAACTGACCTCGACCTCGAACTGCACGACCTTCCAGGCACGCCGCCTGCAGGTCCGCGAACGCTATGACGGAGCCACCCGCCCCGTCGCCACGCTCAACGGAACCATGGCCAACACCCGCTGGCTCGTCCCGATCCTGGAAAACCACCAGCAGGCCGACGGCTCGGTCACGGTTCCCGCGGCACTGCGCCCCTACCTCGGCGGCATGACCGCCCAGGGACCAGAGGGCCCGCGTTACTGAAGCCACGATCCTCAAGCTTGGAGAGAAATTGCCCGAACACCTCATCGCGCTCGACATCGACGGCACCGTCGTCAACTACGATGGCTCCCTGTCCGAACCCGTCCGTCAGGTGCTGACACAGCTTGCCGACGCCGGTCACCATCTGGTCATCTCCACTGGACGGGCGCTGCCCGGAGCACTTGAGGTCGTGCACGCGCTCGGCCTCAAGGAAGGGTTCGTCGTCTGCTCGAACGGCTCCGTCGTCGTCAAGCTCGAACCGGCCGCTCCGCTGGGGTGGGAGATGCACCATGTGGTGTCCTTCGATCCCAGGGACGCGCTGGAGAAGATGCACGAGGCGCTGCCCAGCGCACTGTTCCTCGTCGAGGACCCGGATCTGCACCGGTGGGCTTCGGGACCGTTCCCCATGGGTGAGCTCGCGGAATCGGACACGCTCGACATCGTCGACTTCGAGCAGCTCCTGGAGAAGCGGGCCACTCGCATCGTGATGCGTGAGGTCAACGGCACTGCGGAGGAATTCGCCGAGGCGGTCGACCGTCTCGGACTCCACGAAGTCAGCTATTCGGTGGGCTGGAGCAACTGGCTCGACATCGCCCCCGACGGTGTCTCGAAGGCCAGCGGTCTCGAACTCGTCGAATCCGAACTTGGAATCGACCATGAGCTGACGATCGGCGCCGGTGACGGACTCAATGACATCGAAATGATCGAATGGGTCCACCACGGGATCGTCATGGGCCAGTCGAAGGACGTGCTCAAGCAGCATGCCTCAGTCGTGACGGAGTCTGTCGACGACGACGGCCTGGCTGTTGCTCTCGTTGACTATTTCGACCTTGATCGCACTGTGCTCTCGCTCAGCGGTTCCCGCGCCACCCACGGCTGAGACTCAGCGACCGCTCCTGTCGACGCGGCATTGCGACCGCGTACTTCGCTAAACATCGGTGACGTCACTAATATCGGGCGGCGCCGCCCGGTATTAGTGACGTCGGGTATTTTTAGGGGCGTCCTGTGCGGGCGTCGAGCACTGCGTTCAGGTAGCGGGCGACGCCGTCCTCATCGACTGAGTCGGTGACGGTGGCCGCGCAGTCCTTGACCGACCGCAGTGCATTGCCCATGGCCACACCGTGACCCGCCCACGTCAGCATCTCAATGTCGTTGGGCATGTCCCCGAACGCCATCACCTGCTCGCGTGCCACGCCGAGGTGCTTGCACAGCTCCTCGAGCGTCTTCGCCTTCGTCACCCCAGCCGGAGCCAGTTCGACGAGACCGTTGACCGGGTCGGAGAAAGACGCGTGGCAGTCCGCGGCGACAAGCGGGTCGAGCAGATCATGGAGTGCTTCCGAATCATCGGAGCCGATGCTCACGAGGATCTTCACGACGTCACGCGTAGCCAGTTCCGACAGGTCGTCCATGACATGGGCCCGGCGCGGATTGCGTGAGATGAAGTTCTTGTCGACGAGGCCGCCGGTCAGTGTTTCGAACGCGAAGTGCGCCTCCGGGTGGGAGGCTGTGATCGCGGCGATGATCTTCTCCACCTCGCTGAACTCGATGGTGTGAGCCGACACCACACTCGCCGAGGCGATGTCATAGACGACTGCCCCATTGAGGCAGATGACGCGGCCGAGGTCGGGGATCTGTTCCGCGATCGCCTCCAGCCATCTGATCGGTCTGCCGGTGACGAGGACGAAGGGGATGCCCATGTCCTGGCAGCGGTGGATGGCGTCGATGGTGGCCGTGGAGATGGGTTTCCAATCGAGGAGGAGCGTGCCGTCGATATCGCTGGCTACCATGCCCAGGTCAAAGTCCTCTGGCGGTGTCATGATTGCCCCAGTCCGTCCAGGTTCTCCTGGGCGCGTTCGAGCAGCTGTGCGGCATCGGAGATGAATCGTTCGGTCGCCTTGGCACTCGGTTCGATCGGTCTGCCGGCGATGATTTCGGTGCGGGCCATCGAGGCCGCCAGCACCGCCTCGGCGACCTTCGATGAGGCCTTGGTCAGCAGTTCGGGGGTGTCACCGACAATGTTGCGGGTGTGGCTGGGAACGACCTGACCGGTGACCGGATGGTGGGTGTGCAGCCACGCGGTGACCTCGTCGACGACGGGCACCAAATCGTTGAGGCGCTGCGTCCCATCGATGATCGTGTTCGCGTCGGCGGAGGTGCCCTGCCCGTCGCTGGGCAGCTTATGAATGGCCACCGAGGTGGTGTAGTAGCGGTCGACGGCGCGGATGAACCTGTCGTGGTTGTGCCGCCAGAGTCCGGTGCCGAACTGTTGGTCAGGGCCCTTGCGCGGCGCGGAGGCTCCAGGTTTTCGCAGACCAGAGAAGATGTTCTTCACAGGTAGTTGCCTGGGCGAGGATCGTCGGAATCGTCGTGCTTCTGCTCGTTCTCGGCTGAGCCGGGAGCCGCGCCGGGTGGCACCATTCCCGGTGGCAGCTGGCCATGGCCCGCGATTCCCTGTTGTGCCATGGCCTGCTGCGCCATGATCGCGGTCTGGATGCCGTGGAAGAGTCCCTCCAGCCAGCCGACCAGCTGGGCCTGAGCGATGCGCAGTTCGGAGTTCGTCGGAGGTCCATCACTCGTGTCGAAGGGCAGGTCAAGGCGTTCGAGTTCGTCGATGAGGTCCTTGGAGAGCCCATCTTCGAGCTCGTCGATCGACCGGCGGTGGATCTTGGCCAGGCGTTCGCGGCCCTTCTCATCCAGATCGGTGCTGCGGACCTCTTCGAGGAGCTGCTTGACCATGGTCCCGATCCGCATCACCTTCGCCGGAGAGGACACATCGACCTGAGACGAGGACTCTGCGACGGAGTCACCGGCAGAACCAGTCGACTGAGTACTGGGGTCTGTCGACTGGGCGGCGGGGCTCACCGCCTGGTCGGGGGAGTCCCCTTGCTGATCGGACGCACTCTCGGACTGATCGGGATTGCTGATCATGATCGGATACCTTCCTCCTGCGCTGGGGCTCAGACGTGCTGGGCCCCAGCCTCAACGAAGCTCAGACGCTCTGTGCTGACTTCGCGGCCTGTGCTGACTCGTCGGCGATGAGCAGCACCTTCCCGATGCTCGTGCCCTCTTCCAGCGCGGTGTGGGCCTTAGGGGCCTCGGACAAGGGCATCGTCTCATGGATGATCGGGCGGATGTCACCGGAGATGACAGCCGGCCACAACTGGGCGGCCACCTCGGCGACGATCTCGATCTTCTGTTCTTTGGGACGTGCTCGCAGCGTCGTTCCCGCCACCGACTTGCGCGGCTGCATGAGGGAGGCGATGCTCAGCTCGGCCTTCGCCCCGCCCTGCATGCCGATGATGACGAGACGTCCATCGGTGCCCAGGGCCTTGACGTTGGGCTTCAGATACTTCGCACCGATGATGTCGAGGATGACGTCGGCGCCGGTGGACCCGTCGGGGCGCACGCAGATCTCGTGGACCCGTTCGACGAAGTCCTCTTCGCGGTAGTTGATGACGGCATCAGCACCGAGCTCGCGGCAGAATTCGGCCTTGCGCTCAGATCCGACGGTGACGACGATCTTCACGCCGAGGTGCCTGGCGATCTGGATTGCGGCCGTGCCGATGCCCGATCCGCCACCGTGGACGAGCAGCCATTCCCCGGCCTGGATGTTCGCGTTGCCGACGATGTTGGAATGCACTGTCGACAGAACCTCGGGCAAGCCCGCAGCTTCGGTGAGATCGAGGCTGTCAGGAACGGGCAGGAGCTGACCTGCGGGGACGGGCACTGACTCGGCGTAACCGCCGCCGGAGAGCAGTGCCGCAACACGGTCGCCGACCTTCCATCCGGTGACCTCGGAGCCGAGCTCAGCGATCGTTCCCGAGACCTCGAGGCCCGGGACCAGCGTGGCACCGGCCGGTGGGTCGTAGAATCCCTGACGCTGCAGAAGATCTGCGCGGTTGACGCCGGCAGCGTGGACGGTGACGAGGACTTCGTCGGCTGCGATGTCCGGCGTCGGCTCCTCGGTGATCTGGAGTACGTCAGGGCCACCTGGTTCAGAAATCGTGATTGCTCGCATGATTCCACTCTAGTGGTTTGCCCGACGATCGACCCGGGCCGCTTTGAGCTGCAAGACAGCGCTGAGTCTCGAGGCCTTCAGGCAAACAGCTCGAGGCCCTCAGCCGAAGCGCCTCAGCCGAGGCCCTCAGCCGAGGCCCTCAGCCGAAGCGCCTCAGCCGAGGCCCTCAGGCGAAGAGACGGAACATCGGTGAGTTCTGGTGCACGCGTTCGATCTCGATCTGTGAGGCGTCCATGCGTTCGAGCAGGTTCGGCAGGTCCTCGGCATTGCCGAGTTCGATGCCGACGAAGGCAGGGCCGGTCTCACGGTCGGAGCGTTTGACGTACTCGAACATCGCGATGTCGTCCTCAGGCCCGAGGATCTCGTTGAGGAAGCGACGCAGAGCGCCGGGCTCCTGCGGGAAGTCGACGATGAAGTAGTGCTTGAGGCCCTCGTGGACGAGTGAGCGTTCGAGGATCTCGGGGTAGCGGGAGATGTCGTTGTTGCCGCCGGAGACCAGGCACACGACCGTCGAACCCGGTTCGATGGTGATCGGCTTGGCTGTCCCTGGCGCCCCGATGGCCGCCGAGGCGATGGCACCTGAAGGCTCGGCGATGATGCCGTCGACCTGGTACATGTCGAGCATCTCCGTGGCGACGGAGCCTTCGGGGACGGGGCGGACATCGACGTTGAGTTCGGAGACGATGTCGTAGGTCAGGGCGCCTGCGCGTTTGACTGCGGTGCCGTCGGCGAAGGGGTCGATATTCTCCAAGGTCACCGGCCGTCCGGCCTTGAGGGCCGCGATCATTGAGGCGGCTCCTGCGGGTTCGGCGCCGATGACGGTGGTGTTGGGAAGGTGCTCGGCCGCGTAGGCGGCGATGCCGGAGATCACTCCGCCGCCGCCGACGGGCACGATGATGTAGTCGGGGGCGGCCTCAAGCTGGGCGGCGATCTCCACGGCCACCGTTCCCTGGCCGGCGATGGTGCGCAGGTCATCGAAGGCGGAGACGAGGAGGGCGTCATTGCGTTCGGCGTACCGATGGGCCAGTGCCGATGCATCGTCATAGGTGGAGCCGGAGATCTCGATGGTCACCCGGTCGCCGCCGAAGTGGCGCACGCGTTCGATCTTCTGCCTCGGCGTGGTCTTGGGGACGAAGATGGTGCCCTGGATGCCTAGTTCCTTGCACGCGCGGGCGAAGCCCTGGGCGTGGTTGCCCGCCGATGCGCACACGACTCCGCGGGCACGCTCGGTCTCATCAAGCTGGAGCATGAAGTTGAAGGCGCCCCGGATCTTGTACGAGCGCACCATCTGCAGGTCCTCACGCTTGAGGTAGACGGTGGAACCGGTGGCGGCGGAGAGCCGCTCCGAAATCTGCAGGGGAGACTTAATCACGGAGTCGGCAATTCGCGTCGCGGCCGCTTCGACCTCGTTCGCGAGTGTTTGCTGCTGGGGTGATTCGTCTGTTTTCAACACGACACCATTGTGCTCCTTCTGTCTTGCCCTTGCGCAAGTCGTTCCGAGATAAGGACACTTGGCAGGCCGCTGACCGGTACCGGGACAGTGCTCCGCCGGTGCGCTGAAAGGAAGGAAAGTGGTGCTGAGTTGATGATTTCGGGTGCGCCCTGAACAGCGCGAAGGTCGTAACATGATTGGATGGAGACGCCCGTAATTCCTTCAAGGAGGCGACATGGCCATCAGCAGTGAGCTGGAGCAACTGTTAGCCAGCTGGATACCTCGGCAGTCGTGGTTTCCCAAGCTCGCCGCAGATTTCGGAACCGACCCCGATATCACCCCGATGTCGGTGGCTCGCGCCTTCGTCTACAAGGCCGAGGAGCTCGGCGGTTTCGCCGGCCTCGTCACCGTGATCTCTGTCGGTGACGGACCGACCCTGCGCCGGCTCAACATTCCGCTCTCACTGCGCGGAGTCGAAGACATGCACCTGCGCAAGTCGCTGATCGGTCAGATCGATGACCTGGCTCTGGGTCACGTCTACGTCTACGACGGCGCGGCAGACCCCGTGTTCGTCAACCTCATGGCCGACGCGATCACTAAGCGCAAGGTCTTCGACGGCGGCCAGCTGAGCACCGAATCCCTGCGACACAGCCAGGAGAAGGCAGAGACACGGGACGCTCTGCCCGCCCATTCGCCATCGGCGCAGATTGCTGCGTCCCAATCAGCGACTGCCTATAACGGTTCCCCCGCCGAGGTGGTTCCACCGAAGCCATCGAAGGCTGCCCTGGTCACCGATACCCGTGAAGAGCTGCCCGTCGACATCCGACCCATCGAGGTCTCCGATGCAGGTGCCTCCAAGTCAACGGTCATCATCCACGACGAGTACGAGCCGATGGAGCTCAGTTTCTTCCGTGTGCTGGAGAACGGGATGCCGTCATCGCTGACGATTCCCGTCCTGCTCACCGAGGCGGGCTCCCGCAGTGTCCCCGAGGTCATCGGCTGGGGCTCGGGCCGGTGGTACGACATGTTCGAAGTCACCGAGATGGAAGCTCCGATGGCCCTGCTGTCCCACGTCGACGTCGACGCCGAACCTGCTTGGCGCGAAGCCGTGGACATCGTGTGCGCCGTCGACTCGGGGTCGATCGGTGCCTACAATGCTCAGGCCGCGGAGATGGGTCGCCGCATCGGTGAGCTCCACTCCGACATGGCCGCCGAATTCGGCATCGTCGAAGGCCGTGGAGAGCCGACGAAGCAGTTGGCCAAGAAGTGGATCGAGCGCATCGACTGGGCGTTGGGTCGTGCCCCTCTGGCCCTGGACTCCCTGGTGCCCGAGCTGCGTGCCCACCGTGCGAAGCTGCAATCACTTGAGACGGTCGGTGTGCTGCAGAAGATCCACGGTGAGCTGACACTGGATCACGTGGTGAGTTCCGGGACCGACGGCTATTCGGTCGTGAAGTTCACGGACTCAACGAACTCCGACCCCAAGCCGGTGGCACTGGACCTCGTGGCCCTGCTGCGCAGTATTGACTATGCCGCTGGGTTTGCTCGCCTGCAGCGGACCGGCGAGCTCGAATCCGAAGACGGCGGACTCGTCGTCAACGGCTTCGGCAATGACGCGTCCGCGCTGCGGACCATCTACGACTCTCCGGAGTTCCTGTGGGCCTCGCAGGTGCAGAACTCGCTGCTGAGCGGGTACTCCCGTGCCCGGGGTGAGACCCTGGGACTCGGCGATCCGGTTCTGCGCGCGGCCCTCATCGACAGGCTCCTTGTGGAGGTCGTCACCGAGCTGCGCAACCGACCCAATTGGCTCTCGGTTCCGCTGTCGACCCTGACCCTCGTGCTTAAGGGCAAGCCGGCCCGTTCCGGTGATACCCCCGCCGAGGCTGAGGTCAATGTTCCCGCGACCGCTGCAGCTGCTTCAGGCAAGGTGGATGAGTCGGCCGACGCTTCGGCCGAGGCTGTTTCGCCAGCTGCGCCCGTCCCTGCGGCTGCCGCCGACGTTTCGGCCGACGTTGCTTCCGACGTCTCGGTTGCCGCCGATGATTCGGCTGAGCCCGACTCCGACACCACAGCAGAGGTTGAGGCTGAGGATTCTGACACGAAGGAAGCAGAGAAGCCTGCTGTCGTGGTCGAAGCCGACGAGGCTCTCGCCGACGCCGAGACCACATCGGATGCCGACACCACCTCGGAGGTGGACGAAGCAGAGCCCGCCGAGCCTCAGCCACGCCCTGCAGTCCAGCAGAAGCCGGCAGCGCCCTCGATCGGTGCTTCCAGGCAGAGCAAGATTCGCCGTCAGAGCCCCTCTGAACTGGCTGACTCGGCCGAAGAGGAGTTCGAGGACGAAGAAGACGAATTCGTCGTCTCACCCGTGCCTGCGACCTTCGCTGCACGCGGTGCCGCCGCGGAAGATTCGGATTCGACAGGTCGTCACATCGTGAGTGAGGGAAAGCACGAGAAGCTGAAGCCTGAAGGTTCCGACAAGTCCGCGACCGATGTTTCAGAGCAGCTGCCGACCGATGTTTCAGAGCAGGACACCAGTACGGGGAAGCACTGACTCGAGTCCTTCGAGAATCGATTAGCAGAAGACAATCGGTTTATGAGAAACTATTGTGGCTCAGCTTCGCGCTGAGCAGGCCGTGGTTCATGGCGAACCATTGGAAGCGTGTCCGAGCGGCCGAAGGAGATGGTCTTGAAAACCATTGTGCGGCAACGTACCGTGGGTTCGAATCCCACCGCTTCCGCAAAGTGAAAGCCCCCGTTCGCATCGTGAAAACGATGGCGAGCGGGGGCTTTCCGCGTCCCTACTCTCAGATGGACTCTGGTTTGGCCTCGGCTTCGGACTTCGCCTCTGGTTCAGCCTCAGGTTCGGACATCTCGGCGTCGGCCTCGGGGTCGTCGAAGCTGCGGACTGTCCGTTTGAAGCCGCGGGTGAGCACGGCCAGATAGATGACGCCGATGGCCAACCACACCACTCCGCCGATGAGGGCGGTCTCGTGCAGGCTCACCCACAGAATGCCGGTGAGAATCGCGCCGATCGCTGGCAGCACCACGTAGTTGAACGCTGACTTGACGTCGACGACCTGCCTGGTGCGGAACGCGAAGTGAGCGATGACCGTGAGGTTGACGAAGGTGAAGGCGATGAGCGCCCCGAAGTTGATCAGCGCGGAGATGAACTCGAGGCTGAACGACATCGCCAACAGGCAGACCGCGCCGACGAGGAAGATGTTGAACATCGGGGTGTGCGTCTTCGGGTGGATGTAGCCGAAGGCCTTGCGCGGGAGCACCCCGTTGCGTCCCATCACCAGCAGCATGCGAGAGACCGAGGCATGGGAGGCCAGACCCGAGGCGACTGTGGCAGCGAAGGCCGCAGCGAGGAAGAAGCCCATGAAGACGGGCCCGCCGGTGAGGAGGCCGATCTCCGGCAGCGGATCATCGACGACGTTGAACTGCGAATTGTCGGGGAAGAGCTGCTGGGCGAAGTAGCTGGCGACGAGGAAGATGGCGCCGCCGGCGAGGACGGTCAGTAGAATCGCCTTGGGCATGAGGTTCACATGCTTGGCTTCGTTGGTGTACATCGTCACGGCGTCGAAGCCGATGAATGAGAAGCAGACGACGGTGGCGCCGGTGAGCAGCGCGGACATGTGCACGCCCTCGTGCATGAAGGGTTCGGCGCTGAAGACGATTCCGGATCCATCGCCGTTGGTCAGGTTGACGACGGCGACGATGCAGAAGAGCGTCACCATGGTGACGGCGAAGACCAGGAGAACGCCGTTGAGGTTGGCTGTTCCGCGCATGGAGACGGCAACAATGGCGGTCATGATCACGGTGTAGAGGACCACCCACACCCATGGCGGAGCGTCGGGGACCAGGGACTCCATATACAGGCGGGCGATGAGGCAGTTGACCATCGGCAGCAACAGGTAGTCCATGAGTGAGGTCCAGCCGACCAAGAACCCGAGGCCGGGACTCATGGTCTCACGCGTGTACGTATAGGCCGAGCCTGCAGTGGGGAAGACCTTGACCATCTTGCCGTAGCTGAAGGCCGTGAACACCATGACGATGAGAGCGATGAGATAGGCGGACGGCACCGCCCCGCTGGTTTCATCCGACACTATTCCGAACGTATCGAAGACCACCGTCGGCGTCATATATCCAAGGCCGAGCCCGACGATGGACCACAGTCCGAGGTTGCGTTTCAGTGAGCCAGACGCGGCCATTATCAATCCTCCACGATGAGTATTGCCGGATGTTTCTGCGACCGCGTTCGGCTCTGTCTGAGCACAGGAGCCGAAGTGATCTGCGCCATAGATGCTATCCCTTGTGCAACCGAAAACGCAATCATTCTCACGAAACGAAACGATAACTTCACCTGCATCGCGACGTTCGCAACGAATCCAGTAGCCAAGGTTGCTGATTTCCAGTCGACACTTCACGCACGGCTTCGTGTCCATTCCGACGCCGAAGTGGTGCTGGCCCACCATTCCTCCCTGTCCCGCCTATCGAACGACTTTTCAGCAATTGCGCAAAGAGAGTAGGTTGATCAGCATTGGCAATGATGCTCGACGAAGAGAGGCAACGGCGAACAATGGCGATCGAATCACTCAGCTCCGCACAGTCGAAGGCGTGGAAGGACAGAGTCCTGCCCGACGTGGAGAACGTTGCCGAAGGCGTCTGGGCGATTCCCGTCCCGATCCCGAACAATCCGCTCGTCTACACCTACTGCTACGCCATCGCCGACGGCTCCGGGTTGATCCTCATCGATCCCGGTTGGGACGGCAAGGACCAATACCTGGCGCTCACCTCGGCGCTGGGATCCCTGGGATTCACCGTCGCAAACGTCCACGGGATCGCAATCACCCACTATCACCGCGACCACATCGGGCTGGTTCCGGCGCTGCTGCACAAGAACCCCGACATGTGGGTCGCCATGCACGGCGAGGACCTGCGCTCGATCAAGAAGTTCTTCTCCAAGAGCGTGGACCTGGGCACCGGCGTCGACCCGAGCATCAATATTGCCCGCGCTTACGGAGTGCCCGAGGACCGCTGGGACGAGGTCGAAAGTCTCCAGGTCGGCGGCAAGAAGGGCAAGGGTGAGGCCGGATCGAAGAATGACTTCGCACTGCTGATGAGCAATATGCCCGACACCGTGAACATCCTCGAAGACGGCTCCGAACTGCCGCTGGAGTCCGGATCGCTGCGGGCGCTGTGGACCCCGGGCCACACCTACGGGCATTCGGTGTTCGTTCGCGACGAGGGCCAGCTGCTGTTCTCCGGTGACCATGTGCTCCCGACGATCACCCCGAACATCGGACTCGACAGCGGTGCGATCACGCACAGCCTCGGCGACTATCTCGGTTCCCTGGACAAGATCGGACAGCTCGACGCCGAGGTGGCGGTCCTGCCCGCACACGGCTTCCGCTTCCAGGGCCTCCACGATCGCCGACGCGAACTCGTCGAGCACCATCAGCAGCGTCTGGACGAGATCACAGAACGCATGGACGCCACCGACGATCACAGCGTCTACTCGATCGCCCAGGGCCTGCACTGGTCGCGTGGATTCGACTCCCTGCACAACTTCAACCTGTTCGCCGCCCTGGCCGAAACTGCCGCTCACATGCACTATCTGGACATCGACGTCGGAGTGGGGCCGCTCGTCCCACAGTCGTGAGACGAACTGGCCCGCGCGAGAAAAGGAATCGACAATGAGCACCGAATACGTCCCCGCAGCCGAGGTCAGGCCCGAGACCTTCACGGTCCGAGCCTCCGACCACCTCCGGCGTGGCACCCAGCGTGGGCGAGAGCTGCGCACTGGCATCGAGTCCGCGATCGCCGGCTACCGGCGCTACTTCGATTTTCTGTCCATCGCCGAGGCGGATGTCCGTGCCGCGGCTGCCTCGAGCCTCGCACGTCTCCGGGCCTGGTCCCCGGAAGCCGCCGAGGAGGTGGCAGCCGTGGCACAGGGTGCGGAGATCCCGGTTGAGGAACTCATGGAGGTCATCGCCCGCACAGAGATCATGACCCTGGCGCCGGCCTCGGCGACGGAGTGTTCGACCGTGAGCTTCACCCGCCCCGGAAGCTCGCTGGCCGCGCAGAACTGGGATTGGGCCGCCGACTTCTCGACACTGTGGCACATCAACGATGTGGGTGCCGTGCCCGGGCAGCTGCGCCACGTGGGCATCGCCGAATACGGGATGCCAGGCAAGATCGGACTCAACGAGGCCGGTGTCGGCGTCCTGCTCAACATCCTCAAGCACGAGGGCGACGGTCCCGGGGGAGTGCCCATCCACATGATCCTCGATCGAGTCCTGTCAACGGCGAGCACTCTTGCCGAGGCGCTCGAGATCATCCACTCGGCACCCACTACATCATCGTCGATCATCACGGTGGTCACCGCCGACGAGGTGGTCCAGGTCGAGATCGCCAACGCCCAGAAGCGTGAGCGTCGAGCCGGGGCCTCGAGCCCAACCCCGAGTGCGACTCCGGGCGTTGACGCCGGTGCAGGATTCCTGCTGCACACGAACCACTTCCTGCACCCCGAGCTCATCCCAGGCAGCCTCGAACTCAATGCGACCTCGACCTCGCGGGCACGTCACGCTCACCTCGAGCAGCGACTCGAGGACTACTCCAGGCAAGAGAGAGCATCCGATGGCCCCGGGTCGGCAGCCGATCTCATCGACATTCTGACCACCGGTCCGGGCGAGGCGCCGGTGTCCTGCACCCCGGATCCAGGTGCCGCGTACGGAGACCGCTCGGCGACCCTGGTCACCGTGCAGATCGACCCGAAGCGCAAGCAGATCGACCTGGCTCCGGGTTCACCGGCGGACGGGATGCAGGGCAACCGTCGCTATCAGCTCTGAGGTGTAAGCGTCAGGGTCTGTCCGACTCGGCGTCGTCTGACTGAGCGCCCTCGGCGGCCGCTTCGCTCGCGGCTTCCTCTTCGCGCATCGTAGTGATCGTGTCGAGACCCGAGGCGATCGAGTTCGCATCCTCGAGCGCAGTCTGCGCCAAGCGCCACGGCACCATGTCGAGGTTCTGGTCGCCGACGCGGAAACGGACGAATGGCTGCCTGCTGCGGGGGTCATCGGCCTCGAGATCGGCACCGTAGCGCCACTGTCCGAAGCCGATGCGCCGAATCGTCTCACCGATGAAGCGCATGGCCCCGGCGACGAACTCGGTCTCGCCCTCGGTCATCATCTCGTCACGCGAGTCGTAGCGGGCCTTGAGCTGCTTGCCCAACCGCACCAGTGCCTCGCGCCCGAACTCCCACGAGGACGGATCGGCCTGCTCCTGGGTCCAGGCGGCGATGCCCGGTTCCACCGTGCCGATGAAGCGGGAGAGGAACTCGACCTCTTCCTCGCTGGAGTTCTCGGCCGTGAGCATCCCCATCGCCAGACCGGTGCAGCTGCGCTTCGGCTCACCGTCACCACCGAGGTTCTCGCGAGCCTTGCTCAGGACGGCCGTGAACACCTCAGCAGTGCGGGCGTCAACCGCGGCGAGGATGATCGCCAAGATCGGAATGGGCTCGCCCTTCAGCGGCCCTTCCTCGGTATCCGGACGAATGAACGGCATCCCGTTCCCGGTCTCTTCGTCATGGTCCCAGGCTCCACCGACCGCACGGAGATAGGTCTCGCCGAGGTAGCGGATGAGGCCCTCGACGAACCTGCGATTCTCCGGGTCGAGCACCTCGTCGGGAGAGTGGAAACGAGAGAGGACGAAGAGTTCGAGCATCGGCAGAGACTTGGGACCGAAGTCCTTGGGGAACTTCACCGTCTCCCCGTCTTCCTTGTCGAAGGTCTCGGGCAGGTCGGCGAGGACGAACGCGCCGAGGCGGACATCCATGTTGTTGATGAAGGCGTAATATTCGCGCTGTAGTTCATTCACGCCAACCACCTTAATGCCTAGCGGTCGGTCCTGGGACTGACTATAGGTCCAGGAAGTCGGGAGTCCGGACTGCCGGGAGTCCGGGCCGTTCAGGGCTTCTGCGAGAAGTCGAGCAGTCGGCTGAGGATGCGCACCATCTGCGTCGAATCGATCTCGACGACCTCTCGCAGATCCTTCCCTGCGGCCGCGCGCAGAGAGGATTGCGTGTGGACGGCGGTGAGCGCCTCGATGAGGTCCTTGAGCGGAATCGTCGAGGCGGCTTTCGCGAAGCCGATGGCGTTCTCGATCAGCGACTGGATCCGCTGGACCTGGAACGAGCTCAGCTCCGCGTATCTGGGGTAGAGCTCAGGTGTGCGCAGGCAGTACAGCTGGATCTCCTGTTCAGCGATCACCTCGGCGGCGGTGGACTTCTTCTGACTGAAGGTGTCGTCGATGAACTCCGTGAGGAAGTCTTCGATGTCCTCGGGCCGACTGGAGTTGAGGCGGTCGCGCCACCGTTCGATGGCGGCATCGAGCATGTCGAGGTCGCGAGAGGTGTGCTGTTCGATCGTGGCCAGAACCAGATCGTCGCGGCTGGAGAAGTTCGAGTAGAACGCGCCGCGAGTGAACCCCGCGGCCTCGCAGATCTCCTCGATCGAAGCCCCATCGATGCCTTTGTGTGCGAAGACGGACATGCCCGCCTCCACCAAGGTGGATCGGGTGTGGCGTCTGCGGGCGCTGAGTTTGCCTGTATTCATCGAACATTTCATCGTCGGGGTGGTCGCGGTGCTGGTGCGGCGGTGCTGCTGTCGCGCGGGCTGTGCTGTGTCGGCCCGTGCGCATCATAGTCGGCCTGGGCATCCGATGAGAATCTTCACGAAACTCGTGATGCATTTGCGCTGAGGGCACTGAGTCAACAACAATACAATACTGTATCCAATACACTTTTGTATCGAGGTCTTCGTGTCAACATTCCTGTACGCTCTGGGTCGTCGTGCCTACCGCGCTCCTTTCCGTTACATCGCTCTGTGGTTCGTGATCTTCGGACTCGTCGGTGCCGGTGTCGCGGCCTTCGCGAAGGACTTCGACAACGACTTCACCCTTCCAGGGTCCGAAGCCCAGGTTGCACTCGATTCGATGGAGACGACCTTCCCCGAAGCCTCAGGAGTGGGCGCCTCCGTCATCGTCGTCGCCGCCGACGGCGACGCGGTCACGGACTCCACGTACAAGGATGAGATCGAGAAGGAAGTCGATCGGCTCGAAGACCTCCCTCACGTCGACGCTGTGACCTCGCCGTTCGACAAGATGGTCAAAGGCGCAGTCAGCGAAGACGACTCCGCTGCGATGATCTCCGTCCAGTACGACGGCACCCAGCAGGAGGTCGGCGAAGCGGCCCCGGACCAGCTTCTCGACGAACTGGATCCCCTCCGCGAGGCCCTGCCCGATGGCTCCCAGGTCGAAGGCGGAGGCCAGCTCTTCCAGATCACCGGCGTGGAGATCTCCTGGGTAGAAGGCATCGGCGTCGTCATCGCCTTCATCGTCCTGCTGCTCACCCTCGGTTCCTTCCGCGCCGCTGGCATGCCGCTGATCACTGCGCTCATCGGTGTCGGCATCTCCGTTCTCCTGGTCGTGGGATCCACGGCCTTCGGCGCAGTCAACTCCTCATCGATCATGTTGGCGCTGATGTTGGGCCTGGCGGTCGGCATCGACTACGCACTGTTCATCGTCTCCAGAGCCCGGGCGCTCCTGGCCGAGGGGCATGACCCGCTCGAAGCCGCCGGGCGTGCCGTCGCCACCGCCGGATCGGCCGTCGTCTTCGCGGGTATGACCGTGATGATCGCGCTGCTGGGCCTGTCTCTGGCCGGCATCCCATTCCTCACCGTGATGGGCATCGGTGCCTCCGGTTCCGTCGTCGTCGCCGTGCTCATCTCCCTGACGATGGTTCCCGCGCTGCTGGGGCTCGTCAAGGACAAGATCACCCCCAAGCCGACGAAGCGCTACCGCCGGGCGTTCGCGAGCGCGCAGAAGAAGGCCGACGACTCCGTCTCCCGGTCGGCGATTGCCGCCGAGGCGGAGGCTGAGGCCGGTGAACCGTACCCGAAGACGATCATGAACAAGTTCTTCGCCGGCTGGCTGCACGTGGTGACGAAGATACCGCTGCTGACAGTCGTCATCATCGTCGGCGGACTCGCGTTGTTCGCAATCCCCGCCTCGAACCTCCAACTCTCCCTGCCCACTGCAGGCAGCCAGGAGGAGGGCACCCCTGCCCGCACGAGTTATGACCTCATCGACGAGCACTTCGGTCCCGGCTTCAACGGACCGCTGGTCATGACGAGTGAGATCGTGACCTCCGATGACCCCCTCGACGATGTCGAGAAGATCGAGAGCGAGATCGAAGACGTCGAAGGCGTCGACCAGGTCATCCTCGCCACCCCGAACCGGGACGCGACGACAGCCCTGTTCCAGATCATCCCGACCACCAGCTCCGAAGATCCGGCGACTCTCGACACCGTCGACCGCCTTCGTGATCTGAGCGCCGACATCGAGGACGAGGACGGCTTCGAAACAGCGGTCACCGGTGCCACGGCGATCCAGATCGACGTCTCCGATCAGCTCGGCAAGGCGCTGGTGCCCTTCGGCATCTTCGTCGTCGGCCTCTCGATCATCCTGCTCATGATGGTCTTCCGTTCGATCTGGGTGCCGATCAAGGCCACCGGCGGTTTCCTCCTGTCCGTCTTCGCCTCCTTCGGCACCGTGGTCCTCGTCTTCCACGACGGACTCTTCGCATCAGCGATGGGCATCGATTCGACCGGGCCGGTGATCAGCTTCCTGCCGATCATCGTCATGGGCATCCTGTTCGGCTTGGCCATGGACTACGAGGTGTTCCTCGTCTCCGGAATGCGCGAGGCATACGTCCACGGGTCGAGTGCCAGGGGCGCGATCAAGGCTGGCTTCGCCTCGTCTGCCCGAGTGGTCTCGGCCGCGGCGATCATCATGTTCTCCGTTTTCGCCGCCTTCGTTCCCGCGGGTGAGCCGATCATCAAGTCCATCGCGCTCGCCCTGGCTTCGGGCATCTTCGTCGATGCCTTCCTGGTGCGCATGTCCTTGGTGCCTGCCATCATGCAGATGCTCGGTGACAAGGCCTGGTGGCTGCCGAAATGGCTCGACCGCATCCTGCCCAGGCTCGACGTCGAAGGAGAGGGCCTGGCCCACGAGGTGGCTCTGCGTGACTGGCCGGAGCCCGACTCGAACTACCGGATCTATGGCCGCGGCATCGCCGTCCGCTCGGGCCGACGCGGATTCGCCCAGGTCGACATCTCGCTCTCACCGGGCCAGATCCTCGTCGCCAGCGGCCAAGCTCGCAAGGCACTTCTGCTCGCTCTCTCCGGTCGCGTCGGACTGACCGCCGGTGAGATGAAGATCGGAGACATGGTCCTGCCCGAACATGCCGGACGGGTGCGTCGTCGTGTCCCGTACTTCGACCTCGATAGGAACGGGCCGGGGACGATGCCAGGGGCGCGCGAGCTCTCACAGCTGCGCACCTCGGCGCCGGACCTGCTCATCATCAGCGAAGCAGGTGCACTGGCAGGTGAGAGCGGCCGGGACGTTCGCGATCTTCTCTTTGATCTGCAGGCCGAGGGCACGGCAATCGTGCTGGGTCTGCCCGGCGGCGACATCACGGGGATCCTGTCCCCGAACACGAACTATTTCCACCTCGACCTCGATGAGGCCAAGCCCGAGGTCGCGCGTGGAACCGACAATGACAACGGCGGCGTGCAAGCCCACGCGGCCGGTCGCAGCGAAATGGAAGGCGTGCAGTCGTGAGACTCGAACGTGCGAACTCGAAACGGCCCGTGACCTGGCTGTCCCTCTTCGGCCTGGTGCTCATTCCGATCATCGTGGCCGCTGGATTCATTCTGGCCACGTACAACAGCACCGACCGCCTCGACACGATCGAGGCCGCGATCGTCAACAACGATGACGGCGCCGAGGTGGACGGTGAGACCGTGCCGATCGGCCGGCAGCTGACCAGCGGGCTTGTGGGTGAAGAGAACAAGAACATCCATTGGGTCATCACCGATGAGGACGATGCCGAGAAGGGCATGTCGGATGGGACCTATGCTGCGACCCTGACCATTCCCGAGGGCTTCTCCCGGGCTGTGACCTCGGTCAGCGACGCTAAGTCCGCGACTCAGACGCAGCTCGACGTCGACGTCTCCGGAGTCGCTCCCGCCGCCGACACACAGATCGCGCAGTCCGTTGCCGGAGTGGCACGGACAACCTTCAATACGCAGATGACCGAGACCTACCTCGACAACATCTATGTCGGCTTCAACGACATGGGTGATCAGATGAAGGATCTCGGAGACGCCGCCGGTGAACTCGACGAGGGTGGCGAGGAACTGGCGAAGGGCACGGAGAAATCCGCGAGCGGTGCCGGTGAGCTCTCCGCCGGTATGGACAAGCTCGACTCCTCGGGATCCGAGCTGAGCAAGGGCGCCGGAGACCTGTCCAAGGGGGCTGGCGAACTGTCGAAGGGCACCTCTGAGCTCTCGGGCGGTCTCCAGGACATGAAGAAGTCGACGGCGGACCTGCCAGACAGCACGCAGAAGCTGGCCGACGGTGCCGGAGAACTCTCCGGGGGAGTCGACGAGTACACGAAGTCCATCGATGCGATCATCAAGGGCTTCGCCGGTGCCGGTGACTCCGGCTCCGGCGAAGGCGGAATCGACGATCTTCTCAAGGGCGGCAAAGATCTCGACAAGGGTGCCCAGGGAGTCTCCGAGGGTGCCGAAGGCCTGTCAACGGGTCTCGGCCAGTACCGTGACGGTCTCCAGGAAGGCGCCGACCAGGCCGATCAGCTGGCCAAGAGCGGAACCGTGACCGGTCTCGATTCGCTGGTGTCGGCGGGCATGATGACCCAGGACGAGGCTGATCAGGCACGGGCGCAGATGTGCCCTGTCGGCACACCGGATGAGGTCTGCGCCGGCATTGAGAAGGCCTACGCTCAGGGGCTGCTCAATGGCACCTCGGGCGGCCTGAACAGTGCTGTCGACGGTCTGGAGCAGAAGCAGGACGGAGAGTCGCTGCTCGGCGGCGCGGACAAACTCGCCGACGGTGCGGGTGAACTCAGCGACGGCATGAGCAAGTTCGTCAAGGGACTCGAGGACGGCCTCGGCGAACTGACCAAGGGCATGGAGGACATCTCGAAGAATGCTCCGAAGCTGCTCGAGGCCTCGAAGGGTCTGCGCGAAGGTGCCTCTGGTGTCGCCGAAGGAAACCAGAAGCTCGCCGACGGTATGCCGGAGCTCAGCAACGGAATCGCCAAGGTCGCCGATGGCTCCAGCGAACTCGACGACGGTGCCGGACAGCTCTCCGATGGACTCGGTGAGTTCTCCACCGGACTCGACCAGTACACGACCGGTGTCTCCACCGCTGCCACCGGCACCTCTGACCTGGCGGCCGGACTGGACACTCTGTCCGAGGGCACAGACAAGTATTCGCACGGTGTCGGAAAGTTTGCCGACGGGGTGAAGAAGGGCGCGGACGAGGTCCCCTCCTATTCGGCCCCGGAACGTGACAAGCTCTCCACCGTCGCCTCTCAGAACATCAAGGCGCCGGACTCCGCCGACGCGGGTGATGTGCTGCAGGGCTCGACGCTTGCGCTGCTCATCATGCTCGCCCTGTGGGTCGGCGGACTCGTCACCTACACGGTGCTCAAGCCGATCCCGGCCTCGACCCTGCTGTCGACGAAGTCCTCAGTAGCTGTCTGGCTGCGTGGATTGGTTCCCGGTGTGGTCGTGGGACTGCTGCAGGCCCTGGTGCTGTCGATCCTGGCGGTGAGCGTGCTCGACATCGATGCCGTCCAAGGCTTCGACATCGCGGTGCTGACGTTCGTCTCAGCGCTCGTGTTCATGGTGCTCAACTTCGCTCTGGTGGCGTGGTTCGGCGGCGTGGGCAGGTTCCTGTCGGTGATCGCTGTTGTCCTAGCAGTTGCCGGCCGAACGATCGGCGCGGTGCCCGGCTTCTTCGACTTCCTCGCCCCGATTCTGCCGCTGACGCCGGCGATGAACGGCTTCGCTGCGATCACCGCTGGCACCACGGGCGTGGCCGCTGCCTATGGCGGCCTGCTGGCCTGGGCGATCATCGGAGTCGTGATGTCCCTGCTCGCGATCGTGCGGGCCCGGACCACGAAGCCCGAAGCCGCCCTCGAAATGGCCGACGCTTAGGGGAGAGTCTCGCTGAGCGGGTGCCGTCGTGTGGGGAGGAAGACCCTCTCACGCACCGCGACCTGCGGAACCCTCAGATCAGGTCGAGGATCGCTGCTGCCGCGGCGTGGGAGTCGTTGAGCGTCGCGGCGTTCGTGTTGGGGTTCGCCGCGATCGCCAGCCCCCATTGGACCGAGGAGAGCTGAATGGACAGCGCGAAACGGCGGGGGTGCACAGCGCCCTCCACATCGATCGTGCGGTAGGGCCGCGAGGTGAGCGCGAGCCCGTTGAGGAACTTCTCGCGACCATCGTCCAAGGTCAGACGTGCGGGTGTGAGCTGACCTCGTTCGACCATCCCGTGCACCAGCACATCGGCTGCTCGGGACACCGCGTTCGTCGGTGAAGCCGCATCGACGACCACACTGCCGGTGATTTCGCCTGCTACCTGCGCCGAGGTGACGGTGAAGATCTGCGGCAAAGGATCCCCCGTCGCTGTTAGGGCGACCGTGGAAGCCGGTGCACTGCCCGTCTCGGTTGCAGGTGTTGCATCCCCGTCCGCAGGTGCAGAGACATCGGGACTCGCTTCGATGCGCATGTCGGGGCCGATGAACTCGACCAGGCCGGCTTCGGCCAGGGCGAGAAGCTCGGCGATGCGCTGCGGGGGAGGACCGTCGCAGATTCCGGAGACGAAGCTCTCGAACCAGCCGCAGATCTCCATGTCGATGCTGACGCGGTCGATGTGACCGGCCACGATGAGCTCTTTGAGCAGCAGACGAGACTGCCAGAGCACGGTGAACAGCGACTTCTCAGCGCTGCCCTCTGGCCCGGCCAGAGAATCGTGGAGGTCGTCGCGGAGGAAGTCGAGCATCCACTCGTGCAGGGAATTGGCCTCCCGGGGGCCTCTGCTGTCGAACTCTCGACCTTCGAGCGGATTGAGCAGCGCGTGCAGTGACATGCGGTGGGCGGGATCGGGGACGAGGCTCTCCTCGATCTCCGACCATGCGAAGGCCTCACGTGTGACACGACCCTGCCGTGCAGCCTCGGCGGCTTCGTGCTCTCGGGACTCGGCAGCGCCCGTGGATGTGGAAGTCCCGCCACCAGCACGCGTCTCGCGCGTCTCCGGGTGGGTCTCCTGCCAGGTGCGCCTGGTCAGGTGTCGGGACACCGCCTCGGCGATGGCCTCACGCAGCTGACCTGGATCACCGGCGAACGCCTCGGGACGGATCCGGGACAGGGTGCTGTAGTAGGCGAGACGAAGGTCAGCGAGGATCAGCGGCCACAGCTGGTCGTTGAAGCGTGCACCGGCTTTGCGATCGCCGTCGAGGTCGTCGAGACCGGCCAGCAGCGCAATATTCTCCCGGGTGAAGTAGCGCAGCGGCCACGGCGATCGCGGGTGGGCCTGGCAGATGGGTTTGCTGCGGTAGGGGACTCCGCGGCGGGAGCCGAGCAGCAGTCGAGGTTCCTCACCGCTGCGCACATAGCGGAGCTCGCCCGCGATGTCGGGATCTGGATCGAAACGGCCTCCACGTTCGTGCGTGAACAACGTCTGCAGGTCGAAGTAGTTCAGGCCCATGCCACGGACGATGACACGGTTGCCAGGGGCCACCTCGGCGACGGGAGCCTCGGCAGGCAGACCCTGCGGGATGTAGAGCCCACCGGAGCGCTGCGCGAAGGCCGCGAGCCTGGCTCGTTCCTCGGTCTGCGCACTGGGGATGTGGCCGACGGCGAGGACGACGGCGGGGGCGATGATGGTGGTTCCATCCTCACAGCGAACCAGCTGCGGCGGCACACTCTCGGGATCCGTGGACGTGTATCCCAGTGGTTCGACCGGCGGGAGATCGATGAGGGATTCGACCTTCGTGGGGTGCTCGACGATCTCGATGAAGTCGGGTGCCATGTCGCGGATGCGGGCGTAGGCCTCACGCAGATAGCGGCCGTAGAGGGTCCGGCTGGGGAACGTCGCGTCGACGGGATCCGTTCCGCCGATGTCGCGATACCACTGCGCCATATCGGGGCCGAATCGATCGGACTCGTCGTCGGAGGTGGGGGAGTCCGCAACAGGCTCAGAGGAGACGAAGGAACAGCTGGAATCGGGGAAGATCGTCTGCTCGGCGATCGTCGTGTTCATCAGCAGCGTCTCGGGCTGATCCGTGCGCCAGACGATGCCCGCACCCGGAGGATAGGGATCGATGAGGTGGATGACGATCGTCGGCGGGCTGCCGTCTCCAGCCCCGGCGACAGGACCAGAACCAGAATCAGCACCGTCACCGTCGGCGCTCGAGAACCGTTCGGCGGCGAGGGCGACGAGCCTCTCGAGGACCGAGAGTCCGCGCGGTCCAGCGCCGATGATCGCGACCGAGTGGGACTGCGCGTTGAGGCTCTCGGCGCCCGAGGCACTCGTGTCAGTTGAGCTGCTGGTTTCCGGCCATGGTGAAGAAGTCGTCACCCTTCATCTCCGGCTCCCGGGCCTGGATAGCCGGGGAAGTCGTCGCCGGGCTTGAAGCCCTTCGGGTAGCACTTGCCCTCGGCGTTTGGCTCGCCGGGCTTCGTGGTCTCGGTGGGCTCGCCGCCCTCTTCTTCGGCGGGCTGGTCCTCGGCAGGTGCCTCCTCCGAAGGTGTGTCCTCGGCGGTGTCCTTCTTCTCTTCGGTGGTCGGCTTGTTCGTCGGCTTCGCGGTCTCTTCACCATCGGACGCGCCCTTGACCTCGCCGAGGATCCACTTGTGGAGGACGTCGAAGTCGGGGTCGTAGGTCGGAGTGACGTCGTTGTTGATCTGCACCGTTGACACGTCGCCCTTCTGCATGGCGACAGCGAGTTCGATGAAGGCCGGGACCTCGTTCTGCGGGATCGAGGTGGCGATGTTCTGAGTCGCTGAGTTCGCGAGTTTCGGATACGCCGTCGCGAGTTCGCGGGGATCGATCTGATCGAGCGTCGTTTTGATCATGCGCTGCTGACGGCACATGCGGTCGTAGTTGTCGCTGCCTTCACGCGACCGGACGTACCAGAGTGCGTCCTTGCCCTTGAGCGTCTGCGGACCCGGGTCGACCCAGCCGTAGATCTCGTTGGCGACTCCGGACATCGACTTGCCGCCGCCCATCGGGATGGGACGTTCAACGTCGATCTTCACACCGCCGATGGCATCGACGACGTCTTCGAATCCGGCCATGTCGACCGCAGCCCAGTAGTCGAGGTTGAGGCCCAGCGAGCCCTCGACAGCCTGCATCGTCGTGAACATGCCCGGCTCCAGGCCATGGGTGTCGCCGATGGTGTCCTTGTTCTCCTCGCCCCACTGCCAAACGGAGTTGATGAGGTCGACGGAGGCTTGGCCCGTGGGCCGGAACCCGTCGGGCCAAGTCTCTTCCAGTTCGCTGCCTTCGGGGAAGATCGGGAACGCGAGGTTACGCGGCACCGAGATCAGGGCGGTGTTGCCCGTCTTCGTGTCGATGGAGGCGACGAGCATGGTGTCGGGCCGTGTGCCCTCACGGTCATCGCCGTTGTCGCGGCCCATGAGAAAGACGTTGATGTAGGGCTTGTCGGCCCACAGGTCTTCGGCGCTCTTGGAGTGCCCTGTGCTGTCGCCGAACAGGCTCGAGACCGTGTCGCCCTGGACTCGGGAATAGACCGAGCCGACGCCGAAGGGAATGCCGACGATGAGCGCCAAGGAGACGACGAGTACACCGGCCAATTTGTTCTGCCACGAGGCATAGCGGTGCCCTTTGCGCAGCCCGAAGTGGGAGATCACGATCACGAGGATCCAGATCACGCCGATGACGGCGAGGACGATTGCGAGGAAGGTCAACATCGTCGGGCTGGAGACGACAGTGCCGAACGCGCGGATCGGTCCCTTGATGAGGACGTAGAGGAGAGCGATGAGGAAGGTGAGGACGAATCCGCCGAGCAGGATGATGCCCAGGGGCCGGAAACGAGTACGCAGCAGCCCGATGCCGGGGAGCAGCGTGCTCAGTGAGGTCCAGCCGACAAGGCTGGGGAAGGCTTCTCCGACTCGTGAGGAGTGACGACGTGCGCGCGAAGTTTCGTCCGTGGCTGCAGCCTCAACCGCTCGGCGGTCCCTGCGTCTCTGAGGTGCGCCCGTTTCGTGGCTGGAGTCATATGCTGATTCCCTCGCCGAGGTGGGGCGATTGTTCCGTGTGCCGGTGGGCCTGCCAGCCCCGGCCGTGGGGGTCGATGGTGAGCCGGAGGACTGCTCCTGCGTGGAGGAGCTGTGGTCTCGGGCATTGTCGTCGTGTGCGCGGGCGGCCGATGCCACACCTGCTGCAGAGGCGCTGCTGGCCCCGGCGGCGCGAAGCATCCGTGCTTCGCGGCGGGTGCGTGGTGCTACCGGTCGAGGCGTCGGTGCCTTCGACTGGTTCTGCTGAGAATTCGACTGGTTCTGTGCTGAGGACGTGTTCTGAGACTGTGCGGGCGTCCGGGGTGGCTGCGACTGAGCTCGCGACTGTGACTGCGACGGCGTCTGTGGCTGCGAGGTCGGGCGGAGCGAATTGGAACCATCGTCGCTGGCTGTGGCATCACCGCGGAATCGAGGACGAGAAGAAGCGCGGAGCCGATGACCAGCTGGGCGTGAATTGGGGTCGTTCCCATTCGGCCCGTGCTTGTCAGGGGGAATCTCTGGCAAGTTCTTAACTCCTCAAAAATTACGTCTCGTGCTGTATGCGTTGCTCACGAGGCTGGCCATCGGCGCGCATCGTGAACGATGTCAGCGCAGGGGGCACCTCCGTAGCATCGTTCCCGAACCCGTCAGAGAGCAAACCGCAGAGCACTTCAGGACGATTTTACGCTTGTACATTGATGAATGCTGGAATTCGCGTGTACGTGAGCATGGGAGCCCGGTCGCCAACCCCATCTATTCGGCGATCCACCCCTGAGATGATTATGATCAAGGCCACTCTTTGACCGCACATTTTGCTCTTCGCCATTGGTTTCGCATAGGCTGTTCCCCGTAGTGCAAACTGCAGATTCGACGCTCTCTTCGCAGAGTGGCATCGAGTCGGTAATTGGAGTCGTGGCTGAGCGGCCGAAAGCGTCACCCTGCTAAGGTGAAGTCCCTTGAACTGGGGACCGAGGGTTCAAATCCCTCCGACTCCGCGTTGTGCGAAACCCCTGTCTGACCAGTAGAACACTGGGCGGACAGGGGTTTCTGTGGTAGAGGCCAGAATGTGTGTATGGGCAGGGCGTGTCCCACGGACTGTCCCGGATGATTTCACCGTGATCGTCCGCCTCATCTTCGCTGGATCCGGCATCGTCCTCGACGCTGAACGAGGTCCCATACAGAGACGTTGTCTCTCGATGACCAGAATTCGACACCGTGACCCTGCGTGCGGGTTACTTCTCCCACGCCTGACTGGTGACGAATTCTGACCGATTCCTCGCCGCCTCCGCCTGGAGGTATAGCAGCCAATCGACTCCCAGCCTGGCATGATCGACCGGCAGTCCCCTGTGAAGCCGTAGGAAGTCCTTGATAGCCTCGTTCGGGCCGACTTCCAGGGCGTTCGTGGTCTTCGCGATGGACACGCCTGGGCTGAGAGCTCGCGTTCGACGAGGTCATCCGGGCATTCCTCGGTCCTGACTGCGGCCGTCTTCGGACGCTTCCGCCTCCGCCGGGTCCCGTCCATGCCCAGCTGGCGCATCAACCACTCGACGGTGTACCGTGCGATTTTGCCGAACTTGTCCCCGTGCTCAGGGTTGCTCGCCTTCCACATCTTGCGTACCCCGCAACATGAGTAGTTCGCCTCATCGACATCCTTGGTGACGACCAAGAGTCTCCGGTCCCAAAGGGCCCGCGCTGAGGGCACGAGTTTCCTGAACGCGCAATACGGGATTGCAGCAATATGGGCAGCAGTCCCGGACCGGGCGCGCGCGATTGGCTCGAGTCCAAAATCGTGTTTGTTCGCGTCGATGAAGGCGACGATGCCCCCGCAGGAGGGAAGTGCCCCGTCTTTGACCGACGGTTGAGCTCCGCCGCGCGGAAAGCCGATTTAGACTTAAACCGTGCGTGCAGCACTCTGCTAGACAAGAGACAACCATGGCAAAGATCGGACGACCAGGTCTATCCGAACACGAACTCCGCAGAGTCTGACACCTGTGGAAGGGAGGCCGCTCCTTCAGCCAACTCGGTACGTAGCCGGCGGTCCTCAGCCTCTAGGTCGACAGACTCTGCCGACATGGAACGACCCGAGTGCTTATGTTTACGCGCCGAGTCCCGCAGAACCTCAGTGCACAACCCGAGCTCGTTCGAGACGCGGGTAGTCGCCCCATTCGCTGTCTCTGGATCAGCTTGTGTGGGGTGGTCACAGGACGCAACTTCCTCTAGCATCGATATTGTCAGTCAATCCGAATCTGACTGGCAGAGTCGAGAACGAGGAGTTACCGCAATGAAGATTTTGCTGGTTGGTGCCGGAGGCCACGTCGGCGGAGTTGCCAAAGCCGAACTGGAATCTCGCGGCCACGATGTCATCTCGGCGTCTCGATCGACCGATCCGGGCGTCGACACCTCAGATCCCGCATCGATCGCTACCCTGCTCAAATCGGTCGGGAGCGTCGACGCCATTGTCGTCGCAGTTGGTGCAGCCGCATTCAAGCCGCTGACCGAACTCACTCGTGAGGACTTCAGCGAAGCTTTCGTCTCGAAGACCATGGGCCAGATCGAATTCGTCACTCAAGGCATTGAGCACCTCAATGACGGCGGATCGATCACGGTGACCACGGGCGTTCTCAGCCGTGAACCTGTCCCGACAGCCTCGGCGGCTGCAATGGCGAACGGGGCGGTTGAGTCTTTCGTCATTTCGGCGGCACCGGAACTTCCGCGGGGTATTCGCCTCAATGCAGTCAGCCCGAATGTGCTGAAGAATTCGCCGCATTTCCACGATGCCTTTGCTGGGATGGTGCCTGTCACCGACGAGCAGGTCGGGGCAGCATTCGTCCGGTCGGTCGAAGGGAACGTCTCCGGGAGGGTTATCGCCGTCTGAGCCTCCAGGCGAGCGTCTCAAGCGGGGCATATGCCGAACTTCGGTAATTGGGCAGTAGACTGTCAGCCGCGCGGCTGTGAGCGAAGTGCGCGCGACTGACAAGCTGTGTTGAGTCTGATTGGCCGTATCGAGAAAGTAGCGCACAAGTGGAGTCGCTGGGATCAGCATCGGAAAGCACCGATCGCGCCACGGTGAGCCGACCCGTGTCCAATACCGAGCGGCGGCAACGAGTCATCGATGAAATCAAACGACGGATAGTTCTCGGGGAGATTCTTCCGGGGCAGCGCATCATAGAGGCTGAGCTGACCTCCTCGCTCGACGTAAGTCGACCGACTGCCAGAGAAGCGCTGAATCAGATGGCTCGCGATGGCTTCCTCAACCAAGAGGCATATCGCGGACTGCGGGTCGCAGATATCCGCGTCGATTCCCTGCTCGAGATTGCGCGTGTGAGAGTTGCTCTGGACGCGGAGGCGATCGAGGAGATTCTGACTGATTCCTCCGGCAGGAGGATGAGCAAGTTGGAAGGCGTGTGGCGACGCTTCGAGGCGGCTAGCGCTGAATCGGACCCCCTGGCCCTGCACGAGGCGCACATCAGTTTCCATCGGGGAATCTGGGAAGCCGCGGACAACTATCTTCTCATGCGGATCTGGCCTGTCGTGGAGGCGCAGATGACGCTCATCCTCGCCTATGATCAATTCACTCGACGTGATGCCGGGCGGGCACACGCGATCCACGCGGCCCTGATGGCGGCGATCCGCAGCGGTGACCAGGATCGGATCCGCACTGCCCTCGATGTGCACACGATGGACAGTGCGCAGGAGCTCGCATTCCTCATCGAAGGATCCAGCCAACCCTGAGCTCGACCGGCGTTCCTCCGTCCAGTATTCGCGCGGAACGTCCTCGTTTCTTAGTGCTGCAGGGGCGTTGACCCGGAAGTGTCTACGTATTCGCTGTCGCCATTGACGTGGCCTGCTTCATTGCGTAGCGTATCCATCAAGTGATTGTCATACAATCCAAATATGCTTGATCAGAGCCGAGTCCAAAGTCGGACTCAGCTCGTGGAAATGAGGGAACCGAATGAGAACTGTTGTCGTCGGTGGCGGGATCGTTGGGCTTGCCAGTGCTTATGAACTGGCCCTGGCCGGGTGCGACGTCACCGTGTTGGAGGCGGGGCAGTGCGGCGCTGGGGCCTCCCACGGAAATGCCGCGAAGGTGGCATTGGCCGAGAGCAACCCGGTCCCCGCGCCGGGGGTACTGCTGCAGGGCATCAAGTGGATGCTCAAGCCGGACAGTCCGCTGTCGATCAGGCCGTCGCTGGCTCCCGGATATCTGAAGTTCCTGCTGCGGATGGCTCTGCACTGCAATGCTCGTGATTATGAAGCGGGTCTTGATCTGCATCTGCGCCTTGGTGCAGATGCCAATGATCTCTTCGACGAGTATCAGCGGCAGGGCATCGATTTCGAGATGCATGACCGTGGAGTTCTGCTGGCGTTCGAAACTCAGGAGCGCTTCGATGAGCACAGTGAGGGTCTCGCAGCATTCGAGTCTGCTGGGTACGTTCCCGACAGACTGCATGGTGACGCGGTTCAGGAGGCAGAACCGGCGCTGAGTGACAGGATTCGTCATGGATTGTTCTTCTCCGGTGATCGCCAGATCGAACCCGATTCTCTGACGGCTGCATTGGTTGATCGCCTCCGGCAGTTGGGCGCCACGATCCGCGAGGGCGTGAGTGTGGGGCGCTTCGTACGCAGCGGCGATACCGTCACCGCGGTTGTGACCGGCGATGCTGAAGTCATCTCCACTGATGCCGTCGTCGTAGCGGCTGGCGTGCCGACCGGTGGTCTGCTGGCGCAGTTGGGTCAGAAGGTGCCGATCTATTCCGGCAAGGGATACAGCATCGACTATTCGCCGGCACCGATCAATCTGAGGACCTCCCTGACTCTCGAGGACGCTCGCGTGGCGGTGACACCGCTCAACGGCACTCTGCGTCTGGCCGGGACGATGGAGTTCGGCAGCCGGGATGACGATGTCAACGAGGTCCGAGTCGAGGCGATCCGACGATCTGCTCGTGAAGCCTTCCATTCCTGGGGCGAACCTGCTGGTGAGAAGGCACCCTGGGCGGGGTCGAGGCCGATGACCCCGGACGGTCTTCCGATCATCGGTCGGCTCGACGTCGCGAAGAATGCCTACGTCAACTCCGGTCATTCGATGTTGGGGCTGACCTTGGCCCCGGGGTCGGCGAAGGTGCTCACCGACGTCATTCTCGACCGTCAGCCGAGTCTGAGTCCAGAGCTTCTCGCCCGTGTCTCACCGAACCGCTTCTGAACTCATCCCAGCGTCACACGAATGTGTGACCGCGCTCCGTTCGAAACATCCGCTATCAGCGCTCGCTCCCGGTGGAGCGAGTGACACCGAAATGAAAGGCACACCCATGTCCTCCACCTACTCCGGCATCCTCGCCGCTTGCGTCACTCCGTTCACCGCCGATGGCAAGGACATCGACGTGGCGGGCATTCAGGCTCAGGCCGACCACATCATCGCCGGTGGCGTCAACGGTCTGGTCCCCGGCGGTTCGACCGGGGAGTTCACTGCTCAGTCGGTTGCCGAGCGCAAAGCCTCCAACCGGGCATACATCGAGGCAGCTGCAGGTCGAGTGCCGGTCGTCGCCGGTACCGGCGCGCTGGGCACCGCAGAGACGATCGAGCTCAGCCTCGACGCCGAGGCGGCAGGTGCCGATGCCCTCATGATCGTCCCGCCCTTCTATGACACACCCTCGTTCGACGAGGTCATCGCCCACTACAAGGCGGTCTCCGAAGCGGTCGACATCCCGATCATGTTCTACAACATTCCTGCGGCCACTGGTCTCGAGCTGACTCCCGAGGAATTCGGCCGACTCGGCCGCGAGACCGGTGTGGCGAGCTACAAGGACACCGGCGGCGATTTCCCAAAATTCACCGAGGTCCATTTCGACCAGGCAGACGACATCCAAGCCCTCAACGGCTGGGACACCCTGACCTTCAGCGCTCTGGCTCTCGGCGCTGAGGCGGGTGTCTGGGGCGCGGCGAGCATCATTCCCGGTCTGTGCGCGCAGCTGTACCAGGCTTTGGCCGTAGACGCCGATCTGCCGCGAGCTCGCGAGCTCTGGGCGAAGATCAACCCGATCTGCGTCTTCCTCGAGTCCCACAACTATGCATGTGCGATCAAGACCGGTGTCGAGCTCGTCGGCGTGCCTGCCGGACCGACGCGCAGCCCGATCCAGCCTCTGGCCGCCGAATACAGAGACGAGCTGCGCGGACTCCTCGAAGCCGCCGGCGTCGACACCGTCGCCTGACGGATCAGCATCCACCAGCTGCCGACTTCTGTCCGCGGCGGCCATGACCGATGAAGAACAGGTGTCTGCCGCCGGTGCACAGCAGCAGGCAAGACACTCCGAACGAGAGGCTCAGACCATGACCAACAGGCAGCTCATTCAGGCCGTCGACGTGCACGCCGCCGGAGAGCCCGGCAGAGTCCTCCTGGGCTCGGGCCTCCGGGTCAAGGGTGCGACGATGGCCGAGCGTCTGCGCTACTGCGAAGAGAATTTGGACGACTTGCGCACCTTGGTCCTCCAAGAGCCCCGAGGTTATCCCGGGCTCTGCTCTCCGCTCATCGTCCCACCGGTGGATCCGAGCTGTGACTTCGGAATGATCGTCATGGAGCAGGGAGGATTCCGGCCGATGTCGGGATCGAATCTCATCTGTTCGGTCACCGCGCTGATCGAGACCGGCGCAATCGACGTCGTCGAGCCGATCACAACCCTGCGTGTCGACACCGCCGCGGGCAACGTCACCGTGCGCGCCGAGGTGGTGAACGGACGAGCGACGAAGGTGACCTTCGACAACGTCCCGGCCTTCGTCCACGGACTCGACCTTCCCCTCGACGTCCCCGGCTACGGCACCGTCCCGGTCGACATCGTCTTCGGGGGTCAATTCTATGTCCAGACGAAGGCGGAGAACCTCGGCGTCGCTTTGGAGCCGGGAAACGCCAAAGAGATCATCAGGGCGGCATCGGTGCTTCGGAAAGCCGCAGATGAGGCCTTCGACGTTCAGCACCCGCTCATCCCTGAGCTCAACTCGATTGGACTGCCGATGCTCCACGGGCCCGCGCAGACCGAGGGCACCGATGGGCGCAATGCCGTCGTCCTACCCAATGGAGAGGTCGATCTCGGCAATGAGAGCACATGGGCGGGTACTCTCGACCGCTCCCCGTGTGGGACGGGCACCAGCGCCAAGGTGGCCGCGATGCATGCTCGAGGTGAACTCGCGATCGGGGAGACGTTCATCCACGAATCAATGATGGGCACCACATTCACCGCCGAAGTGAAGGACACAGTCACCGTGGGAGACCTCCCCGGTGTGATCCCCTCGATCAGCGGCCGCGGATGGATCACCGGGTTCCAGCAGCTTGTCGTCGAATCCGACGACCCGTTCCCGGTGGGCTACACCGTGGCTGACATCTGGGGACTCGGCGTCGGCAAGCTCACTGCCGAGGACTGAGATCGGAACGAACATGGAACTTGAAGGCAGAACGGTTCTCGTCACCGGTGCGGCCGGCGGAATCGGGACGGCGATCGCCGCCGCCTGTGCCCGCCAGGGAGCCCAAGTTGCTGCGCTCGACCGAGTGCAGCCCCATCCTGATCCAGGTCTTCGGGCCGAGGTGGCTCACCGGATCGTCCCATTCCTCACCGACATCTCGACGGTCGAAGGCTGTGACAGGGCCATCGCCGAGGTGCTCGAGCGTTTCGGAACCATCGACGGCGTGGTCAACTGCGCCGGCGTGATGCGGCGTGGTGCGCTGCTGGAGATCGATGATGATGACTGGGCGCTGACCTATGCCGTCAACGTCGATGCGGTCATGCGACTGTGCCGCGCGGTGCTGCCTGTGATGATCGATGCCGGCGCCGGAGCCATCGTCAACATCGCGTCCCAGTGGGGCCTGCAGCCGGCCGGCGGTCACATCGCCTACAACAGTTCGAAGGCCGCGGTCACATCAATCAGCCGTAGTCTGGCTCGTGACTACGGGCCGGCCGGTGTCCGAGTGAATTCGGTCTGCCCGGGCGAGATCCTCACACCGATGCTGCAGCAGAAGCTCGATGACTCAGGAACCACCGAGGCCGAGCTCGCTGCATCGATACCGCTCGGCAGGCTGGGCAGACCGCACGAAGTCGCCGAACTGACGACCTTCCTGCTCAGCGACCGAGCCTCGTTCGTCTCCGGTGCCGCTGTCGAGATCGCCGGCGCCCAACAGGTGGGATGAACGACAGCGAACAGCGCCGGTTGACCTGGCGCCGGTCAGTCACCAGAACCGATCGATGTCTACAAGTGTCCAACAGCCGAGCTGACCTGCCACCAGGAATGAGCAGTCACCTAAGGAGAGCACCATGACCACGGCAGATCGCGGCCCGCTCTGCGGCAGGAAGATCCTCGTCACCGGCGGATCGAAAGGGATCGGCGCGGCCATCGTCCGGGCGCTCCATCGCGACGGCGCGGACGTGGTGATCCACTACAACTCCGACGAGACCGCTGCACGCTCGCTCGCGGATGAGCTCGGTGAGCGTGTCCGAATCGTACCCGGAGACCTGTCGCGGCCCGGCACCGCCGAAACCCTGTGGGAGGCCGCGCGTGCGGCCCTCGGCAGCATCGACACTCTGATCAACAATGCCGGAGCGTGGATCGCCTCACCCGTCGACGATGCAGGGGAATGGTCGAGCGGGTGGTCGGCGAATCTGCAGCTCAACCTCATCGCCGCAGCTGATCTGTGCAGATGCGCCCTCGTCGATTTTCCTGCACAGGGCGGTGGGTCGATCATCAACATCACGAGCCGCTCGGCGCATCGCGGCGATGACGCAGCCCATCTGGCCTACGGCGCGGCGAAGGGCGGCCTGCTCAGTCTGACGAAGGGCATCGCACGCGGTTATGGGGGCCAAGGAGTCCTCGCCTACGCAATCTCCCCTGGGTGGGTCAAAACCGGTCTGTCCGCCGGTGCCATCGCCGATGACGTACTGGCCGGACTTCCTTTGCGCGAAGTCACCCCGCCGGAGGACGTCGCAGAGCTAGTGGCCTTCCTGTCCTCGGGGCGATCTCGACATCTGACGGGGTCGACACTCGACATCACAGGGGCCGACTACGTGCGCTGAGCGAGTGTCACGCGCACATAGTCGGCCCCCGATCAGGACTGCACAGCTCCAGGTCGGACAGTCATCACTGCGACTCAGAACCGGACAGCGTCGATGAACTTCTTCAGCTCCGGGTCCTCGGTCTTGTTGAACGCGTCGTCCGGAGTCGCATTCACCGCGATCTCTCCCTGATGGAAGAACACGACCCGGTCGGCGGCCTTCGACGCGAACGCCATATCGTGCGTGACCAGGGCGACGGCGATGCCCTCCTCTTCTTTGAGCCTGCGCAGGACATCGAGGACCTCGGCCGCCACCGGCGGATCGAGAGCACTCGTGATCTCGTCGCAGAGCAGAAGCTTCGGCCGCATCATCAGTGCACGGGCGATCGCCACTCGCTGCCGCTCACCACCGGAGAGTTCGCTGGGGCGGGAGTGGATATGATCGGACATCCCCACCTCGGCGAGGGCCTTCTCTGCCCGCTCCAGCGCCGCTGACTCCGACATGCCCAGCCGTTTTCGCGGGGCCAAGGTGAGGTTCTTGAGCACATCCATGTGCGGCCACAGGGTGTAGCTCTGGAAGATCATGCCGACATGGGAGTCGACCTGCTTCCATGCCGGAGTGCGTTTGGCGTCCTCGAACACGACCTCACCGTCGAATGTCATCGTGCCGGCATCGGGGTCGGTGAGTCCGGCGATGGCCCGCAGAAGCGTGGACTTGCCCGATCCCGACCTGCCGATGATGACGGTGATGTCACCGGCCAGCATGTCGAAGTCGATGCTCTTCATGACCTCACGGTCTCCGAAGCTCTTCTGCAGTCCGCGGCAGGACACGAGCACGTCGCCGGATTTCGCGGAGATGTCCCTATGCATCCCGGTGTGGGCAGTCGTGTTCTCGCTCATGGTTTGACCTCGACTTTCGTTCCGGGAGCCATCTGTGCGGCCAAGCTCTTCCTGCGGGTGCCTCGCACGTTGCCGGTGGCCATGAGGTTGCGCTCGATCTTGCTCAGGATAAGCGAGGCCGGGAACGCGATGATGAAGTACATCAGCGCGGCGACGGTGAGGATCTCCAGGGCTCGGTAGGACTCGGTGGAGATCTTGTTCGCGGTGAACATCAGGTCTGCCACAGCGATCGTCGAGACCAGCGCGGTGTCTTTGAATATCGAGATATTCAGCGACATGATCACCGGCAGCTGCTGTTTGAGCGCCTGCGGGACGATGATGTGACGAATCTGCTGAAACCGAGTCAGCCGCAGCATCTTCCCGGCCTCGACCTGTTCAGGTGGGACCGATTGGAATCCGCTGCGATAGGCCTCTGCCATGAAGGCGGTGAGGTTGAGGGTGAGCGCGATGATCGCCGAGATCGTGCCGGGGATGGTGATCCCTGTCAGGGTCGGCAATGCGTAGTAGACCCAGAACAGCTGCACCAGCAGCGGCGTGCAGCGGAAGATCTCGATGTAGATCTGGGCGAGCCAGCGCACCACCTCGATATTGGACATGCGCAGCAGAGCCAGCGGGATTGCGATGATCATACTGAGTACGATGACGATGACCGCGATCTCCACGGTCAGGAGCAGGCCTTCGAGCAACCGTGGAAGGTTGTTCGAGACCACGCTCCAGTCGAACGTGTAATTCATGGGAATTCCCTTCTGCCTTCAGGCGAGGTCGATCACTTCATTGCGAGATCGCCGAGGTCGTCGGCACTCACGACTCCCGCCTTCTCCAGCGCAGCATCGAAGGAACCGTCGTTCTTCGCGTTCTGGATTGCGATATTGATGACCTGCAGGGAGCGAGGATCGATGTCCGCGCTGACTCCGTAGTTCGAGTCGCTCTTGAAGATGACGGGCTGGGGGCGCACGATCTTCAGTGACTTGTTCTTCTGGGCGGCATCAGCCAGAGTCGGCAGATCGCCGAACGCGGCGATGGCACGGCCCGATTCCATGGCGGTGACCGACTGTGGGATCGCCTCGGCGTTGACGATGTCGACGCCGAGGTCGACGACCCGTCGTTCGTACGAGGTGCCCGTTGCCACGGCGACTGGCTTCTTCTTTTTGAGGATGTCCTCGGTGGACTTCAGCCCGGAATCAGCCTTGACGATCCAGACACCTTCATAGGTGTAGACAGGGTCGGTGAACTGAATGGCCAGGGAGCGTTCCGAGGTGGCGTCGAGGTAGGCGCCGACGTCGAACCTGTCGGCCTGCAGGCCGGAGACCATCTTCGACCATTCCGCTGCGACGGGAGTGAACTTCACTCCCATCTCATCGGCGAGGTTCTGCAGCGGCAGCACATTCGGCCCGCCCATCTTCCCGTCCTCCTGCTCTCCGGTCATCGGGGGAGCCGATGCGATTCCGACTCGGAGCTCGCCTTGGTCCTTGATCTTCTGGATCCAGGCGCCGTTCTCGGTGCCCCCAGCACCGCCTCCGGACCGGAGCCCGGCTCCGAAATAGCCGCCCGCCAACGCGAGTACGATGACGGCAACGATGGCGATGATGATTTGACTTGTCTTGGACATCTTTGTCTCTCTTCGTCAAAATGCCGACCCTGCTCCGGGTCGACCCTGCACGGTATGGCGGGGCCCATCAGGGTGACGGACAGACACGATCCTCCCGCCGGTGTGTCATACAATCGACCATATAGCGACTTCTGCGCAATATCGAGAGTTGATCCGGGGCTCGGCACAGAAGTGTTATGAAGTCGTGTTGGTCGACTACATCCACTATGTCGAATAGCTGCGGTCGCCAGACAATCTGTGGTGATCTATGCCTTCGGGAGCAGTCGGTCGGACAATTGCGTGCGACGGCGCAGAAGCCAGCACCGCATTCACAGAGACGGCGAGGGGAGCGGGCACTCATAGTGTCTGCTCCCCTCGCCGTCTCGCTGGGTCACCTCGCGATGATGTCAAAGTCACCTCGCGACGTTGTGGGGGTCACCTCGCGATGAAATGGAGGCGCTTGTTGACGAACTCGCCCATGCCGATCGGTCCCATCTCACGACCGAAGCCGGAGCGTTTGACACCTCCGAAGGGCATTTCAGCGGCCTCTGCGGCGATGGTGTTGACGTGTGTCATTCCCACCTCGAGCTGAGCTGCGACCTTGTCGGCGCGTGCTTCATCGGTGGAGAAGACTGACCCGCCGAGTCCGAGCGCGCAGTCGTTGGCGAGTTCGAGCGCCTCGGCGTCGGAGGAGACCTTGTACACGGTTGCGACGGGACCGAAGATCTCTTCGCCATATGACTGAGAATTTCGAGGAACGTCGACGAGTACGGTGGGGGAGTAGTAGGCACCGGGGCCGGCCGAGAGGTCACCACCGGCGAGTACCTTCGCGCCTTCGGCCACAGCCTTGCGGACCTGGGCATCGACGGTCTCGGCGGCTGCGCGAGAGGACAGAGGGACGTATTCGCCTTCGCCCAGGTGCGCCGGGTCGCCGGGGGCGAGGTCGGTGGCCAGGCGGACGAGTTCGGCGACGAATTCTTCGTAGATGTCAGCCATGACGATGAGCCGTTTGTTCGAATTGCAGACCTGGCCGGCATTGTAGACGCGGAACTCCCAAGCCTCTCGAGCCACGGCTGCGACATCGTCGGAGTCGAGCACGACCATCGGATCGATGCCGCCGAGCTCGAGGACCGCCTTCTTGAGGTTCCGGCCTGCCTGCGCACCGATGATCGCTCCGGCGCGTTCCGAGCCGGTCAGTGACACTCCTTGAACTCGAGGATCGGCGATGATGGACGCGATCTGGTCATGGTTGGCGAAGAGGTGCGAGTATCCGCCTTCGGGGACTCCGGCCTCACGGAAGATGTCCTCGATGAGCAGAGCGGAGCGACCGCAGACGTCGGCGTGTTTGAGCATGATGGTGTTGCCGAGGACGAGGTTGGGAGCGGCGAACCGGGCCACCTGGTAATACGGGAAGTTCCATGGCATGACACCGAGGAGGGCGCCGACTGGCAGGGCCTCGATTCGAGCAGTGCCGGGGATCGTGGACGGGATCTGATAGTCGGTGGCCAGAGTGGGGCCATGGACACCGTAGTAGTCGATGATGTCCGCGGCGAATTCGACTTCGTCATATGATTCGGCCATCGATTTGCCCATCTCGAGGCATATGGCTGCGGCTAGTTCATCTTTGCGCTCCATGAACAGCGCCGCTGCGCGACGCACGATTGCGGCACGTTCCTGGATGTCGGTGTCTTTCCACGACAGGTAGGCGGCGTGCGCGGCGCTGACGGCGGTGTCGATCTGTGCATCGGTGGCCTCGGTGAATTCCTCGACGACCTCACCGGTAGCAGGGTTCTGGACTCGGTAGTTCGACATAATGCTCCTCATTGATTTTCGCGATTGTGTTCTGAAGTTTTGGGCTGTGTTCAGACAGCGGCTGTGTGCCGGCTGCCGCTGTGTCTCGGCCGCGGCTGTATGGGCGGACGCGGCCGATTCGGTCTCAGTCTGCCGCAGAGCTGTTGTCGTCGCGCGTCCCTGCAGCACTCGCCGCGCTTGCCTGCGTCTCCTGCGCCGCACGATGCTCTGTCAGTCATTGTGTGACAATAATACTTCGCACTGGCCGTCTTGTCATCAGGGAGAGGCTCTCCGCTGTCGGGGCTGATCGTTGTCGATCTCCCGTGATCAGCGAATATTCAGGCGCAGGATGGTGCATCTGTGTATGCCGCGTGACTCCTGGGTGATCCCTCACTCTTTTTCGAGCGCGAGCAATCTCTTCCCTCAGATCGTTATTGTATGACAAACTATTCTGCAGTTCCTTGACCTGAACGTCGGACAGGAGAGTCCGGCGGCGGTTTTCGATGATGAGACAGGGAGAGATCATGGAATCAATGCTGGTCGGAATCGACCACAGTCAGAATTCGGTCAGAGCGGCACGGTTCGCGATCGAGCGAGCGGCCGTGACCGGAGGCAGAGTCGCGATCGCGCACGTTGTCTACTGGTCGAAGTTCGCCTTCCCGACCACGGTGGACAACGAATCTCGGCCCGGACAGGTGGCTCTGGAGCGCGGACGCGCCCAAGCGGAGACCCTCGACCCGATCGTCGAATGGGCCAAGGCGGAAGGACACTTCGAGAAGATCGAACTGGTCGCCCAAGTCCGCCATGGTCGTCCCTCCGAGGTGCTCGCCGATCTCGCCGAAACAGGCCTGTACGACATGGTGGTCGTCGCCCGCACGGGTGAATGCGATCTTCGGCTCCACAGTCAATCGTCTGGTTCAACATGCGCCGGTCCCAGTGGTGGTGGTCCCCTGATGGCCCTCGAACTGAGTCTCCTCGCCGCCGACGCTCCAGCTGCAGGAATCGACGCCGCGCTGGAGAAGTACTTCGGTCCATTCGCGAAGGCCGTCGAATCCGTGGTCTTCTATCCGCTGCCGATCTTCGGCACCGAAGTCCCGATCATCGTGCTCTGGCTCGTGGCCCTGGGGCTCTTCTTCACGCTGTGGCTGAAGTTCCTCAACGTCCGTGGAATGAAGCACGCCTATGACCTTGTCCGCGGTCGGTACACCACACCCGACGCCGTGGGGGAAGTCAGTCACTTCCAGGCGCTGGCCACAGCTCTGTCCTCGACAGTCGGACTCGGCAACATCGCCGGCGTTGCGGTGGCCATCAGTCTGGGCGGCCCCGGGGCGACCTTCTGGATGATCGTCGCCGGATTCCTTGCGATGTCGACGAAGATGGCCGAATGCTTCCTCGCCGTCAAGTATCGTCGAGTCCACGCCGACGGGACCACCTCCGGTGGGCCGATGTACTACCTGCGCGACGGACTCGCGGAGATCGGCCGCGCGAGGCTCGGAAAGATCCTGGCCGCGCTGTGGGCGTTCTTCATGATGATCGCCGCGATCGGCACGAATGCCTTCCAGTCGAATCAGGCCGTCGCTCAGATCGTCGAAGTCAGTGGAACCGGAAGCTTCGGCACGTGGCTTTCGGACAACAGGTGGCTGCTCGGCGTCATCCTGGCCGTCATCACTGGTTTCGTCATCATCGGCGGAATCCGGTCTCTGGCCAAGGTTACGGGTGTTCTGGTCCCGGCGATGGCGGTGATCTACATCGTCGCCTGCCTCATCGTGCTTGGTGCCAATTTCACTGAGATCCCGCAGGCAGTGACTGCGATCGTCACCGGCGCCTTCAACCCGGAGGGGGTTGCAGGGGGCGTCATCGGGTCTCTCATAGTCGGGTTCCAGCGGGCTGCCTATTCGAACTCGGCCGGAATCGGAGATGCCCCCATTGCGCACTCGACGGTGCGGACGAATCGACCGCAGACGGAAGGGTTCGTCGCCTCGCTCGAACCCTTCGTCGACACGATCATCGTCTGCACGATGACCGCGCTCGTCGTCGTCATCACAGGAGTCTGGCGAGACAGCGACCCGGACGCGGTGAACGGTGTGACACTTACCTCGCGATCATTTGCCACGGTCGCGGAATGGTTCCCCTATGTGCTCGCTGTTGCAGTTGTTCTGTTCGCCTTCTCCACGGTGCTCAGCAACACCTTCTACGGCATGAAGGGATTCGGATACCGAAAGTCTGCCGAGAACGTCTACAAGGTCATCTTCCTCTGCTTCACGGTCATCGGCGCATCGGTCTCGCTGGGGCCGATCATCGTGTTCACGGATTCGGTGTTCTTCCTCCCCGCCGTCTGCAACGGCATCGGACTGTTTCTGCTTGCGAAGATGGTCCGCGGCGACTTCAGGGACTATTGGCAGAAGCTCAAAGCAGGGCAGTACGAGCTGATGGCCTAGCCCGGTTTCGCGGTCAGTCGTTCATACGCCACCACAGCAGGGCAACGTGCAGAGCAGTGCGCGACTCGGCGTCGGCCAATGAGACGCCGAGGCTGGACTCCAGTTTGGCGATGCGCGCGTAGAGCGCGGGCCGGGACAGGAACCCGGCCCGCGCCACCGCCGATTTGTTTCCACCATGGGCCAGGAAGAGCTCGAGGAAATCGCGCATCTCCGTGTCAGCCGGTGTGCTGCCGAGCAGGGGTCCGAGCTCGCCTTCTGCGAAGGCGCGCAGTCGCGAATCGTGGCCGAGGACTGACAGCAGGCCACGGAGCCTGACGTCGCCCGATCGGTAGAAGGGTCGCTCGCGCACCTCGAGGGTGGAAGCCACCTCGGCGACCTGTGCAGCGGAGTCCAGCCGGGCGACCGCGTCCAGCAGTGAGGTGGTGCTCCGGCCGATACCCACAGTCCAGATCGTCGAGTGCTCGACCTCCTCGGTGAGGAGGCGCTCGAGGGCCTGTGTCTCGTCTCGGCTCCCGCTCAGGGCGAGGATGAGGCCGAAGGAGCCCGACTGCAGACTCGTCGACAGGCAGGCCATGTGCTGGCGGGTCGCGGCGGAGACGAGTTCCGCGGTGAGTCCACGCTCCCGCAGTTGGAGCCGAGTCGGATCAGCGGCCGGATCCCGATCGAGCCTGACCACCACGGGCACCAGCGCGGCCCCCTCCGGTGGGACGAAGCCAAGTGAGCGGGCACGTGCCCGAGCGCGTTGCTCGTCGAGGTCATCGGTGTCTGCGATCTCCCTGACCAGGCCGCTCTGAGCCTGCAGCAGCAGATCCTGCTCGTCGCGATCGGCCATCCTCGTCAGTGTCAGCGCCTCACCGGCCCGGTCGATGATCTGGTCGACCGGCACTCCGGATTCGGTGGGCCCGGGGACGACCAGTCGCCCCCACCGACGGGCACGCAGACCCACGGGCGTCTGCTGCCATCTGCGCTCGCCGTCGGCGCCGGGAGCGGAGACGAGATCCGACCAGTCCTGGGTGATCGACTCGGAACCGCGCCCTGCATGGGCGAGGACGCGGTGAGCGACGTCTTCGAGGACGACCGGGGCGGCGAGGAGTTCGGCAGTCCGGTCGACGATGGTCTGAGCCTCGGCGCGCTCGAGGCTGAGCCGAGTGTAGGTCTCGTGGATCTCGCGGGCGCGTTCGAGCTGGGAGAGCTGCTGTGCGAGGAGCCTGCGGTGAGCGAGTTCCGTGATCCGCACGAACTTGATCCGATGACTCAACAGGATCACCGGCAGCGTCCGCCCTGCGGCGGCTTGACGCAGGACCTCGGCGGCTTCAGGGTCCGGTGCCGAGTCCTCGTCGACGAGTTCGACGATCGTGCCGGAAGCATCGGCGCGTTCGAGTTGGTCGAAGAACTCTGCCATGGCTGCGGGCGACTCGCGAAAAGTGCGAGCCGTAGTGAGGACGAGCTCTCCGCCCTCGAGGAAGCGTTCGACCCGTTCGGAATCGGCGATGTGGACCCAGCGGATTCCTCGGCCCAGCTGGTCATCTCCGGAGACGATCTCCGGTCCGCCGCTGCTGATCTCCTCGACGTCGAGGAGCTCAGCGACGGTCAGTGCGGCGACGGCCTGATCTGCTGCGCTCGTGTCGTCGCCTTCCCGCTGAGTTCTCTCCCGATCATCCATTTACACAGTGTAAAGGTCGGTGGAGAGATCCTGACAGTGTGACGCTGTTGCGGCTGCGCTGCTCCGAGCACACTGGTGTCAGCACAAAGACCGTCGACGCTGAAGGATGAATCATGCCAACCGTTTCTCACTGGATCAACGGCCAGGACGTTCCCACCGATGCTGGGACCCGCCTCGGCGATATTATGAATCCTGCCACAGGGCGAGTCGCCGGGCAGGTCGCGCTGGCCTCACGCACCACCGTCGAATCAGCGATCGCCTCCGCCGCCGAGGCGTTCCCCGCCTGGCGCGACACCTCCCTGGCCCGTCGGACCTCCATCCTGTTCAACTTCCGTGAGCTGCTCAACGCACGCAAGCAGGAGCTCGCGGAGATCATCACCGCCGAACACGGCAAGGTCGTCTCCGACGCGCTCGGCGAAGTTGCACGGGGCCAAGAGGTTGTGGAATTCGCCTGCGGCATCGCACACCAGCTCAAGGGCGGCCACACTGAGAACGCTTCGACGAAGATCGACGTGCACTCACTGCGGCAGCCCGTGGGTGTCTCTGCGATCATCTCCCCGTTCAACTTCCCGGCTATGGTTCCGATGTGGTTCTTCCCCGTCGCCATCGCGACCGGGAACACGGTCGTACTCAAACCATCGGAGAAGGACCCCTCGGCGGCGAACTGGATCGCCGAGCTGTGGAAGGAAGCAGGCCTGCCCGACGGAGTATTCAACGTCGTCCACGGCGACAAGGAGGCCGTCGACACCATCCTGGACAGTCCCGAGGTCGCCTCGGTGTCCTTCGTCGGCTCGACCCCGATTGCGAAGTACGTCTACGAGAACGGAACGGCCACCGGCAAACGCGTCCAGGCCCTCGGCGGAGCGAAGAACCACATGATGGTCCTGCCCGATGCGGACCTCGATCTCGCCGCGGACGCCGCCGTCAACGCCGGATACGGTGCAGCAGGAGAGCGGTGCATGGCGATCTCCGTGGTCGTCGCCGTCGAATCGATCGCCGATGAGCTCGTGGGCAAGATCGCCGAACGCACGCGCACCCTGCGCATCGGCGACGGCACCACGGAACCGGACATGGGACCGCTGGTGACCGGGGCTCATCGGGACAAGGTCGCCGGCTACATCGACGCCGGCGAGGAATCCGGTGCAACTCTCGTCCTCGACGGACGGGAGCACGAGCACTCAGAAGGCTTCTTCCTCAACCCGACGTTGTTCGACCATGTCACACCCGACATGTCGATCTACACCGAGGAGATCTTCGGCCCCGTCCTCGCAGTCGTCCGGGTCCCGGGCTATGACGAGGGCATCGAACTCATCAACGCCAACCCCTACGGCAACGGCACAGCGATCTTCACCAACGACGGCGGCGCAGCACGACGTTACGAGAACGAGATCGAAGTCGGCATGATCGGCGTCAACGTCCCCATTCCGGTGCCTGTCGGGTACTACTCCTTCGGCGGCTGGAAGAACTCGTTGTTCGGCGACACCCACGCCTACGGCGAGGAAGGAGTCCAATTCTTCACCCGGGGCAAGGTCGTGACCTCACGCTGGCTCGACCCCAGCCACGGCGGACTCAATCTCGGATTCCCCACCAACGACTGACCGACCTCGGCGACTGACCCGCCTCGGTGGTGAGCACACCGATCACCGAGGCGGGCACCCACACCCGTTCACGAAAGCAGAACACTCATGACAACCATCAATACCACCACCGACGCTATGACCACTTCCGATGCCGAAGCCCGAGCGTATGACGAAAGCACGACCGCCGACGGTCGCACGATCACCGCGGAAGAGCTCAGCGCTGGCCGGCGGGCGCATGATCTGGATCGGGCGCACGTCTTCCATTCCTGGCAGGCGCAGGGCCCGTTCACCCCGATGACCGTGCTGGCAGCCGAGGGCCCCTATGTTTGGGACGGGGAGGGCCGGAAGCTGCTCGACATGTCATCACAGCTGGTGAACACGAACATCGGTCACCAGCACCCGAAGGTCGTCGCCGCGATCCAAGAGCAGGCAACGAAGCTGTGCACCATTGCGCCTCAGCACGTCAACGATGCTCGGTCCGAAGCCGCCCGGCTCATCACCGAGGTCACCCCCGGCGACCTCGACCACGTGTTCTTCACCAATGGTGGTGCCGATGCCAACGAGCACGCAATCCGGATGGCGCGTCTGCACACCGGGCGGACCAAGGTGCTCTCCGCCTACCGCAGCTATCACGGCGGCACCCAGCTGGCCGTCAATGTCACCGGTGACCCGCGGCGCTTCGCCAACGACTACTCAGCCGAAGGCATCGTCCACTTCATGCCCGCCTATCAGTACCGTTCCTACTTCGGGGCGACGACCGAAGCAGAGGAGACGCAGCGGGCGCTGCAGCACCTCGAAGACATGATCACGTTAGAAGGGCCGTCCAACATCGCCGCGCTCATCCTCGAGACCGTGCCCGGAACGGCCGGCATCTACGGGCCGCCGGCCGGGTACCTCGAGGGGGTGCGGGAGCTGACATCGCGTCACGGAATCGTCTTCATCGCCGACGAGGTGATGGCTGGCTTCGGGCGGACTGGCGCCTGGTTCGCCGTGGATCATTGGGGAGTGACGCCGGACCTGCTCACCTTCGCCAAGGGAGTGAACTCCGGCTATGTTCCCCTCGGTGGAGTCGCGATCTCCGATGACATCTTCGAGACCTTCCGTGATCGCGTCTACCCGGGCGGACTGACCTACTCGGGCCATCCACTGGCGTGTGCGGCAGCGGTGGCGACGATCACAGCCATGCGCGATGAGGACATGATCGGCAACGCCGAGCGGCTGGGCCGCGACATCATCGGACCCGCGCTGCACGAGATGGCCCAGCGCCACCCCTCGATCGGCGACATTCGCGGAATGGGATGTTTCTGGGCCGTCGAGCTGGTCAAGGATCGAACCACCCGTGAGCCGATGGCTGCCTACGGCGGCAGCTCACCGGAGATGAACCGAGTGATCGCTGCGATGAAGTCAGACGGGGTGCTGCCGTTTGCGAACTTCAACCGGATCCACGTCGTACCGCCGCTGAACACGCCCGACGAAGACGTGCGCTTCGGCCTCGACGCGCTCGACCAGGCGCTGAGCATCGCCGACGAATACGTCAACTGACCTTTTCGGCCCTCGCCGGGTGGACTGTGAACAGCAATACATTTCGCACCCGGTGAGAGTACGTTCGGCCAGTTCAGAAGTGAACGCAGAGTGTCCTGAGTGGAGTTCTGTCGAACAGTAAGTGAAGACAAGGGGAAATAGGCGGTAGACTTTTCGCAGATTGAGGTCGCTGCCCGTCAGCTAAATCATCCACGGTCCGAGTTGTGTCTACGTTCAAGGTCGCTTAGTGGAAATCATCTTCGTCGTCGTGCTGGTCATCGTACTGGCACTGTTCTTTGACTTCACCAATGGCTTTCACGACACAGCCAATGCGATGGCGACACCGATCGCCACGGGCGCGATCAAGCCGAAGACGGCGGTCACCCTGGCAGCGCTGCTCAACCTCGTCGGAGCCTTCCTCTCCACCGAGGTGGCCAAGACCATCTCTGGGGGCATCATCAAAGAAGGTGGTGGGGGAGTCCAGATCACTCCGGACTTCATCCTTGCCGGTCTCATCGGTGCGATCATCTGGAACATGGCGACCTGGCGCTTCGGCCTGCCGTCATCGTCCTCGCACGCACTGTTCGGTGGCTTGATCGGTGCCGCAATCGTCGGCGCCGGTCTCAACTCCGTCGACTTCGGCGTGTTCTTGTCCAAGGTGGTCCTGCCCGCGCTCGCGGCCCCGATCATCGCCGGTGTGGGCGCTTATCTTTGCACCCGACTGGCCTACTCCATCACGCGCCGCAACGGCGAGGGTAAGACTGCGCACCGGGCGCCGTTCAAATACGGTCAGATCTTCAGCTCCTCGCTCGTGGCGCTGGCACACGGGACCAATGACGCTCAGAAGACCATGGGAGTCATCACCCTCGTGCTCGTGTCCGCGAACCTGCAGGATCACGGAACCGGTCCACACCTCTGGGTCATCACCACCTGCGCGCTGGCGATCGCCTTGGGCACCTACGTCGGCGGATGGCGAATCATCGATACCCTGGGCACGAAGCTCACAACCGTCAAACCCGCTCAGGGGCTGGCCGCCGAGACCTCGACCGCAGCTGCCATCCTCGCTTCGTCGCACCTGGGCTTCGCCCTGTCGACGACGCAGGTCGCCTCGGGCTCGGTGCTCGGCTCGGGACTGGGACGCAAGGGCGCCGATGTTCAGTGGTCCACCGCCGGACGCATTGCCTCTGGTTGGCTGTTCACCATCCCGGCGGCGGGAATCGTCGGCGCTGTCGCTGCCGGCATCGCCCACCTCGGCACAGTCGGGGTCGTCATCGACACGATCATTGCAGTCATTGCCGTCCTCTGGATCTTCCTCAGCTCACTCAAGGCCAAGCAGACAGACCTCTCGAACTTCGACACCGTCGGCGAGGCAGTCGGAATTCGCGGCCGCAAGCGCAAGATTCGCAAGGACCGCAACCGCAAACGCGCTGCTATGAAACGTGCCGCGCGCATCGATGCCCGTGACCAGCGCCAGGCCGCCAAGGCAGAGGCGAAGTCCGACGCCGGCGTCGCTGTCGGTACAGACTCCGGGGCTGCTTCCAGCTCCGATGCGGCTGCCGGCGCAGACTCCAGCGCTGTGCGCGGTATAGCGGCGGAGACCGATGTCGACGAGTCCCGCGCAGACAAGGGAGATACGAAATGATCGAGTGGAGCTCATTCCTCATCGTTGCGGTCGCGACCTGGGTGTCAGCGATCGTCGTCATCACGCTCTTCTCCACCGCGGTGCGAATGAGGGCCGTGCACGTCGACCTGGCTGCCGCGGGGCAGAGCAAGCCCCTGCTCCGGGTCGGATACTGGGCGGTGTTCGGTGTGTGCAGCATCGTCGTGCTCGTCGGCGTCTACCTCATTGTCCCGGCCCTCCACGGCGCGTAGGGCTCGGGGCGTCAGGCTCGGCGTTTCAGGCTCGGGGCGTCAGGCCCGGGGCCTGAGGCTCGGAACGTGAGGTCCGGAGTTTGTTGCCGGGCTGGACGCGGCGCCTGATCGCCACGGTGCCTAGCCCTCGACAGCGTCTGGCTGAACATCCCGTCATTGAGAGCGTCTCTGACTTTCACGGCACCTCCTGCAACGGCAACCAGCACCGGTAGTCGCAATCACCCCAGTCCGTTGCAATCACAACCGTCAGCTCTGCACGCCCTCCCCGGGCCATCTCGTCCTACGGTTCCTGCGGTGCGCATTGGTGCTCCCGGTACGTAACGCATTTCTGGCATTGGCAACTGGCCCGGAGCCTCATCCAGGCCTCTGCCCAGCACATCGTCCGAGTGCCAACTGGCTGCCCGCTTCGGGGACTGAGCCCAATGGCCACTGCGCCCCGGCACAAGAAAATCCCCCAACCACCTCGGCGATGGTTGGGGGATTCTCTGTCGCTCAGAGACTCAATACTGGAGTCTTACTGTCTCAGGCGAGGCCCAGACGGTCACGCAGGTTGTCGACCTCGGCGCGGAGTTCGGCAGGAACCGAATCTCCGAGCTGCTCGTACCATTCTTCGATGAGTCCGAGCTCGGTCTCCCACTCCTCGGGCTTGATCGCGAGAGCTTTGCGCAGCTGCTCGTCGGTGAAATCGAGGCCCTCGGTGTCCAGCCCGCCCTCGACAGGGGTCAGGCCCAGTGGGGATTCGGCTGCGTCGGCGGTGCCGGCCACGCGCTCGAAAACCCACTTGAGAACGCGTGAGTTCTCGGAGAATCCTGGCCACAGGAACGAGTTGTCGTCATCGCGGCGGAACCAGTTGACGTAGAAGATCTTAGGCAGCTGGGCACCCTCGGTATTGCCGATGTCGAGCCAGTGCTGCAGGTAGTCACCGACGTTGTAGCCGATGAAGGGACGCATGGCCATGGGGTCACGGCGAACGACGCCGACGGCTCCGGTGGCTGCCGCGGTGGTCTCCGAGGAGAGCACCGATCCCATGAACACACCGTGGTTCCAGCTCTTGGTCTCGGTCACCAGCGGCATCGTGGTCTTACGGCGACCGCCGAAGAGGATGGCCGAGATCGGCACACCGTTCGGGTTGGTCCACTCGGGAGCCAGGGTCGGGACGTTGGCGATCGGGGTGCAGAAACGCGAGTTCGGGTGAGCGGCTGGAGTCTCCGAGTCCGGGGTCCAGTCGTTGCCGCGCCAGTCGGTGAGATGAGCCGGCTTCTCGTCGGTCTTGCCTTCCCACCACACGTCACCGTCGTCGGTCAGCGCGACGTTGGTGAAGATGTTGCCGCCAGCTTCGATGGCGCGCATCGCGGTCGGGTTGGTGGTGTAGCCGGTGCCCGGCGCGACGCCGAAGAGGCCGAACTCGGGGTTGACGGCGTAGAGCTGACCGTCGTCGCCGAAGCGCATCCAGGCGATGTCATCACCCAGGGTCTCGGCCTTCCAGCCGGGAATGGTGGGCTCGATCATGGCGAGGTTGGTCTTGCCGCAGGCCGAGGGGAACGCGGCGGCGATGTACTTGACCTCGCCCTCCGGGCTCGTCAGCTTGAGGATGAGCATGTGCTCGGCCAGCCAGCCCTCATCGCGGGCGATCGACGAGGCGATGCGCAGCGCGTAGCACTTCTTGCCGAGCAGGGCGTTGCCGCCGTATCCGGAGCCGAAGGACCAGATGGAGCGATCTTCGGGGAAGTGGGTGATGTACTTGGTGGGGTTGCATGGCCAAGCGACATCTTCCTGACCCGGCTCGAGCGGGGCGCCGACGGAGTGCACACACTCGACGAAGGTGCCGCCGTTGGCCACGATCGCGTCGAGGGCGTTCTTGCCCGAGCGAGCCATGACGAGCATGGAGAGCACGACGTAGGGGGAGTCGGTGACCTCGATGCCGAACATCGGCTGGTCTGCCTCAGCATGTCCCATGACGAAGGGGATGACGTACATGGTGCGTCCGCGCATCGAACCGGTGAAGAGAGGTTCGAGGGTCTCCTTCATCTCGGCCGGTGCCATCCAGTTGTTGAGCGCACCGGCGTCCTTCTCCTCTTCGGAGCAGATGTAGGTGCGGCCTTCCACACGGGCGACATCCTCGGGGTCGGAAGCCGCGTAGAATGAGTCCTTGGTGCCGGTCAGGCGAACGATCGTGCCGGCTTCGACGAGCTGGTCGGCGATTGTGGCCTTCTGCTCTTCCGAACCATCGACCCAGACGATGTCGTCGGGGGTGGTGAGGGCGGCGACCCGGCTGACGAACGAGAGCACCGACTCGCTATCGGTCGGTGCGTTCTTCAGCTGGTCAGCGACGACGTCATGGTCGAGGACAGTCATGAGTGGTCTCCTGGTCAATCGGGATTACGGGGTTCTGCCTGGCGGCTGGTACATCTCCACCGTAGGACGCGGGTGGCCCGGAAAATCCTGGTTTTGAGTCACGCGAAGATGTGCATTGGATCACAACGGCATCACGAAAGACGCGAATGCGTCATTTCGTTGACGTGTATTTGCATAGTGATGATTGTTTCTTGCAAAAGCTGTTCCATCGTGAAAATAGCGGGCCCCGCTCCCTCGCCGAGGTGGTTCTCGGCTCTCGTGAGAGGTGGACTTAACTTCTACCTCTTGTAGAATTAGGGGTAGTCGTCGTCAGTATTGGCGCCTTCGACCTCACCTGAAACTATTTCGACCTCACCTGAAACTATAAGGAGCATCATGCCCCGCACCACCATCGGACTCGGCATCGTCCTCATCGCCGTCGGTGTCATCGCCTATGTCGCTACCGCCTTTGCCAGCTGGACCGCGCTGATCCCGGCCATTCTGGGTGCAGTCATCCTGATCTGCGGCCTCATCGCCCTGAAGAACCAGAAGCTCGGAATCCATATCGCCCTTGTCGTTGCGATCCTGGGCATCTTCGGTACCGCGATGAACGTCATGCAGATCGGTGCACTCATCGCCGGTGAGGCCGAACGGCCCGCCGCCGTGATCACCAGCATCATCACCTTCGTGCTGCTCATCATCTACGTCGTCATGGGTGTCCGGTCCTTCATTGCCGCACGTCGGTGGAAGAATTCGGCACAGACGGAGCCCGCGCAGCGATAGTCTGCACGCTGCTGTCGAGTGGGGCCGCCGACTGTCATCGAGGCGCGCGCGGCTCCACTCAGCCGAAGTCGCAAATGTGGCGAAGCGCACTCGGCTCGAATTTGAGCTTGAGTGAATTCGGTGTGTATAGTTGTTCGAGTTGCAGGGCGTGAGTCCGAGCGACATGCGCCACTAGCTCAACGGATAGAGCATCTGACTACGGATCAGAAGGTTGGGGGTTCGAATCCCTCGTGGCGCACAGTTAGAAAGCCCCTCACCAGTGGAAACGCAAGGTGAGGGGCTTTTTCGATCCCTGCCCGCAGAGACGTCGTCTTCGCGTGGTGAGTGCCGTTGTCTTCGCGCAGCAACCACCATCGTCTGAGCGCTCGGGCTGTACGAGTTGGCTCGGCGCTAGGATTGGACCATGGCCGCAATCACTGCCGATGACGGTGTCCGTCTCGAATACACCCAAGCCGGAGACTCCTCCGGACGCCCGGTAGTACTGCTGGCCGGGTTCAAGGCACCGGCGACGAGCTGGCGCTACCAGGTCGGACCGCTGACGCAGGCGGGTTACCAGGTGTTCTGTGTCGATCTGCGCGGCCACGGAAGCGCCGAACATCCCCAAGCCGGAGTGACCATGGAGCGCCGCGGCCAGGACGTGGCGCAGGTCCTGGAGGCATTGGCCCTTAACGATGTTCTTCTCGTGGGTGGGTCGATGGGCGGCAGCACCATCTGGTCCTATCTCTCCCAATTTCGCGCCGACCGCATTGCCGGAATCACGATCGTCGACCAGACGCCGAAGATGCTCAACACTGCCGACTGGTCCCACGGATACTACGGCTTCGACGAATCCAACGCCGAGACCTACTTCGCCGAGGAAATCCCTCCGACCGGACACGGCACGCCCATCTGGAAGAGGGGTAGGCGCCTGCTGCGTCTGCTCAAGGCTATGAAGGGCGTGGACCGCAAACTCACCCGCGGAGAGCTCGCACTGCTGAACGACCATGCCAAGGCCGACTGGCGCCCCGTGATCGAGGGGACGGATGTGCCCGTGCTCTTCGTCGCAGGAGCCGAAAGCGAGCACTGGCCGGCAGCGCACGCAGCCGCATCGGCCGGTCTTGCCCCGATCGGCACCTCGGTTAGCATCCCTGAGGATGGGCATGCGGCCAACATCGAACAGCCCGAGGCGTTCAACGAGATCCTGCTCGACTTCGCGAAGTCTCTCTAGCCGCAAGCAGTGCATCTCGCTGGTCAGGGGACAGACGTTTCACCACTTCGCGCATGGTCACACCTGAGGCTCGATCGGCGCGTGGCAGCATCCACTTGAAGACCATATCTGGCCGTGTGCGGGCCGTGTCACGCAGCACCCACCCGATGGCCTTGCGGATGAAGAACTCCTTCTCCTCGAGCATGGCGTCGGCATATCGCGTGAATCGCTCGAAGTCTCCGCGTCCCTCCCGCAGAGGCCTGAGGTGGGCCAGCAGGGCAGAGCGTCGGATCCAGAAATCCTCGTCACTGGCCCAGCGTTCCAGCACTGGATCGAACTCCGGATCGTATTCGGCAAGAGGACCGACAGCGTCCCCTGCGAGGGGATCGACAAGGGCCCAAGTATGTGCCTGCCGCAGCAGTCGTTCCAGGAAGAGACTGTCACCGGCGCCGAGGTGGTCCTTCGCTTGGATGAGCACCATCGTGGCCGCACTGCGGAGATCAAAGACAGCAGCGTCGATTCCGATGAGGTCCGGGTTCCACAGCGCCTCGGCAAGCGCGACGACCACTTCGTGATCCAACTCCGCTCCTCGCAGGGCCTCACGCACCACAGCCCGAGTGTCGGGCACGCCGACGCCATAGTGGACGAGCTCACTCTTGAGGTACGCCCGTTCCTTCTCCGCGCGTACGGAAGAGCCATGAGCACGCAGTTCGCGTTCGATCACCTCGGCGAGGGAATGCGCACGGGACTCAGGAGACATCAGCGGTCTCCGAAGACGTCAGTGGGTTCGTCGAGAATGAGGAACCTCAGAGGGTCAGCGCCGATTCGGCAGGCTGCATAGGTTCCTGCGGGAACGGTCACTGGGGCGATCGCCCACTCGATGTCCGATGGCAGTTGATCAGTGATGACGACCGGTCCGGGGCCCAACTGTCGTTCGGTCGTGTCATCTTCGATCATGACGAGTGCCCGTGACCCTCGGCCAAGCAGAGCAGTGTCGTCGTCTGGCTGCCACAGCACATCGAAGCGAGCCCCGGACCAACCTGCAATCGTCTCGTTGAGCTGGTCGGTCGGCAGCATGTGAAAGCCCGGCCTCATCTCGATCATCGTCTCAGTCTGTGCACGCAGGGCCCACAGGTCAATGCAGCGGGGCCGCTCCGCCAGCTGCTCCAGCCGCAGCGACGGCGATGAATGGACGAAACGGTTGGCGCATTCACTTCGAAATCTCGTGTGAAATCGAAGCGAATGCGCCAACCGTTGATCATCGAGCGTGGCTCGGCGTCGGTGTCCCCGCTATCTGTGCCGAATCAGTCCGTACCGGCGTCGAATGCTGCGGACAGGCCTGCAAGGTCGCTGGCGGCATCAACATCGGCACCCGAGTTTGCGATCTCCTCGGCGCCACCGGCCTCAAGTGACCCGACGAGCTCCGAGGTCGGGCCCGAGACGATGCCCATGGCCGCGTACTGCTCGAGGCGGGCGCGCGAATCGGCGATGTCGAGGTTGCGCATGGTCATCTGACCGATCCGGTCCTCGGGGCCGAAGGCGGCATCGCCCACGCGCTCCATCGACAGCTTCTCCGGGTGGTAAGACAGGTTGGGGCCCTGGGTGTTGACGATCGTGTAGTCGTCACCGCGGCGCAGGCGCAGGGTGACCTCGCCGGTGATCGCCGAGGCGACCCAGCGCTGCATCGATTCGCGCAGCATCAGTGACTGCGGATCCAACCAGCGTCCCTCGTACATCCGGCGACCCAGACGGCGACCCTCTTCGTGGTAGAGCGCGATGGTGTCTTCGTTGTGGATGGCATTGAGCAGGCGCTCGTAGGTGATGTGGAACAGCGCCATGCCCGGGGCCTCGTAGATGCCGCGCGACTTGGCCTCAATGATGCGGTTCTCGATCTGGTCGGAGACGCCGAGACCGTGCCGGCCACCGACCTCGTTGGCCTTGAAGACCAGGGCAACGGGATCGTCGAACTTCTCACCATTGATCGACACGGGGCGGCCGGCCTCGAATCCGACGGTGACCTCTTCGGTGGCGACCTCGACGTCATCGCGCCAGGCGGCAACGCCCATGATCGGATTGACGATGTCGAGTCCGTTATCAAGGAACTCAAGGCTCTTCGCCTCGTGGGTCGCACCCCAGATGTTGGCATCGGTGGAGTACGCCTTATCGGCGGAGTCGCGATAGGGATAGCCGTGCTCGACGAGCCATTCGCTCATCTCCTGGCGTCCGCCGAGCTCCTCGACGAAGTCCGCGTCGAGCCAGGGCTTGTAGATGCGCAGCTTCGGGTTGGCCATGAGGCCGTAGCGGTAGAAGCGCTCGATGTCGTTGCCCTTGTAGGTCGAACCGTCGCCCCAGATGTCGACGCCGTCTTCCTTCATGGCGCGCACGAGCATCGTTCCGGTCACCGCACGACCCAGGGGAGTCGTGTTGAAGTAGGTCTTGCCGCCGGAGCGGACGTTGAAGGCACCGCACTGCAGAGCGACGAAGCCCTCCTCGACGAGGAGGCGCTTGGCATCGACGAAGCGAGCGATCTCAGCGCCGTACTCCTTGGCACGTTCGGTCACCGATTCAAGGTCGGGCTCGTCATACTGACCGATATCGGCCGTGTAGGTGCAGGGGATGGCGCCCTTGTGGCGCATCCATGCGACCGCGCAGGACGTATCCAGTCCGCCGGAGAAGGCGATTCCAACGTGCTCACCGACAGGGAGCGAAGACAATACTTTCGACATGCCGTCCAGCTTAGCGGCCAGAACAACCCATGTCGAATTGTTATGCATAGATATGTATTTTTATGTGAACAAGCGGAACGGGCGGACCCTCGCCGAGGTGGTGGCGGTGGAGAGCGGTTCGTTTCGGGCCGCTCGGCCGTGCGGGTGAGGCCGATTTCATCCGCGTGGTGGAGGTGCAGTGCTCTGCGGCAACGTAGGTTGGATCATAAGAGCAACGCAGGGTTGGCAGAACAACGGCATCGGTGCAGAATCGAGGCGCTGGGGCAGGGTCGCTGGCGCAGGAAATGAGGAGCAGCCGTGAGCACGGGTACGGATCGCAATGACAAGGCCATCGTGGGCACGGAGCCCACAGCCACCTCGGCGAGAGAATCGGCGGGGGAGACGGAGCGAGAATCGGTGGGGGAGAGCACGGATGCCAAAGGCAGACCGTTGGCGATCGTGCCGGCGAAGGTGCCGTGGCTCGAGTTCGCAGTCTTCGTCGCCGTCGCGGTGATCCTGGCCTGGCTCGTGTGCCTGCCGCTGTGGTTGAGCGGCGAGGGACTCGGCAATGTGATGCTCGTGCAGGTCTCGGGAATGGCCATGATGTTCACTCCGCTGATCGCGGTGGTCGTGGCGATGCTCATCCAGCGTCGGCGCAGCGGCGAGCCTCGGTCCAGCATCGTCCGGTATCTGGGTATCTGGCCGCTGCGTCCCTTCGGTCGGGTGCTCGGGATGACCGCACTCGCCTTCTTCGGCGTGTTCGTTCTGGTCGCCGTGGCCTATCTGCTGGGTGCCGCGTTCGGGTGGATGCAGGTTGATCTGCTCGGGCTCTCCGGGTTCAAGGCGCAGTTGGCACAGCTGCCCGGGTTGGAGGAGATCCCGGTTCTCGTGGCCGTGGTCGGCTACCTGGCGATCATGGCGTTGGGATCGCTGTTCAATATCACCGTGGCCTTCGGCGAGGAAGTCGGTTGGCGCGGCTGGCTGCTGACGAGCCTGCGACCGCTGGGCACCTGGCCGGCACTGCTCATCGTCGGAGTGATCTGGGGTCTGTGGCACGCACCGCTGATCCTGCTCGGGTACAACTTCGCTCGCCCCGACATCACGGGTCTGGCGTTCATGGTCGGCGGCTGCGTCATGGTGGGAATCCTCTTCGGCTGGCTGCGGCTGCGCACCGGCTCGGTCTGGCCGGCCGTCGCCGCGCATGCCGCACTCAACGGTTCAGCTGGAATGCTGCTCGGACTCTTCATCGATGGTTCTGCGCAGGCACCGGACATGGCGCTTGTGGCTTTCCTGGGTGTGAGCGGATGGATCGTGTCCGCGATCGTCATCGTCGTCCTCCTCGTCACCGGTCAGTTCCGTCGGCAGCCCGAGCTGGGATTCAAACAGCCACGGCTCGTCGCTGCTCCCAGCGGATCGGCAGAGACCAACGCGACCGTGACGTCTCATGGCGAAGCGCTTTGAGGCTGACGGTGGCAGTCGGTTAGGCTCAAAACCCCCAACCTCAAGGAGAATTCCATGGCATTCGGATCATCGTTGCTGCAGACGGCAGGACGCGTACTCACCGCACCGATCTTCATCACCGGCGGCTACTCGGCACTGACGAGTCCCGGCGGGCGAGTAGCTGCTGCCGCTCCGACGCTCGATGCGATCCGCGAATACGTGCCGGTTCTGCCCGAAGACGACGAACTCCTGGTCCGCGCCAACGGTGGGCTCCAGCTCCTGGCCGGCACCACCTTGGCGCTGGGCATCAAGCCACGACTCTCCGCGCTCGCCCTCGCCGGCTCCCTGGTGCCGACCACTCTGGCCGGTCACTCCTTCTGGGAGATGGACGGCGCAGACGCCGCCGCACACAAGACCCACTTCTCGAAGAACGTCGCAGCGCTGGGCGGACTCCTCCTCGTCGCAGGCGCTCAGACAACCAAGCAGGCGGCCAAGAAGGCGGCACAGAAAGCCGCAGCAAAAGCGGCGAAGCAGGCCCAGAAGAAAGCCCTGAAGCAGGGCTGATATTCGCGCAGAAGCGCCTATGCTCGAGGTATGGGCAAGGCACTTCTCATCGTGGACATCCAGAACGACTTCACCGAGGGCGGGGCGCTCGGCGTCAACGGCGGTGACCGTGTTGCCGAAGAGGTGACGCGCTATGTCGACACCCACGCTGACGAATACGACGCGATCATCGCCTCTCGCGACTGGCATGATGCCGACAGCGACAACGGCGGCCACTTCAGCCAGGATCCCGACTTCGTCGACACCTGGCCAGTCCACTGCGTCGCAGACAGCGAGGGTGCAGCGTATGACCCGCTGCTCTCCGTCGACGCCATCACCGACCACGTGCGCAAGGGCCGGGGCACACCCGACTACTCCGCCTTCCAAGGGACGACGGACGCGGGGGAGCACCTCGGCGATCTGCTGACGAGGCTCACCATCGCCGAGGTGGACGTCGTCGGAATCGCGACCGATCATTGCGTACGCGCCACGGTCCTCGACGCGCTCAAGGGCGGTTGGTCCGTGCGCGTTCTGCAGGACCTCATCGCGGGTGTCGGCAAGGACTCGTCCACACTGGCCCTGGCCGAGATGGATGCGGCGGGCGCCTCCATCGCCTAGCCAGCACCTCCACCTGGATCCTGGACATCTGCACTGGTCAGAGGGTGTCGTGGTGTTGTTCCGGGGCATTACTCCATCGAAAGTTGCAGATTTAGTCTGAACTCCTAGGCGATGTTTCCAGCTCAGAAAATTGATGAGCTTGAGACATGAACACAACACTGACGAAAAGCGCGCACACACTCGTGTCGAAGCGCGGTTCGTGGTTCGTCCTCGGCGGGATCGTCATCCTCGTCACCCTCCTCTTCGGGCTCCTGTCCGGACCAGGCGAGGACCGGGCCAACGAATCAGCTCCGGCCGACTCCGAATCCACCCAGGCCGCCCAGCTCCTGCAGAAGTTCCCGGACGCCGACAAGCAGTCGGTCATGGTCGTCGCCTCCCACGAAGACGGTTCGACACTGAGCTCGGATGAGCAGGCCGAACTGGGCAAGCTCGGTGGCACGCTCGGGGACTACATCGACTCGAGCCAGAACGGCGATTCGACCCAGAACGGAGACTCGAGCCAAAACGGAGATTCGAGCCAGAACGGCGAGTCATCCGATGCAGCGGACTCCGTGTCCGGTGACGATGCGTCCCAGGCCAGCCGACCGATCATGAGCGAGGACGGCAAGGCCGCGCTGCTCATGGTCCCCATCGAGGTCGGACTGACCAACTCCGACACCGCTGAGACCGTCGACGGACTTCGCGACTTCATCGCCGATGACTCGCAGGCCGGTGCGCTCGAGGATTCCGGAATGTCCCTCCTGGTCACCGGCGGACCCGCGATCGGCGCCGACATCGCCTCTGCCTTCGGCGGCGCGGACTTCACGCTCCTCATCGTGACCATCGTCATCGTCGCCTTGCTGCTCATCATCACCTACCGCTCGCCGATCCTGTGGCTGCTGCCACTGATCGTCATCGGCACCGCCGACGGGCTCGCCTCCACGGTGACCGGGGCCATCGGTGACGTCCTTGACCTGCAGTTCGACACGGGCATCATCAGCGTCCTCGTCTTCGGCGCCGGAGCCAACTACGCGCTCCTGTTCATCTCCCGCTACCGGGAGGAACTGGGCCGCGAATCAGACCACCGTCTGGCACTGAGGTCGGCCTGGACCCACACCGCCTCAACGATACTCGCCTCGAACCTGACGGTCGTCCTGTCCCTGCTCAGCCTCGTCTTCGCCGTCATCCCGGGAACCCGCGGACTGGGCATCACCGCAGCGGTCGGACTCATCATCGCCGCGGCCGCCGTGCTCTTCGCACTGCCACCGGTTCTCGCGATCTGCGGCAAGGGAGTGTTCTGGCCCTTCGTCCCCAAGGTGCAGGACGCCACCGACGAAACTGCCGCCGACGAGACGGCTGCTGACGAAGCGACCGCAGCCACATCCGCAGCCACGCCCGCTGCAAAGCCCTCCATCTGGAGGACCATCGCGACTCGCGTGGTCAAGAAGCCCGGCATCCACCTCGGCGCCGGAATCGTCATCCTCGGTGTCATGGCCACGGGACTCATCGGCACCTCGGTGGGACTGGACCAGTCCGAGAAGTTCCGCGTGCAGTCCGAATCGGCGCAGGGCCTCGACGTCCTGTCCGAGCACTTCCCACCCGGCGAATCGCAGCCCATCTGGGTCGTGGCCGACTCCGCCCACGCCGATCAGGTTGCAGACTCCGTTTCCGACATCGACGGGGTCGTGCGCGCCAACGTCATCGACGAGACGACGGCCGAGGGCACCTCGATCTCGAAGGTCATGGTCACCGGCGAATACGAACCCGACAGCCCCGCAGGCCTCGACCTGATCACGGACATCCGCTCCGACGTCCACGCGATCGACGGTGCGAACGCGCAGGTCGGCGGCGCGGCGGCCACCGAACTCGATGCCCGTGACGGCAACGCTCAGGACTTCCTGACGATCGCGCCGATGATCCTGGCCATCAGCTTCATCATCCTGCTCGGCATCCTCCGTGCACCGCTTGTGGCCGGAACCCTGCTCGTGGTCAACGTCGCATCCTCGGCCGCGGCGATCGGCCTCGGCGCGTTCCTGTCCCGAGCGATGTTCGGCCAGGCAGCCCTCGATGCTCAGGTTCCGATCCTCGCGTTCCTGTTCCTCGTGGCACTGGGCATCGACTACTCGATCTTCCTCTCCCACCGGGCGAAGAAGGAATCGGTCGTCCACGGTGCTCGCCAGGGAATGATCGAAGCCATCAGCCACACCGGCGGCGTGATCACCAGCGCCGGCATCGTCCTGGCCGGAGTGTTCGCGGCGCTGGGCATGCTGCCGCTGATGGTCCTGGGGCAGCTGGGACTCATCGTCGGCGTCGGCGTCCTCGTCGACACCATCCTCGTGCGCACGGTCATCGTCCCGGCCATCATCAGCCTGGTCGGCAACAAGATGTGGTGGCCCAACAAGGCGATCACGCACTCGGAGTACAAGTACGCCGACGAAGGACAGACCGACGAGGTGCTCGCCGACGAAGCACAGACCGACGGAGTTCAGGCCGACGGCGCTTCGACACAGGGAACCCCGCTCTTGGCCGAGTCGGACCGGGACGAGGCCACAGCCTCGGCGGGCCACGGTAGGCACTGATCAGAGCTGCTGAAAGCTGACGCAGTCAGTTGGCACAAGCGGGGCCTGGTCGTCGAGACATCTCGATGGCCGGGCCCCGGCTCCGTCGAAAAGCGCACGCGGGTGCCGCAGATGTGATTGAGTTGGCAGGAATGACGACAAACGCGAGGAACGACTTGCAGGAAGGTGGGACCGTGGAACTACGCGGGTGGACAGAGAGAACGATGGAGATCGGCCAGCACGCAATGGCCCTGGCTCTCACCGTGATCTCGTGCATCCGCGCCATCGATGCCGGAGCAGCACCTCTGGCGGCCTTCGCCGTGAGCATCGTCTTCCTCGGCTGGTACGCGCTCGGGGCTGTGAGAGCCGCCCGCAGCGGCGCCATCGTCCTGGCCAAATGGTGGCTGCTGGTCCTGGCCGTCGCCTGGCTGTGCACCCTGCTGGTCTCCGCCGAATTCATCTGGATCGCCTTCGTCCTGTGGCTGCTTGCCGGACACCTGTTCTCCCTGCGCATCGCAGTCGTCTTCACCGCGCTGACCTACATCGCGACGGTCGTGGCACCCTTGGCCCATTACGGTGCGGTCGGCACCGCCAGCATCATCGGATCACTCATCGGTGCGGTCTTCGCGCTCGGACTCTCACGCGGCTACATCGAACTCCTGCGCGAGGGGCGCCGGCGTGAAGAGCTGCTGCAATCCTTGGAGCTGGCCCACCAGAATCTCCTTGACCTCCAGGACGAACTGGCGCTGACCCAGCGCCACGCCGGCGAGATCCAGGAACGCACTCGGGTCTCCCGCGACATCCACGACACGATCGCTCAGGAGATCTCCTCGATCCGTCTCATCGCCCACGCCGAGGTGGACAGGACCAGTGATGCCCATGCTGCCCAGGTCCTGCGCCAGGTCGAAGACCTCGCCGCGCAGAGTTCGCGAGACGTGCGCCGCATCATCGCCGCCCTCGCCCCGGCCGAACTCGAGGACGGTGCCCTGACCGCAGCCCTCCGCCGCCTGCTCACCCGGCTGGAGGACGACACCTCCATCCGCGGCCGCGTCGAAGTCGATGAGACCGTGCCCTCCCTGCCCGCCGAGGTGGAGGTGGCGCTGCTGCGGACCGCGCAGTCCGCGCTCGCCAACGTCCGACAGCACTCCCACGCCTCACGAGTCATGGTCAGCCTCATGGATCTCGACGGGTCGATCCGCATGGACATCGTCGACGACGGTGTCGGCATGGCCGATCCCGAGGCGCGAAAACGCGAATCGGAATCCGGATTCGGACTCGACTTCATCGGATCCCGGATGCGTGAGCTGGGAGGCGAACTCGTCATCGAGACGACTCCGGGTTCGGGCTTCGCGATCTCAGCCACGCTGCCCAACAATCCGACCCTGACTTTTCGGCAGAACAACCTCGGCGAAGGTGGGGACGTCGAAGGACAACGCACACAAGGAGACAGCGCATGACGATTCGAGTGATCCTCGTCGATGACCATCCCGTGGTGCGGGCCGGCCTGCGGTCCGTCATCGACGCCCCTGACCACATCGCCGTCATCGGGGAGGCCAGCACCGGTGAGGAGGCGCTGGACCTGGTCGATGAATTCGCCCCCGATGTGGTGCTCTGCGATCTGCGGCTGGGGGAGGGCATCGACGGCATCGAGGTGACGAAGCGGCTGAACGCGCGGCCGAGCAAACCCGCGGTCCTCATCCTCACGACCTTCGACAACGACTCGGAGATCGTCGCCGCTCTCAATGCCGGAGCGGCCGGTTATCTGCTCAAGGACATCAACCCCGAAGACATTTCGACTGCGATCGAGAAGGCCTCGCGCGGGGAGACTTACCTGCCTCCCGAAATCTCCTCGAAGGTCGTCGCCGCGATGCGCAACCCGGGCCCGAAGCTGACGCGCCGCGAACGCGACGTGGTGAAGCTGCTGGCCACCGGAGCCTCGAATGCCCAGATCGCCCAGGAACTCTTCGTCACCGAGGCGACGGTGAAGAGCCATCTGGTCAATGTGTTCACGAAGCTCGGCGTCGAATCGCGGTCACGGGCAATCCGCGTCGCCGAGGATCAGGGGCTGGTGTAGCGGCAGACGCTCAATGTGCGGTGCCCGCGGGGACGGGGTGCAAAAGTTATCCTGAAGTTCATCGCCGTATTCGGCCGATCTGACAGTCCGCCTGAGTCGGCTCGGCCAGAATAGTGAGAATGGGCGAAGCGATGGCAGACGTGGGGAATGAGCGCAGGCATCCCGGCACGATCGGAGAAGTGTTCTGGGCGTTCCTGCGTCTCGGCGTGACCTCGTTCGGCGGTCCAGTCGCGCATCTCGGGTTCTTTCGCGAGACCTTCGTCGCCCGCCGTAAGTGGCTCTCTGACGGCGCCTACGCGGACTTGGTCGCGCTGTGTCAGTTCCTTCCCGGACCGGCCTCCAGCCAGGTGGGTATGGCGATCGGACTGCAGCGGGCAGGCCTCGGAGGACTGTTGGCTGCCTGGTTCGCCTTCACCATGCCCTCAGCCATCGTGCTCGTCGCCTTCGCCCTCGGCGTCGCCGCATTCGGCGGGGATACGGGCTTGGGGTGGCTGGCGGGACTGAAGGCTGCCGCGGTCGCTGTGGTCGCGCAGGCGGTACTCGGGATGGCGAAGAACCTGACGCCGGATGCCAAACGTGCCACCATCGCGGGGGCCGCGATGATCATCATCCTGCTCATCCCGAGCCCGCTCGTCCAGGTGGCTGCGATCGTTGTGGGTGGTGTCGTCGGACTCGTCTGGCTGCGTCGTGAAGCTGCTCAAGACGAAGCTGCAAGAGACGAAGCTGCGCAAGACGGTGCCTCGAAGAGCCCGGATGCGGATGAGCAGTCTGCTGGAGACAGTGCGCGACCAGACTTCGGGGTGCGCACTTCCCGGAAGGTCGGTCTCGTTGCACTGACGACCTTCATTGTGCTGCTCGTGGCGCTGCCGATCCTGACCGCAGTCACCGGTGACGCTAGTCTGCGCTTGGTCGATGTGTTCTACCGAGCCGGTGCGCTCGTCTTCGGCGGAGGCCATGTCGTGCTGCCGTTGCTTGAGGCGGAGACCGTCGCGACCGGACTGGTGGGCCACGATTCCTTCCTCGCCGGGTACGGTGCCGCACAGGCAGTCCCGGGACCTCTGTTCTCGTTCGCCGCATTCCTCGGTGCTTCCACGACCACGGGGCCGACAGGTCTGATCGGTGCGGCCATCGCGCTCCTGGCGATCTTCCTGCCGGCAGCCCTCCTCGTCATCGCCGCCCTGCCCTTCTGGGAGCGACTTCGGAGCGCGCAGGCAGTGCGCCGGGCCCTGCTGGGAGTCAACGCCGCCGTGGTCGGCATACTCGCTGCCGCCCTCTACGATCCGGTATTCACCCAGGGCATCACCTCACCTGCCACCCTGGCGCTCGCCGTGGGCGTCTTCATCGCGCAGGTGAAATGGAAGCTGCCTGCTTGGGCCGCAGTCATCGCCGCAGGCCTGATCGGTTTCGCGTTCCTCTGACAGGGTGCGCCGATCGCTTGCCGAGACACTCCTGGAGTGGACACCCCTGTGCGTGCACAGGAGTTTCGACACGGCAGCGTTGCGTCGAGGTGGGGATCACACGAGTCTCGAGTCAGAAACCGTGCGCCGGGACATATGATCTAGGCATGACCTGGAAAAACGACCGATGAAGTGGGCGACAGTCTTCGCCGCGGCGACGGCGCTGCTGGTTCTCAGTGGGTGCACTTCTGCGCCTTCGCAGGAGGCTGCGACACCATCACCTGAGGCAACTCCCACCCTCGCTGATCCGATCGACCTCGACTACCGCGCAACCCTGATCGTCGACGACGGAGCGGGCCACGCACTGGTTTCCGACTGGTCTGCGGAGAAACTGCGTGCGATTGACTCTGCAGGTGACGAGCTGTGGAGCATCGATGTCCAGATCAATGACGATCCGAGTGGAGGAGCCCAGGCATACTCCGCAGGAGAGAATGTGATCATCGATGACTATTCGGGTGAAGTGGTCGCCTATTCCTGGGCCGATGGCAGCGAAGCGTGGTCATTTGAAATCCCCGAGGTGGCGAACGCCTGTCACCCGGCCCAGGGGTTCGGCTCACAGACGACGGGAACCAGCCCCATCCTCGGCGACGGTGACCTGATCCTCCTCGCGTACGAGGGGATGCTCGAAGAAGACGGCTGCGAGCCGACCTCGGAGAATGGGAACGCGCTTGTCCTCGCACTCGACCCTGCAACAGGCGAAGAAGCATGGCCATCGCTGTCGACTGGCTCTGAGGGGAAGACATTCGGGGGCACCACGATCCATGTGTCTCCGGATCGCCATTACGGCTTCGTGTCCTGGCAAGACGGAGACGAAGCGGTGATCACCCGGGTGGCGCTGGACACCGGACGCCATACGACTGTCCCCATCACCTCGGCGCGCTCCATCGACGACACCGGAGTCGACCATTTCGACGTGTACCCGACATCCGATCCGAAGTCACTGCTCTACGTCTATGGTTCAGAGGACCCGGATAATCCCTACAGTTCGATGGTCACGAGAGCGGCGCAGCTGAGCCTGCCCAGCGGACTTCCTGACTCCGATGCGCCAACTCTTGACAGCATTGACGAACCACAGGATCTGACCATGAAAGACACCTTCGACGCGGTCTGCGCTGCAGATTTGGCCTTCAGCCCGAACGGTGAGCCCGCCTGTGTCCAACCCCAACTGTTCGCCTCGACGGTCAAATACCAGGGCTCGGACGGACCCCTGCAGGGGTGGTACGCGGATGCCCCCGAAGTCGCATTGGACTCGATCGGCGGCTACGGAGCACCGCAAAATGCCCCGGTCGACGCTGAAGACGAAACGCTGGTGATCGTGCCGGGACTCGACTCGGGCGTGATGGCACTGAACGCAGAGACAGGAAAGACCGTCTGGGAAGCTGGCGACTCCACGAGCGACTTGCCCTGGGGTGGTCAAGGTGTTCTGCCGGAACTGGGTCTTGTCATCGTCACCGACGACAAGAAGACGAGCTTCTACGAATCTGACACGGGCAAACTCGTCGACGATCATCCCGCCAGCGAGTATGCGCAGCTGAGATCCGGGAAGCGTTTCGCGCTGGTAGCCGACGAAGCGTCGACAACATTGTGGTCAGTGGTCGAAACCTGACTAACGCGCGATGGCGTCAGCCTTCTAGCGAGGCAGGTCGTCGCCATTCGCTGATGCGCGGAGCCGTTCCAACGTCGCGCAGAGAGCCCAGAATTGGCCCGGCGGTAGTGGTGTCGCACCGAGTGAGGCTTCGAAGTACGTGAGGTGGGTCAGCCAGCCGGCCACATAGGAATCGATGAGCGATCCGAGGCCATAATGCTGGAGAAGCAGACCAGTTATCGGCGTGTGGCCGGTGCCGTCATCGACTCCGCTGTCGCTGTCGAACACTCGCAGGGACAGGCGACTCGGGGGTTCATCGGGAAATTCCCATGACAGTTCCACGCTGCTGGCGTGAGACGTGCCGTGGTCGTGGCTCACGGACAGAACCTCGGAGCGGCAGAGATATCCGTCGTCATGATCGACGATGATCTCGCCACCGGCTCGAGCATCGAACGTCATTGGCCGCCCCAACCATTCGTTCAACGTCTTAGGATCAGTGAGATGTTTCCACACCGAGGACTGGGCATAGCCGAGCGACCATTCGATGGTCAGGACGTCGCCCGGGCGATCTACATGACAGCCAAGCAGCATTGTCAAATTCTCCTCGTTGAGAATGTGTCTATGTTCCCAGCGTAGGGGACGGCCAGCCTGAAGAGCCATCGGGTAAGTTCGAGGTTCGCACGCTCGGCCAGGCACAGAACGCGCCGGGGACACCGAACTGTAAGTTGAATAACTGATAAGTAATCAATTGCTGTGACTGGCCTGGTGGCAGGCTTGCGAGCGGTCTTGGTGCGGCTCGGGTCGTGCGCTGAAACCGGAACTCAACTGTGCTGGTTCTTCTCCTGCAGGTAGGCTCTTCCATGCAGATCGGCAGTCCGTGCCGGTCAAGACCGGTGGAGGCGAACTATGGCAGATGGCGACAAGACCCTGCCCAGCTCCTCCGACGGGTCAGGTAAACGCCGCTTCGGCGCGCTCTCGGGAAACACCAAGGGCATCAAGCCAGCGGCGGACCAGACCGGCGACAACGCCGCCTCACCCGCACCTCCCTCGGAACCTCCAGTTGAGATGCCGCCGCTACCACGAGCCGGCGACCTCACCTCGGCGAGCGAAGACGCCATCGTCGACCCGTCGGAGGCGATCCTCGAACGCATCGACCTCGATTCCTGGAAATGGCCGGAGTACTTCGCGTTCTCACTGACCCGGATGGAAGAACTCTTCCCCGTTGGCGGCATTCCGCGCGGGATCGGCCCGGTCCGCGAGCTTGTGACCGAAGAGAACGATTTCCGCCCCCTGCCCATCGACCGCGAGAAGTGGTCCGGTGCTGACGAAAAGTGGTCGACCGTCGGCGACGTTCTGGCCAACACATTCACCGATGCCTGGATGGTCTCCCGCGACGGCATCGCGCTGGAGGAGGAATACGCCTGGCCGATGAAGCCAGCTCGCCAGCACATGCTGTTCTCGATCAGCAAGTCCATCGTCTCCGCTGTCATCGGCGCACTCACCGACGCGGGCCTTCTCTCTCCCGGCGACCTGGTCACCACCCGTGTCCCCGCACTGGCCGAGAGCGGATATGCCGGAGCGACCATCCGCGATCTTCTCGACATGCGATCGGGCATCAAGTTCTCCGAGGAATACCTCAAGGAAGGATCCGAGATCCGGGCCCTGTTCGAAGCGGTCGATTTCGCGCCGCGGACAGCCACCTCGGCGAACGGAATCAAGGAATTCCTCAAGGGACTGACCAGCGAACGCGAGCACGGCGGGGCCTACGTCTACCGCAGCTGCGAGACCGACGTCCTAGCTTGGATCTGCGAAGCCGTCGTCGGTCAGCCCTTCTCCGTCATCGCCAGCGAATACGTCTGGTCGAAGATCGGTGCTGCTCACGCGGCGCAGGTCTGCCAAGACCGGTGGGGCGGTTCCATCGCCGACGGCGCCATCAGCACCACCCTGCGCGACCTGACCAGGTTCGGTGAGATGATCGCCCGCGGCGGTACCACCGCCGAGGGAGTGCGTGTCCTCTCCGGCCAGTGGATCGACGACATCTTCACCGGAGCGGCCGACTCTGCCCAGGTCTTCGCCGACTCCCCGTCGGGGCAGTCCTACCCAGGCGGCATGTACCGCAGTCAGTTCTGGGTGCCCTCGGCCAGCCGCGACGTGGTCATCGGCATCGGCATCCACGGCCAGATGCTCTACATCGACCGCGCCACCCAGACCGTGGGCGTCAAGCTCTCAAGCGACCCCCAACCGGTGAGCCTGGCCCAACAGCACGGGACTCTGGCCATGTTCGAGGCCATCGCCGAGGCGGTTCCCCCGAAGTCCGGATCCGCCGCTGCGTCGCCGGTGGCGTCCGCAGCCGAACTCGCGAACGACGTCGGCACTGCCGCTCCCGCAGCACCAGTTCCGAACGCTTCGGCAGTGGCTGCGAGCGCCCCTGCGCCAGGCGCCGCCGCTCCGAACGCTTCCGCACCAACCCTTGCTGCACCAACCACAGCAGCGCCAACCACAGCAGCACCAACCACTGCCGCGCCAACGGCTGCCGCGCCAACGGCTGCAGCCGCGAACGTCGCAGTTCCCAGTGCTGCCGCAACAGGCTCGGTCATTCCGAACGTCGTCGCGCCAACGGCTGCCGCACCCAGCATTGCTCCGCAGCCATACGTGGCTCAGCCCGGCATCATCTGACCTAGGCCTCCAGGGCTGAAATCCGTCGCTGTGTGACGAAACGGACGCACCCTCTTGCCACCGGCGGTAGCGTGGCAATCTGGAACGTTTTCGATCCCAGGAGGTAGCGCACCATGACTGATTTCTTCGATCGCGAAGGCGACGGAAAGTACGACAAGGCCTACAAGGAGACCACTCCGGACATCCTCAAGGCCTTCGGTGATTTCAACAACGCAGTCTTCGCCGAGGACGGACGCGAGATCCCGCTGAAGTACCGCGAACTCATCGCCTACGCCGTCGGACTGACGACGCAGTGCGCCTACTGCATCGATGCGCACGCGAACGCCGCGGTCAAAGCTGGCGCCTCGGAAACCGAGCTGGCAGAGACCGCCTGGACCGCCTCGGCGATTCGGGCCGGTGGAGCATTCGCCCACGGACGCCTCGGCTTCAAACTCACCGGAGTCCACGACCACAGCTGATCCGGGCGGTCTGATTGCCTAGACTGAAGAGCAATCATGACTGATGACTCCCGAACACCACTGCGCAGAACACCCCGTTCGCAGCCGCACCGCATTCTCGTGCTGGCTCTGGGCGGGGTGTCTGCCATCGACCTCGGCGTCCCAGTCCAGGTCTTCGGCCGCGGCTCCAACGCGGTCAGCCCCACCGCAACAGTCCACCCGAGCGGCATCCTGCCGGGCGGAACCTGGCCGTACTCGGTCGAGGTCTGCGGGGACGCCGCCGGAGTGATCACCGGGGCCGATGGTCTCTCCTACAGCGTCGATGTCGGCCTCGAAGCCTTGGAGTCGGCAGACACGATCATCATCCCCGGAGCCACCTCGGTTGTCGACGATGAGCCATCGGCTGCCGTCGTCGGGGCACTGCTCTCGGCGTTCGAACGCGGCGCCCGAATCGCCGCGATCTCGACGGGCACCTTCGTCCTCGCACGCACAGGTCTGCTCGCCGGCAGGCGAGCCACCACCCACTGGTCGACCGCGAAGGAGCTCGCCCGACGCTACCCTTCGATCGAGGTCGACGAGAATGTCCTCTTCATCGATGAAGGCGAGCTGCTGACCTCGGCAGGAGCAGCCTCGGCGATCGATCTCTGTCTCCACCTCATTCGCCGCGACCACGGTGTGGGCCTGTCGAATCAGGTCGCCCGCAGGCTCGTCGCGGCTGCCTACCGCAGTGCGGGGCAGGCCCAATATGTGCCGCGCAGTGTGCCGGACCCTCTTGGCGAGGTCTTCGCCGACACCCGCGAGTGGGCCCTGCAGCACCTCGGTGAATCACTGACGCTGACGGATCTCGCGGCCAACGCGGGAGTCTCCGTGCGCACATTCTCTCGGCGTTTCGTCGACGACACCGGCTACACACCGATGCAATGGGTACTCAGGGCCCGCGTCGACCTGGCCAGGGAACTCCTCGAGAACAGTGATCTCGGCATCGAGCAGATCGCTGACCAGGTAGGACTCGGTACCGGTGCGAACCTGCGCATGCACTTCCAGCGCATCCTCTCGACGTCTCCCAACGAGTACCGGCACACGTTCTCCGGCTGATTCCGGGATAGGTTCGGCCGGCGGCCTCGTCAGCGCCGTCGATGGCTCACGCGCGGAGATGGCTCATACGTGTAGATGACTCACACGGTGGTGGGGAGAACACCGCCTTCGACACGAAGTGCTGCGCCATTGGTTGCCGAGGACTTCGTACCGGCCAGATAGGTCACCAGATTCGCTATCTCCTCTGGTTCGATGAAGCGTTCGAGGAGCGAAGATCCACGCACGAGTGTGGACTTCAATTCCTCAGGAGAGAGCGACTGCGCGGAAGCGATCTGCTCGACGGTGTCCGCCACGCCGGTGGAATAGGTCGGACCACCCAGAACGGTGTTGACCGTGACACCGGTACCCCTGGTGAGTTTCGCGAGACCGTTGCTCAGCGCAAGTGCAGCAGCCTTGGTCGCCCCGTAGTGGATCATGTCGCCGGGCACATCAGCGGCGGACTCGGTGCCGACGAAGATGATCCGGCCCCACCCCTGCTTCAGCATCGGATTGAGAAGGTGACGCGAGAGGCGGACCCCGCTCATCACATTGACCTCGAAGAATTGCGACCACTCCGCGTCCGAGATCTCCTCGAACGCCGACACCTCGAAGCGTCCCACATTGTTGACCAGCACATCCACGGGATCAAGTGCGTCGAGGAGAGCTCCGGCCTGCCCTGGGTCAGCCACATCGGCGGCGATCCCTGAGACATCGCAGCCGGGTATCAAGGAGCGAAGGCTTTCAAGTGCTTCGGTCACTCGGTGCTCATCGCGACCATTGATCACTACAGTGGCACCCTCGGCGGCCAAGCTCGCCGCCACCGCGAATCCGATGCCCTGGGTGGAGCCGCTGACAAACGCCCTTTTTCCTGAGATGCCCATATCCATGGTGTGCGTCCTTTCATACTGCTCTCCAGAGCAGAAATTACTTGCCTGAGTAAGTTAATCGTAGGCGCGTTTACTTGCTCAGGCAATTGAAATGTTAGAATGACACTCATGATCGATGATCAATCCGCTGATGCTTTCAACCCTGATGAGCTTGAAGCGTGGTCGGCGGTGGCGACGCTTCTTGAGTGGCTTCCCGCGGCACTCGACGCGCAGATGCAGGGTGATTCGGGGATCAGTCACTTCGAGTTCGGGATCCTCTGCGCACTCTCGGAGGCTGAGGGGCGGTCTCTTCGCATGAGTGAGCTTGCCGGCTACGCCAACAGCACCCTGTCCCGGCTGTCGCGCGCAGTTGCCAGACTTGAGCGGAAGCAGTGGGTTCGCAGGGCGCCGGATCCGAGCGACGGTCGCAGTACGATCGCTACGCTGACTGAGGATGGGCAGACGGCCGTGCGTGCGGCGGCGCCCGGACACGTTGCTCTTGTGCGCAGGCTCGTCTTCGATTCGCTGACCCGGACTCAAGCTCGCCAGCTGCGCGACAGCAGTCGACGAATCACCACCGCCATACGCGCTGACGGCGAATGGAAGTCCGACTGATCGGCCTGTGGCGATCGTGTTTGGTCGACGCCCCAGCGGGTCAAGGCAGGGCTGGCCAGATACTTACGGCATCTGGCAATACATCTGGCGATAACCTTGCGTAGAATGTCTCGCTGGCCACTGTTGCGGTTCGTCTGTTCGCGAGAATATTGAGGTGTACCCACAAGGAGAACCCCTCGCAAGGAGTGACATTGACTCGCATCGCCATCAACGGTTTCGGTCGTATCGGACGCAGCACCCTGCGCGCGCTGTTTGAACGCGGCAGCGATCTGGAGGTCGTCGCCATCAATGACCTCGGCCCCATCGAGGACCTGGCGAGGCTGCTCAAGTTCGACACCACGCTGGGTCGCTTCGGATTCCCCGTCGAGGTCTCCGACGACAAGATCATCATCGACGGAAAGTCGATCAGAATCCTTGCCGAGAAGAACCCGGAAAATCTCCCTTGGAAAGAACTGGACGTCGACGTGGTCCTCGAATCCACGGGCCGCTTCACCAAGGCCGAGAAGGCACAGGCTCACATCACTGCCGGTGCGAAGAAGGTCCTCGTCAGCGCCCCCTCGAAGGGCGCGGATGTCACGCTGGCCTACGGCGTGAATACCGAGGCCTACAAGCCGGAACACACCATCATCTCGAATGCCTCGTGCACCACCAATGCCTTGGCTCCGCTGGCAAAGGTACTCGACGACCTGGCGGGTATCGAACAGGGCTTCATGACCACGGTCCACGCCTACACCGGCGACCAGATGGTCCAGGACGGGCCGCACAAGGATCCCCGTCGTGCCCGAGCCGCAGCGGAGAACATCATCCCGACATCGACAGGGGCTGCCAAGGCCATCGGCCTGGTGCTTCCTCAGCTCGACGGCAAGCTCAGCGGCGATGCCTTGCGCGTGCCCGTTCCGGTCGGCTCCATCGTCGAGATCAACACCATCGTGTCCCGTGAGGTCACCCGCGACGAGGTGCTTGAGGCCTACCGCACGGCTGCCGACGGAGAGCTCAAGGGCATCCTCGAGTACGAGACCGAACCCATCGTCTCCAGCGACATCGTCGGCCAGGCCGCATCCTCGATCTTCGACTCCGCGCTGACTCGCGTCGAGGGCAAGATGGTCAAGGTCGTCGCCTGGTACGACAACGAATGGGGCTTCTCCAACCGTGTCGTCGACAACCTGGAGCTCATCGCCGAAGGCTGACCCACCAGGCTGACCCACCAGCTGAGTGTTCAGCGAAACGAGAAGCTGCCCCGATCATGCACAGCGCACGGTCGGGGCAGCTTCCTATCTGCTCGGGAGGTCTCAGACGTCGTCTTCGGCGGGGGTGCCGCCCTCGTCTTCCCAGCGTTCGATGGCGCGAACCTTGGCGCGGTTGAACTTCAGGCGCACACCGTAGCCGCCTTGTGATTCATCGTGGACGAACCTGGCTCCGAATTCTTCGAGGGCCTCGCGAATGCGGTGCTCCTGCTGTTCGGTGAGGTCATCGCGTCCCTTTTCGAAGTCCCTGAGTTCGGACTTCTTCACATCAGCTTTGGACGCAACGTCCTTCACGGACACGCGAACCAGGGCGCGGGCGGCACGAGCCAACGGCCCGTCAAAGATCTGTTCATTGCTCATGGGCAATACCTTGCCAGAAGATCCCGGAACCTGCCAGATTCCACCTCTTCTGCACTGGCTTCAACGTTGGCCGCGCTGACTGTCGCTGCTGGCGCTGATCGCCACCGCTGTCATGCGCCCCGCTGCGCGTTCTTCCGATGCTGTGCGGCCAACCGGACCGGAGCGTCGGGAGCGCCGAATCCGAGGTAGTCACCTCGGCGTTCGATCATCTCGAAGAACACAGACCCGATCGTCGAGGTATAGAAGTGCAGGAACTCACCGTGTTCGTCCCGATCGTAGAGGACGTGGTTCTCCTGCAGCCGCTGCAGGAATTCCGGGTCGAGATCGAACCGGGAGTCGAGGTCCTCGTAGTAGTTCTGGGGCACGGGGAGGAAATCGAGTCCGCGAGAGAGCGCAGTCGCGGCGGCCTGGAAGATGTCCTCGCAGGCCACGGCCACGTGCTCCGGGTACGCCTCGACGACCGAGCCGATTCCACGGCCCGCGACGGCTTCGGCATTCGGCTGCGGTGAGACGTTGAGCGGCATGCGGACCGATCCATCGGTGCTCGACATGACCTGCGACCTGACCAGGCCCGATGGGCTCGGCACGTCCTGTGAGGATTGGGCGTGCAGCGCCAGCAGCGAGGTGTAGAACAGGACAGCCTCGTCGTAGTGGTTCGACGGCTGGGCCAGGTTCACATGGTCGATGTGGGAGACCTGTTCGTCGTGATCGTGTCCGAATTCCTTGATCCAGGCAGGGGTCGTCGCGTCGAGCTGGTGGAAGAAGACCTCGGAGCCGTCGGGGGCGAAGACTCCGCGCAGCACCTCGTCGTTGTGCGCCTGATCGCGCGGCACTTCATCTGCGTGCAGGAGTGCGGCGCGTTCCATGGCCGACTGCGAGTCGGTGACTTCGAAGCCGATTCCGCGCAGGAACGTGCCGTTCACCGGCGCCGAGGTGGTGCCCGCATCCTCGGTCACCTCGCTGACGATGATCCGGGCCTGCCCCCGCAGCCACAGCTGCACGTGGGGTTTGCTGCGGTGATAGCCGATGAACTGGAACCCGAGCTGGTGCATCTGGCGAGTCAGGGTGCCGAGGTCATCGGTGCTCAGCTCGACATAGTTGATTCCCCGCGGCTCCTCCACTTCGGGCAGAGGCTGCAGATCCAGTGCGGTGCCCGGCGCTGTTGATCCAGCTGCGTGTGCAGAGTCAGCCGCGTGTGCGGGAGCATCGGCGATGCTGGCCTCGAGCCAGCGCAGGGAGCGCAGGCCGTCGACGGCGGTCCGGTTGGTGTCGCCTTGGCGGAAGGAGTCGTTGAAGACCTCCAGCGACACCGGCCCGGCGTAGCCCGTGGCCGCGATCCTGGTGAGGAAGTCGCTGAGATCCCAAGCGCCCTCACCGGGAAAGACCCGGTGATGGCGGGACCAGCTGAGGACGTCCATCGTCAGTGCGGGGGCATCGGCGAGCTGGAGGAAGAAGATCTTCTCGCCCGGGATATCTGCGATGCGGCTCAGATCCGTATTGCGCGAGAGGATGTGGAAGCTGTCGAGGCAGGTGCCGATCCGTGGGTGGTCTGCGGCCTTCACCAGGTCCCAGGCATGGTCGTACTCGGAGACGAACCGACCCCAGGCCAGTGCCTCATAGGCGACGTTGACCCCGTAGGAGTCAGCAAGATCGCCGAGGCGACGGAGCTGTTCCACGACCACGCCGTCATCGGAGATGGTGGCGGTCCCGACGTTCGAACACAGCAGAATGGTGTCGATTCCGAGTCGAGCCATGAGCTGGAACTTCGATTCTGCACGCTTCAGATTCTTCTGAAACTGAGCTTCATCGACGCCCTCGAGATCCCGGAAGGGCTGGTACAGGTCAAGGCTGATGCCCAGCTCGCCAGCCAGCTTCGCGATGGCCTCAGGGGAGTCGGGGGAGACGACGAGGTCCTGTTCGAAGATCTCGACTCCGTCGAAGCCGGCCCGTGCTGCGGCCCGAAGCTTCTCTTCCAGGGTTCCTGACAGGCACACTGTTGCTATCGACGTTCGCATGGACGTCCTTCCTTACTTCTCGTCACGGGCAATTCTTCGTCACCGGCACGCTTCTCAGTGTGAGCGTGCAGCGTGGACTGTGTCGATCTCTTCGAGGTTCAGCCCCTTGGTCTCCTTTGCCGTCATCGCGGCCAGGGCTGTGAAGACGCAGACTCCGGCGGTGAAGCCGGCGACCGAGAGCCAATTCTCACCCGAGGCGCCGGCGACGGCCGAGGCTAGCACCGGGGCGAGTCCGCCGGAGACGGCGAAGCCGATCTGCGTGCCCAGAGCCAAACCGGTGACGCGCACAGTGGTCGGGAACATCTCCGCGTAGAACGAGGGCCAGATCGAGTTGGCCATCGAATAGGCGCAACCGGACATGATCGCACCGCAGACGAAGATGAGGATCCAGTTTCCGCTCGAGACCGCAGCCAGGTAGGGGAACATCATCAGCCCGGCGCCCAAGGCTCCGGTGATGAAGACGGGTTTGCGGCCGATGCGGTCGGAGAGGATCGCGGCGGCTGGGATAGCGAGCAGAGCCACGGCATTGGCGATGACCGAGACCAGCAGCATGGTCGAGCGTTCGAGGCCGACGATCGAGGTGGCGAACGACAGCGACCAGACGGTGAAGACCATATTCACTGTGTTGACCATGGCACACGAGGCAACACGCAGGACTGCGGCCTTGTGCCAGCGGAAGACCGCCATCAGCGGGGGATGCTCATTGCGGGCCTCCTTGAAGGCAGGCGGTTCGTCGAGGCCACGGCGGATCAGCCAAGCGGTGAGCACCACAAGCGCCGAAAGCCAGAAGGGCACGCGCCAGCCCCAACTGAACAGCGCTTCCTCGGGGAGGAGGGCAGTGAAGGGAATGAAGACCGCGGTGGCCAGGAGGGTGCCGAACTGGGTGCCGTGCAGCGTCCAGCTCGTCGTCCAGGCGCGCTTGGTCTCCTGCGAGTGCTCGAGGGAGACGCTGATCGCGCTCGCCTGCTCGCCGGCAGCGGAGAGTCCCTGGATCACGCGACACAGCACCAGAAGTGCCGGCGCGAGGTATCCGACCTGGTCGAATGTGGGCAGGCAGCCGACGACGAAGGTCGAGAACCCCATGAGGAACAGGGTGAGCATGAGGACGAACTTCCGTCCGTAGCGATCGCCCAGGGGCCCCATGATCAGGGCGCCCAGCGGACGAACCACATATGCGACGCCGACGGTGCCCATCGCCAGAAGGATGGCCATGCCCGGAGCGGTTGTGTCCGGGAAGAAAAGGAAATTGAGCACCAGGGCCGCGGCGGTTCCGTAGACCGCGAAGTCGTAGTACTCGAGAGCCGAACCCGTCCAGCTCGACAGCGCCGCCCGGAACGGGGTCTTGGCGGGACGAGCGTCTTCGGTCGCGTTGATCATGCTTCCTCGCATCTCTCTATTGCCATAATATGGAAGTCGTTGTTACAGTGTGGTTTACAGTGTGATCGAGATGACATAGTCTGTCAACGTTCAGTTCACTTCAACGAGCCACGTTCAGTTCACTCATGCGAACTGAACAGTCGAATCAAGCAGTCGAGCCAAGGAGGCGAAGTATGCCGGCAAAGGGGTCCAACTCCGTGACCAAGGCCTTCGACATGCTCGAACTCCTCGGTGACCACGCGGAGGGCATCAGCGCGGCCAGGGCTGCGGAGCTCACCGGCCATCCCTTCAGCACCGCCTACAGGCTGCTCGGCGGTCTCGTCGAGTCCGGATATGCCGACTACGATCCCTCCACCAAGGCCTACACCCTGGGATTGGAAGTCTTCCGCCTCGGGCAGAAGGTAGCTCATCGTCGTGGCTTCGCCGGATCGTCCAAAGACCTGCTCCAGGCACTGACGGCATCGACGGGGGAGTCGAGCATCCTCTCCGTTCGTCGTGGCAATGCCGCGCTCACGGTGATCACGGTCGACGGTCCGCAGTTTCGGACCACGACGGATCCCGGTGACGATTCTCCGCTGCACACTTCGGCGCTGGGGCAGGCGCTCCTCGCCCACGACCCGAACAGCGAAGACACGATCGCTGAGCTCGAGCTGGAGCCGCGGACTCCGAACTCCATCACCGATCCCGCACAGCTGCGAACCAAGCTCGAACAGATCCGCAATGCCGGCTGGGCAGGACAGTCTGAGGAGAACGACATCGGCATGAACGCCCTGGCCGTCCCCGTCTTCGACCTCGACGGACGTCTGCTGGCCGCCCTCGCATTGGCCGCACCGCTGTTCCGCCGAACCTTGGATGAACTCATCGAATTCGTCCCCCAACTGACCGAGACGGCGGCCGCGATCGCCGCCAGATTGCCCAGGTGACCATGTCCACAGTTCTCATCCTCAACGGTCCCAACCTCAACCTCCTCGGCGTCCGCGAACCCGAAATCTACGGCCACACCACGCTGGGAGACATCGAGGAGATGTGCACCGCAAGTGCCGCCGAGGTGGGCCTGAACGTCCGTTGCATCCAGAGCAACCATGAGGGTGATCTCATCGATGCCGTGCACGAGGCCCGAGAGACCACAGTGGGTGCCATCATCAACGCCGGCGCCTACACGCACACGTCCCTTGCTCTCCACGATGCGCTCAAATCCTATGATCACCCGATCATCGAAGTGCACCTGAGCAACCCGCACGCCCGCGAGTCATTTCGCCACCACTCCTACCTCTCACCCGTGGCAGCCGCGGTCATCGCCGGTGCCGGAGCGCAGGGGTATGTGCACGCGATGGAGATCCTGGCCGACAAGCTCAATACCTGAAACACCACACGCACCACACGAAAGTGAGACTATGACCCGGTCACTGCTCCTGGGGCTCATCGGCGAAGGCATCTCCGCCTCCCGCACCCCGCGCATGCACGAGAATGAAGGCGCGGCGCACGATCTGACCACGATCTACCGCACGATCGACATCGCCGAGGAGCGACTGACCTCTGTGCCGCTGACTGAGCTGCTGACATCGGCCGTGAACCTCGGCTTCGACGGGCTCAACATCACCCACCCCTTCAAGCAGCAGGTCATCGAGCTCCTCGACGAGGTTGACCCCGGCGCTCGGCGCATCGGCTCGGTCAACACGGTCGTCATCGACGAAGCTGGACGGACGACAGGTCACAACACCGATGTCACCGGGTTCGCACGAGGATTCGAAGCCGGACTCGAAGGTGCGGCAAGGAATCGCGTCGTGCAGATCGGTGCCGGAGGAGCGGGGCGCGCCGTCGCCTTCGCCCTGTCGGAACTGGGGGTCCATGACCTCGTCATCGCCGATATCAGTGCACAGCGGGCACAGGACCTGGCCGCCGAGATCGGGGACCATGTCCGCGCGATCTCAACGACAGAGCTGGAACCGGCCATCACCTCGGCGGACGGAATCGTCAACGCCACCCCGGTCGGCATGGCGGCCTTTCCGGGGACGCCCTTCGACACGGACCTGCTGGATTCGCAGACCTGGGTCGCCGACGTCGTGTACTTCCCGCTCGAAACGCAGCTGCTCAGGGAGGCGAAGGCCAAAGGGTGCCGGACCCTCGACGGTTCAGGGATGGCCGTCAATCAGGCAATCGATGCCTTCGAACTCTTCAGCGGACGCAGGGCCGATCCGACGCGGATGCGCGAGACTTTCCTGTCCTTCGGAGCCTAGGCTCGACTACTTCGGAGCCTAAGATCACCGACGTGTGAAGCGGGGGCTCACTGAGCGTTCTTCTGCTTCCGGTACTCGCGGATATAGGTGATGACGAAGATGCCGACGATGATCGCCAAGGTCAGCCACAGCGCGTACTTGTCGACGACCTTGAGGATATCGACGGCGGCCTCGCCCAGCTGATAGCCCAAGGTCGTCCAGATGAGAGTGAAGATCAGGCAGCCCAGGAGGTCGGCGATGAGGAACAGTGACAGTCGCATCCGCGTCCAGCCGGCGACGAGGTAGACGAGAGTGCCCGGGACTCCCGGGCAGCGCGAGACGATGGTCATAAGGAACAGTGCCCAGTTGGGGATCCGCTTGAGCGATTCGATGCGCTTGAGCTGTCGCTCGTTCTGAGCGAAGAGCCTCAGAATGCCGTCGCCCCAGCGTCTGCCGGCCAACCAGAAGGCCCAGTCCAGTTTCGCCATTCCGATGAACCCGGCAACGATGACGAGCCACAGCGGAATCTCACCGACGCGGGCGTAGGCGCCCGCGGCAACGACAGCAGTCTTGGCACCGTTGATGAACTCCTGCAGGACCGGGGCGTTGACCAGCATCCAGGGGCGCAGCGGCATGAGTCCCAGGTAGACGAGTGGGACACCGATGATGAGGAAGAGCAGCACCTTGTCCAGACGGGATGCCTTGCCCTGCCAGGGTTTGAGCGCGGCCCAGGGGCTCTCTGTGGAGGAGTCAGTGCTCTCGTCGGGGGCCTCGTCCGGGCCTTCGTGATGAGAGTCACTGCTTTCGGATTCCTTGAACCGGGCCTCGTCATCGGGCAGACGGTTCTCACTCATCAGGGGCTCCTGCCTGGGGCTGTGCGGTCGGCGCTCACGGTATCACAGCGACTCAGGCGATCCCTGGCAGTGCGCGGCTGACCTGGTCTAAGAAGACTCTCATCGCGGATCGCTCGACAAACCTTCCGGCCTTGGGCAGTGTTGAGAGCGTGGAAGGACGATCGAAGATTCTGGGCGGCGTGATCGCTGGTCTGGTTGTCGTGCTCGCTTTGGTTGCAGTCATCATCGTCAGGACCTCCGCTCAGCCGGAGCCACCAGATCTCACCCCGGTCGAAGTGACTCCCGAGACCTCGGCCCCCGCGAGCGCCGATGGATCAGAATCCGCGGGTGCCACCGAATCAGCCGACGCCGCCGAGTCAGCAGACGGCTCTGCCGATCGTCCCACCGACTCAGCCCAATCCTCCGATTCGAGTCAGTCCTCGAACTCTTCTGACGACTCTTCTGGGCCCGAGGAACTCAAGCATTCCTATGAGCCGGTGCCCAACCCGCCACGCGAAGTGCCCGCCGACTCCGCCAACTCCGGCGCCAACTCCGGTGGCGACGATGACGATGATGACGGCGACGATGACGACGACGGCGATGACGACGACGATGATGGCGATGATGACGACGACTGAGCGTCGCATCAGGATGACCGTTCAGAACCGACTGACGATCACGGTCGCCATTCTCTCCGTACTCGCACTCACCGTCGTCGGGCTTGTCCTCTACACCGTCGAAGCGAACAATCTGGAGGGGCGGAACTCTGCCTCGATGACTCAGGAGATCGCAGAGATGCGCTCCTTCGCCCAGAACGGTGTCGATCCCGAAACAGGGGAGCGCTTCACCTCCGTCGATCAGATCCTCACCCAGTTCCTCGCCCAGAATCGGCCGGACGAGGACGAAACTCTGTTCGCTTTCCTCTCCGATGGTCGCGTCCTCTACCAAGGAGACCCGAACTCCGCGGTGAACAGTTCCCAGGAGTTCGAGGAGGCCGTGGCCGGAGTGTCCGCTGACGGCGGCGAGATCAAACTGACGATCGACGGCGACGAATACGAAGGTTACGTATTGCCGATCACCTCCGGGCCCGGTGGAGACGCGACCGGTGGGAATGCCTCCGGTGGGGACACCGCCAGCGGATCCCCAACCGGGGCGGACAACGGCCCAGGGTCGTTCGTCGTCGTCCACAACGTCACCGCCAGTCACACGGATCTCACGCACGTCATGCAGATCTACATCGTCGTCGCGCTGGCCGCCGCGTTGTTGATCTCAGGGATCTCCTCGGTGCTGGCCAGGAAGCTTCTGGCTCCGGTCACCGAGTTGCGACAGACCGCACAGTCGATCTCCGGCGGTGATCTCAGCAGCCGAATCACCACGCGAGGCCATGACGACATCGCCGAGCTCGGACGCACATTCAACGACATGCTCGACCGTCTCGAAGCCTCCTTCGAAACGCAGCGACGCTTCCTCGACGACGTCGGCCATGAGCTGCGCACACCCCTGACCATCCTCAGCGGCCATCTTGAGACCATGGACTCCAGCGACGTCGATGACGTCGATGAGACCCGGACGATGCTGCTCGACGAAACCGATCGGATGGCCCGACTCGTCGAGGAGCTGCTGATTCTGGCGCGATCTCGGCGCCCCGACTTCGTCCGACCGGAACAGGTCGACGTACCGTCCCTGCTCAACGAGTCCCTGGCCAAGGCCAAGGGGTTGGGACAGCGTGATTGGCGGCTCGAGACTCCGCCGGCCATCGTCATCACCGCTGATCGACAGCGACTGACGCAGGCTCTGCTGCAATTGGCCTCGAACGCCGTCGAACACACTGAGGAGGATCAGCCGATCACCTTCGGCGCCCGCATCGTCGATGACAAAGTCCACATCTGGGTCCGCGACGAAGGCCATGGAGTCCCAGACGAGATCGCAGCCGACATCTTTGAACGATTCAGCCGAGGGTCGACAGAAGGACACGGCTTCGGCCTCGGACTGTCCATCATCAAGGCCATCGCCGAGGCGCACGGGGGCACCGTTGTCCTCGACCACGTCTCCAGGGGCGCCCAGTTCCGAATGATCCTGCCGAAAGGACCGCTGTGAACAGAATTCTCGTTGTCGAAGATGAGGAGCGGATCTCCGCCTTCATCGCCAAGGGGCTCAAGGCCGCAGGCTTCGTCACGGAGATCGCCGCCGATGGGATCACCGGCCGTGATCTGGCGCTGACAGGAGACTTCGACCTGCTTGTCCTCGACATCGGGCTGCCGGGTCTTGACGGATTCAGCGTGCTCAGCCAACTGCGCAAAGACAGACCCGATCTTCCGGTCCTCGTTCTCACCGCACGCGACAACGCCGATGACACGATCTTCGCGCTTGAGTCCGGTGCGGCGGACTACATGATCAAACCGTTCAGATTCGGCGAGCTGCTGGCCCGCATCAGACTGCGGCTCAAAGAGACCGCCACCGAAGCACCGCAGACAGAGCTCGTCCGCGGTGACGTGCGCATCGACCTGCTCAAGCGCCAGGTCTGGGTGGCAGACAAGATCATCGACCTCTCCGCCCGGGAGCTGTCCTTGGCAGAGATCCTGCTTCAGAACCGCGGCAATGTGCTCTCACGAGAACAGCTGCTCTCACACGTATGGGGCTTCGACTTCGATCCCGGCTCCAACGTCGTCGATGTCTACGTCGGGTACCTGCGCAAGAAGCTCGGCAGCGACTTCGTCACCACCGTGCGAGGATTCGGCTACCGCGTCGACTGAAGTCGGCGTCGACTGAATTCGAGCCTAAGAGTCTTCTCATCTGAATCTTAATTGCACCTTAATTGCGCGCGACAAGATGAGAACTATGAATTCCACTTTGAGAATCGCACTGTTCTCCCACGACTCGCTGGGCCTGGGGCACATCCGCCGCAACCGTGCCCTGGCCTTCGCTTTGGCCAAGGCCCTTCCCGCACTGACCGGTCGACGAGTGAGCGGACTGCTGATCGCGGGCAATCCCGAAGCCACTCGCTTCGACCTGCCGGCAGGGTGGGACTGGGTGATTCTGCCGGGTGTGACTCCGGCAGCCGGTGGTTATCAACCGCGGGCGCTCGCCTCGTCGATGGAGGGACTCAGTGCGCTTCGGAAAGCCGCCATCAAGGCGATCCTCGACCAACAGGACCCGGAGCTCTTCATCGTTGATCGGCACCCCTTCGGCATCGACGGTGAACTCAGAGAAGCACTACGCCACGTTCGTGCCCGCGGATGCAGGACAGTCCTCGGCCTGCGTGAGGTTCTCGACTCACCCAAGGTGATCGAGCGCGAATGGAATCGAGTGGGCGGTCCCGGTGCTGTTGCGGACTCCTTCGACGCAGTCTGGATCTACGGCGATCCTGACGTCTACGACCCTCGCACGACCGGCGAGGTGCCCACAGAACTCGCCCGCATCGCCGAATGCACCGGGTACCTGGCCATGGAACGCCCCAATGACCGGGCCACAACCACACCGGGAAAGTTCGTTCTCACGTGCCTGGGCGGCGGTTCCGACGGCGCCGAACTCGCGTCGATCGCCGTGCGCTCACAGCCACCGGCCGGCTACACCCACCTTGTGGTGACCGGCCCGCAGATGGATTTCGCAGACTTCGAAGCACTCAAACGCACAGCCGCGGCGGAGACGACAGTCATTCGACACAGCGACGACATTCCCGGACTCATCGCCTCGGCCAGCGCCGTTGTCTGCATGGGCGGATACAACACACTGAGCGAGGTGATGGCGACCCCAACCCCAGCTCTCGTCGTCCCCCGCAACAGCCATCGCGCGGAACAGCCTCGGCGGGCAGAAGCGCTCGCTGCCGTCGGAGCAGTCGACACCTGCTCCTTCGCCGAGGTGAGCGTCGCCGGGCTCAACGACTGGTTCGGAGATCGGGTGGGCCACTCGATCGACCGTTCGAATGTCGACCTTGCCGGTCTCCAGACCATTGCACATCTCGCCGCCGAACTCATCGGCACAGACGCCGAGCCCATCGGCACAGACTCAGCTGCAGCAAGCCGTGGCAGCATCACTTCGATCAAGGAGATTCGCTATGCAGGCTGATCACACTCCCACCAAGCCTTCCGTCCGACGCGCCTACGTGCTGAAGATGTATCCCCGGTTCTCCGAGACCTTCATCGTCTCCGAAATCCTCGCCAGAGAAGCCGCCGGTGAAGAGCTCGTCATCTTCTCCCTCCGTCCCACGACCGACACCCGGTTCCACCCGGAGCTGGCCAGGGTCAAGGCACCCGTCATCCACGTCGAGCGGCCCTCGAGCGCTCGCAGCTACTGGCAGACCTGGCAGGAGAGCATGCAGGATCCGAGGATCGCCTCCGGTCTCCAGACCCACCTCGGTGACCTTGCCGAACTCGGCCACGACGATGCCGTCCAGGCCGTTGCCGTGGCCCGTCTGGCACTCGAACACGAGGTCACCCACCTCCACGCCCACTTCGCGTCGGTGGCGACGACCGTGGCCAGAGCCGCCTCAGCCCTGACAGCTATTCCCTACTCGTTCACCACGCATGCGAAGGACATCTTCCATGAGAGCGTCGAATTCGAGGATCTGAGCCGAAAGGTCGCAGGCGCCGACCACGTCATCGCGATCAGCGACTACAACCACAGCTATCTGCGCCGCCTCCTGGGGCGCGAGCTCAGCGAACGGATCGTCGTCGTTCGCAACGGTCTCGAACTTGAGCGTTTCCCCTACCGTCCCGCCATCGCCGAGCGACCAAGTGGCGCGGCGCACGCGATTCCCTCACTGCTGGCCGTCGGTCGCCTCGTCGAGAAGAAGGGCTTCGGGCATCTGCTCACTGCACTTGCCCGGCTGCGTGATCGCGGACTGCCCTGCCACCTCGACCTCGTCGGCACTGGTCCGCTCGAGGATGAGCTGCGTGAGCTCATCGACGCTCTGCACCTCACCGAGCTCGTCGACATGCACGGTGCTCTGACCCAGTCCGAGGTCCGCGAGATGTTCGTCCGCCACGACCTTCTCGTCGCCCCCTTCGTCATCGGCACCGACGGCAACGCCGATGGCCTGCCGACCGTCCTGCTCGAAGGCATGGCCACCGGAATTCCCTGTGTGGCCGGCAATGTCACGGCGGTGCCTGAGGTCATCATCGATGGTGAGACCGGCTGGCTCGTCGACGACGGGAGCGATCCCGAACAGATCATCACCGCCATCGCCGAGGTGGTCCGCCGTCTGCGCGAAGCCCCGGATTCCGTGCGAGAGATCACCGATGCCGCGCGGGATCTGGTGTGCAGGCTGCACGACTCGGCGGCCCAGGCCCGGGAACTGTCCGGGCTGGTCGACCAGGCTGCCGGCCGCGCGGCACCGACCGCCGACCGAATCACACCGAAAACTGACCGCGTCGCACCGAACACTGACCGAGACGCACCGAAAGCTGACCGCGAACTGGAGTACGTGTCATGAGAATCGCCTACATCCTGCTCGACCCGGGCATCGGAGTCTTCGGCACCAAGGGCGCAAGTGTCCACGTGCAAGAAGTCGTCCGCACCTTCAGGAGCCTCGGCCACGAAGTCAGCATCTTCTGCACCCGCACCGATGACGACATCCCAGCCGATCTCGCCGACGTCGACATCACCCGCCTCGAGGTGCCACGCGGACTGGACCGAGGCCAACGCGAGATCGCGCTGATGCGACTGTCCGACATGCTCGCCGATATGGTCGTCGACACCGTGTCCGACCCGGATGCGGGAGCCGATCAGGGCTTTGACCTCGTCTATGAACGGTATTCGCTGTTCTCCACGGCTGGAGCCGAAATCAGCAGCCGCCTCGGCGTGCCATTGGTCCTTGAGGTCAACGCACCTCTGCTCGCTGAGCAGAAGCAGCATCGTGGGCTCGTCCACGACGAACACGCGGCTCGGACCACGGCCCACAGCTTCGTCGGAGCCGAGCGGATTGTCTGCGTCAGTGCTGCAGTAGCCGGCTGGGTGAACCGGGACTATCCGGGTCTGAGCGACGTCTCGGTCGTCCCCAACGGTGTGAATACGGACCGGATCACCCCCGCCGCGACCGCGCAAGACGTCACGGACAGCCGCGCGGTGCGGATCGGATTCGTGGGAACCCTCAAACCTTGGCACGGCACGGATCGGCTGATCGAGGCCTGCGCGGGTCTGCACGGGAACTTCCATCTCGACATCCTCGGGCATGGGCCGGAATCGGAGGCTCTGCAGAAGCAGGCGAAGGCTCTTCGCCTCGGTGATCGTGTGACGTTCCACGGTGCGCTGGCCCCCGAAGAGATTCCGGCCCACCTGCGCACCTTCGATATCGCCGTGGCCCCGTACCCGGCGGGCGAGAACTACTTCTCACCGCTGAAGATCTACGAGTACCTGGCGGCAGGGCTGCCCATCGTCGCCTCAGCGGTGGGGTCGATCCCCGCAGTTCTCGAAGGCACAGATGCCGCGACCCTGGTGCCCGCCGATGATACCGGTGCCCTGAGTGCTGCCCTGCAGAACCTCATCGACAACGCCGAGGTGCGCCAACGTATGGGTGCTGCCGCCCGATCCGAAGCCCTGGCCCACCATTCGTGGACCAGTCGGTGCCAGGAGATCCTGGCACCGTTCGTCATGGAGCTGGTATGAGTCAGACCCCGCTGCCGGAGCAGTCTGCACGGTCGAAGAAGTCCCGGACGAAGATCTCGCCCGGGGCACTGAAGCGAACCCTGCGAATCCTCACACCGCACCTGGGCCAGCACAAATGGCTCATCCTCGGCGGACTGGCCGCACTGTTCTGCGACGTCATCTTCCGCATCCTCGAACCGTGGCCGCTCAAGATCGCCATCGATGCGGTGACTTCTGCCCTCGGCGCAGAGATCGGGCCGACCATCGGCGTCGGATCCAACGTCGGGATGACCTTGGCCGCCGCCGCGATCGGTCTGGCGGTCATCGTGGCAGGCAGGGCCGTGGCGAACTATGCCTCGACCATCTGCTTCGCGCTCGTCGGTGCCCGGGTTGCGACCCAGCTGCGCTCACGGGTCTTCGAACATGTGCAGGCCCTGTCGCTGAAGTACCACTCGCGGGCTTCGATCGGAGACACCTCCCAGCGTCTCGTCGGCGATATCGGGCGCCTCCAGGAAGTGGCGGTGACCGCCGGTCTTCCCCTGGTGGGCAACGTCATCACCCTGGCCGTCCTCCTCGTCGTCATGGTCATCCTCGACCCGATCCTCAGCGCCATCGTGCTCATCACGGCCGCGATCTACGGGGTGCTCTCGAAGATCGCGACCCCGAAGATCACGACAGCCTCCCGCTCGACCCGTAAGGGCGAGGGCAGACTCGTCGGCTCCGCAGCTGAGGCCCTCGGCGCCATCCGCGTCGTCCAGGCCTACGGACTCGAAGGCACCGTGGCACGCGAATTCGCCAACGGAAACGAACGCGCCCTCAAGGCCGGAGTGCGAGCACGTCGCCTCGCTGCCGGCCTCGAGCGCTCGACCGATGTGCTCGTCGGCATCTCCCAGGCTCTCGTGCTCATCTTCGGCAGTTACCAGGTGCTGCGCGGGGCCATGTCCCCAGGCGATCTGGTGCTGTTCCTCATGTACCTCAAGATCGCGATGAAGCCGCTGCGCGATATGGCCAAATACACCGGCCGGATCGCCCGCGCCACCGCATCGGGGGAGCGGATCGCCGACCTCCTCGACGAGCCGATCGAGATTGCCGACGCCCCCGGCGCGCTCACCATGGGGCCCGTTGCCGGTGATGTCGTCTTCGACCGCATCACCTCGAGCGACGGTCATGGAAACCCGTTGTTCGACGATCTCAATCTGCTCATTCCTGCGGGGCAGAAGGTCGGAATCCTCGGCGCTTCAGGAGCCGGGAAATCCACGCTGATGAGCTACCTGCTGCGACTCTCGCAGCCGGAATCGGGATCGATCTTCATCGACGGCTACGACACGCACAATGTCACCAGAGCCTCCCTGCGATCGAGCATGTCCGTGCTTCTGCAGGAATCAGTCCTGTTCGCCGCAACCGTGCGGGAGAACATCCGCTACGGTCGCTTGGATGCCACCGACGCCGAGGTGGAGGCCGCGGCCCGTGCCGCCTCAGCCGATGAGTTCATCCAAGGACTGCCCGACGGTTACGACACCGTGTTGGGCAACCGCGGCGACACTCTCTCCGGTGGGCAGCGTCAGCGTCTGGCCATCGCCAGGGCACTGGTGCGCGACGCCCCCGTCGTCGTCTTCGACGAAGCGACCTCGGGCCTTGACCCGGCGACCCGGGGACAGGTCACAGACTCGGTCTCCATGCTGACCGAGGGGCGCACCAGCATCGTCATCACTCACGATCTGGCCATGATCCGCGGCCTCGACCGGGTGCTGTGGCTCGAAGACGGACAGATCGTCGAAGACGGATCGCCGAGCGAGCTGGCGGGCAATCCCGGCACCCGCGTCGCCGAGTGGATGCGCACACAGGCCGAAGATTCCCAGATGGGCAATATTCCTCAGGAGGTAAGGGCATGACCTTGACGGACCTTCATAGCGCCGGTGATGAGGCAACGGCGGAGTTCGCGAACCTGCCGTTTGTGACCGAGCTCAGATCGGCCGAGGCGCTCTCGCAGCGCTTGGGTTTTCCCGTCGTGCCCAACCGCATTCGGGTCAAACCCGGTCGCAGTGCCATCGTGTCCTGGTCGCGGGAAGCCGGGAGCCGCCTCGGCGGGCTGGAGGACTGGGGGTGGACTGCGGTTGTGACCAGCGCTGACAAGCTGGGCAACATTCGCAGGCGTGCTGCCCGGCACAACGAGACGGTCACCGTGCACGAATGCAGCGAACCACGATCTGCCGGTGTCACCGGCAGTGTGCTGCTGAGTGGATCGGTGGCGGCGGATTCGAAGTTGGGGAAGGAGGCTGCTCGCGCGATTGCACGGTTGAACGGTGAGATCGACGTCATCGGCTACAACCCCGGTCGGCGGGTCCTGCTCAAGCACACACCGGAGCATTCGGGGGTGTGCGAGTTCATCCGCATCGGCACCCGTTCCCAGCAGCACCTGGTTGAGACCGCCAGCCAGTGGGCTGACTGGGGGCTGCCGACCCTCCCCGTCGAATCCTTCGGCAGCGAGGGAACGGCTGTGCGCTCTCCCTGGTGGGGGACCGGCGACCTCGAGACGACCCCGGACCTCGCTATGACCGAGGAAGTGGGAGTCATCATCGCAGAACTTCACCGCCACACCCCCGCCGAGGTGGTCTCCGGTTCCACTCCATCGCCGTTGGAGCAAGCCGAGGACACTGCAACGTTGTTGGCACAACTGCTGCCCGAGGCTGGCAACACAGTCCAGGACATTGTTCGGACGCTTCGACTGCGGATCGGGCACGAGTCCCTCTCCGGTGCTGCAGCAGATGGCGGCTCCCGTGCGATTCATGGGGATCTCAGCCCCGATCAGGTGCTCGTCGGTCATTCGGAATGTCGCATCATCGACCTCGACCGGGCCAGTGTCGGCCCTGTCGGGATGGACCTTGGCCGATGGGTGGCCGCCTGTCGACGACGCACCGACGAGGACGGCACGTCCCTCGAAGACGGGTTCCTCGACGGCTACCGAGCAGCAGGTGGGGTCGACATCGATGTGGAGGCCTGGGCTGTCTGGGCCATGCTCGTCACGGCCGTCGAGCCGTGGCGCACCTGCCGGCCTGATTGGCAGCAGGCCACAAGGCAGGCCATCAATGCAGCTCAGCGGGCTCTGGCCGCGAATGTAGAGCGGATGTCGAAATGATGCCGGGTCCTGCGGCACAAACAGTGTCTGCCATCCCCGAGTTCGTCACGATCGATGGCCAGAAGTGGACCGTGCGTCGAGCCTGGCCCGCCAGCCGCGATCGGATCGCGCTCGAAGCTCAGCACGGGTCTGCGATCAGGTCAGGATTTCTCAGCAACGGCGAAGTGGACATGCTTGAGGAGGGCAGAGATCCGAAGCTGCCGGGACTCGAACTCCTGCTCGGCACCGCCGGGAATCGCTTGGTCTCGCATCGGCCCGGCAAGAGAGCCGTGATCCGCTTGGCCGATGGGCGTTTCGCCAAGTGCGTGCGCTCGTCCAAAGCAGATGGAATCGTCGCCGGACAGGATCGAGCCGAAGCGTTCCGGAACGGCTTCGCACTGCCGGATGTACTCACCGCGGATGATTCGACCGTCGTCCTCAGCGCACTGCCTGGCGTCGAACTCCACGAACCACAGAGCCTGGGTGCTGATTGGTCACGTGCCTGGGCCGAAGCTCTCGACGCTTGGGCGCTCGCCGCATCCACTTCGAACACGACCGTTGGGACCGACACGACCGCTGGGACCGACACGACTGCCGGGACGGACACGAGCGCCGCGACGAACACGATTGCGGCGGTGAGGACGTCGATGCCGGTTCATTCGGCGAGTTCAGAAGTGCACGTGTTCAACGAGTGGCGCGATCGTGCCCACGTCCACCTCGGAGAGAAGCTTGCCGAGGTTGATGCACTGATCACGCAGGTCAGCGCCGACCTCCTCAACGACGGTGCTGCCTCGGCGGGGGAGCGGAACTGGGGTCCGATCCACCGCGACCTCCATGACAAGCAGATCATGTGGGATCCGGTGGCCGGACCCGGACTGCTCGACGTCGATACCGCCTGCTTCGGCGAACGCGAACTCGACCTGGGCAACCTGCGCGCCCACGCGCAGTGGCGCACTCACCAGGGGATCTGGACCCAGGATGACGCCGAGGTGGTGATCGGGGAAATCTCTCGGATCACCTCGGCGAGCGGACTGGATCCAGACCGGGTCCGCACCTACGAGCGCTCAGCACTCGTGCGACTGGCCTGCGTCTATGCGTTCCGACCGCGCTGGAACCGTCACACCGGAATCCTGCTCGAAGCCGCCCACGAATGACGTGACTGCAGGAGCTTCTCGCCCGGTACTCAATTCCCGTCGAGTTTCACTCCTGAGTGCTGCGGCGGGCATCTCCCCAGATGTCGACGCCGGAATCGACGGCGAACGTGTCGATGGCGGCCAGTTCCTCGGCGCTGAATGGTTCCGAGTTCAGTGCCGCGACATTGTGCTCGAGCTGGGTGACCCGGCTGGAGCCGATGACAAGAGAGGAAACGCGGTCATCGCGCAGCGCCCAGCTCAGCGCCATCTGTGCCAGCGACTGACCGCGAGCCTCGGCGAGTTCATTCAGCCCGCGAATGCGCTCGAGGTTGTCCTCGGAGAGGAAACCATCCTTGAACGAAGGAGTGGATTTGCCTGCCCGTGACTCCTCGGGAACTCCACCGAGGTATTTGTCGGTGAGCAGGCCCTGTGCGAGTGGGGAGAACGCGATGACGCCCAGCCCCTCGGTGTCCGTGGTCTCGAGCAGGCCATCGGATTCGATCCACCGGTTGAACATCGAATACGAGGGCTGGTGGATGAGCAGCGGAGTCCCCAGCTCCTTCGCCAAAGCCGAGGCGCGGGCTGTGTCGGCAGCAGAATACGACGAGATGCCGGCGTAGAGGGCACGGCCCGAACGCACCGCGGTGTCAAGCGCACCGATGGTCTCCTCCAGCGGAGTCGAGGCATCGGGCCGGTGAGAGTAGAAGATATCGACATAGTCGAGGCCGAGTCGCTTCAGTGAGGCGTCGAGACTGGCGAGCAGGTATTTGCGGCTGCCGCCAGGTCCGCCGTACGGGCCAGGATGCATCCCCCAACCAGCCTTCGTCGAGATGATGAGCTCGTCGCGGTAGGGATGGAGATCTTCGCGCAGCAGTCGACCGAAGTTCGTCTCGGCCGAGCCGGGAGGCGGACCGTAGTTGTTCGCGAGGTCGAAGTGCGTGATGCCCAAATCGAAGGCCCGGCGCACGATGTCACGCTGATTCTGGAAGGCGACATCATCGCCGAAGTTGTGCCACAGCCCCAACGACAGAGCGGGAAGGACGAGCCCGGACCGACCGACCGGGCGATAGCTCATCGATTCGTAACGGTCATCGGCTGCTTGATACACGGTGCCTCCTGCGGCGGGAACGGGTTAGGACTGCTGGCATCAGCTTAAGCGAGAACGAGAAACGAGTTGTTGGCAGGCATAGTGCACCGGACGGTGCGACTCCGCGGTGACGGCATCCGGGAGAGGCTAGGAACGATTCTCCAGGGTGCAGACGCAGGCGCGATTGCCGTCGGCATCGGCGAGGACGGTGAACGACGGTGCCTGGGCGTCGTCGACGACCGTGCCACCGGCCGCGACGGCCGCGCGGATTCGCTCCGGTGCGACCGCACGGGGCACCGAGACGTCGACGTGCAGGCGCTGATGCGGCACCTCGTGCTCTTCACAGTCCTGGAACCACAGCAACGGCATCTGCCCCGCGGGGTCGATGACATCGGGGCCGGAGACATTGCTCGCATCGCCAGTGAGCAGGGCAGCCCAGAACGGGGCGATGGCGTCCCGGTTCGCTGTGTCCATGCCGAGCTCGAGCAGTGCAGGAACCTTCGGATCCGAGCTCACCCCCGCCGAGGCGGCGAGCTCGCTGATCTGTGCCGCGAGCTTGAGGTCGCGTTCGGTCACGGCTCCGGTGTCGTGACTGGTCAGACGGATATCGACATGAGGAAAGGTGAGGGTGACGTCCGGGTGGTGGTTCGCCTCCTCGGCGGCGGTGCCGATGC